>NZ_CP107551.1:4230183-4532339 GCF_025837095.1 Rhodococcus sp. Z13
AAGGCGCTGCAGCGAATCAGTCTATGTCCGTGGAGGATCGGCTCGATCGCTGCTGCGGCTCTCGTTCTTCTTCACCTGCAAGCACCGGCCTGGTGAGAAAACCTCACTGGAATTCCTGATTCCCTGTAGTCCTTGCTCACCAACGAAGACCCGAAGGGACCTCCGACCATCCCTCTAGGAGCAGCAACCTCAGACAACTCCACCAACTGCCAACTCACTAGAGCCTCCCCAACTGCTCGCGCACAACATCCTGCAACCGCGCAGACTCGTCGAACTGCTCGAACAGTTCCTTCGTCAACCGCGCAATCTTCTCCTCGATCGGTTCACCGTCATCCTCGAGCGGAGCGGCCCCCACATACCGCCCCGGAGTCAGTGCGTAATCGGCGTCCTTGATCTCAGCCAGCGTCGCCGAGTAACAGAAGCCCGGCTCGTCGGCGTACTCCATGCCTTTCGCGGATTCCGTTCCCCGCCATGCATGAAACGTGCCCGCGATCTTTGCGATGTCCTCGTCGGACAGCGCTCGCTCGGCACGATCCACCATATAACCCAGGTTGCGGGCGTCGATGAACAGCACCTGTCCTCGACGGTCGATCGAGCCCTTCGCACCCGCCGACTTGTCCTTGGCAAAGAACCACACGCAGCAAGGAATGCCCGTACTGCGGAACAACTGTGTCGGCAGCGCCACCATGCACGACACCAGGTCGGCCTCCACCAGCCGCGCCCGGATCTCGCCCTCACCACTGGAATTCGAGGACATCGAGCCGTTCGCCATCACCACACCAGCCGTGCCCTTCTCGGCGAGCTTCGAGATGATGTGCTGGATCCACGCGTAGTTCGCGTTGTTCGCCGGCGGAACACCGAACTTCCAGCGCTTGTCGTCCTCGCGCCGCGACCAGTCCTTGATGTTGAACGGCGGATTGGCCATCACATAGTCGGCCAGCAGATCCGGATGCACGTCGCGCGCGAACGTGTCTTCCCAACGATCACCGAGATTCGCGGTGATGCCGTGGATGGCGAGGTTCATCTTCGCCATCCGCCATGTGCGCTCGTTGAGCTCCTGCCCGTACACCGCGATGTCGGTCGCGTTACCGCCGTGGTGCTCGATGAACTTCTCGGCCTGCACGAACATGCCACCCGAACCGCACGCCGGGTCGTACACCCGCCCGTTGTACGGCTCGAGCACCTCCACCAGAACGCGGACGATTCCTGCGGGCGTGTAGAACTCGCCGCCACGCTTCCCCTCGGCCCGCGCGAACTTCTCGAGGAAGTACTCGTACACCTCACCGAGAAGATCCCGCGCCTTGCGTGCGCCCTCACCCGTGAAGCGGGTGTCGTTGAACAGGTCGATCAGCTCGCCGAGGCGACGCTGGTCGAGGTTGTCACGATTGAAGATGACCGGCAATGTGCCCTTCAGAGAAGAGTTCTCCTCCATCAGCGCGATCATCGCGCCGTTGACGAGCTCACCGACCGTCCGCCCCTCGACACCAGTGGATTCCTGGATTCCCTTGGCATTCCGGGCCAGATACTCCCAGCGCGCCTCCTCGGGAACCCAGAACACCGTCGAGCCGGTGTACTCGTCGCGGTCGTCGAGCAGCGACGCGACGTCCTCGTCGTCCAGGCCGTCGGCGCGCAGTTCCGCCTCGAGCTCCTGACGGCGTTCGGCGAAGGCATCGGACACGTACTTGAGGAACACCAGCCCGAGGATGACGTCCTTGTACTGGGACGCGTCCATGGAACCGCGCAGTTTGTCGGCGGCCTTCCAGAGCGTGTCCTTCAGTTCCTTCATCGTAGACGGTGCCGTGACCGTCGCCTTCCTCTTCCTCGGTGGCATCTCTACCCTTCCTCCGGGACGTGCCGGTTCTCTGTAGTGACGGTGACGACTCCACGCGTCACGCCGTCGATCATGGTGTCGGTCAAATCGTTCAACGAGCGGAGCAGGTCGGCGGCCGCGCGACGACGCGCTGCGAGCTCCTTCAATACCGCCGTCACCGCTTCCATCTGCTCCCGCTCGATCACCGGAATGGTCCAATCCTTCCAGCGCCGTCCGGGCCGGACCGCACCGGCCGGTTTCTCGGCGGTGACGAGCTGCCTCAGGTGCCGCACGATGACCTCGGGAACGAGGCCGTCGACCTCACTGTTCTTCACACGCAGCACCCGGGCCGGGGCGAGGACGAGCGACGACCCTTCGGTGTCGATCATGATCCCGAACCTCGGTGCGGTGCAGAACACGATGTCGCCCGGCTCGGTGTAACGGCTGTTCGCATATCGGGAGGCGTGCACCAAGCGGTCCAGACCGCGGTCCCCGATGACCTTCTCCCCCAGCAGTTCCGGAGGCCCGATCACCCGCACCGCACCGTCCGCTTCGAGATCGGTCTCATCGATCCGATTTCCCGGGACGAGAAGCAGTTTGCGTTGCGCAGCGAGCTCGCCGGCGGTGGGCAGCTTCACCGTATCGCTGCGACGATAGGTCACCGTCATGTGCAGATCCGCGTCGATCCTGCGGGCATGCTCGTTGGCGCTGTCCACCAGCAGCATCATGTGGCCGGCCAGATCGGCTCCGAGTCTCGCCGGCAGGACCGTCCGCGGAACGATGAGTCCCTTGCCGTCCTCGGCCAGGAGCAGCGCCGTCCGATGAACCACACCGAACCGGAAAGCGTGCGCTCTCACCGACTCCCAGGTCCCCACCGCAGCGACGACATCGGAGACCAAACCGTCGATCACGTACTCGTCCAGCTTGCGGTCGCTGACGTCGGCCAGCACCGTCCACTGATCCGCCGGTGCGATGCGCTCGTCCGCCGCGCCGAGCACCCACAAGGCCATCGCCATTCCGGGTTTTGCGAGTAGTAGCCCCTCGGGCAACCGGATCGCCGCGCGCAGCCGACCCGACCGGACGATGCCCGACCGGATGGACAACGTCTCCCGATCCCGCATCGGATCGACCAGAACCCCGGCGGGAGCGATCACGACCGCATAGTGGTCGGGCAGCATCTGCACGGTGATGTTGTCGATCTCCGTCAGCACCTCTATCGCCGAGTACCCGAGGGTCGACGGCGACGGGTACTGGGTGAGGAACAGCGCCGGGCGATCGATCGAGAAGTCCGCACCGAAGCCTTCCTCCGGCGCGGGATGGCGACGCCAGCGGTGCATGGCCAGCCGGCGGCGCGCGAGCCGCGCCGAGGCGGTGTCGGCGCGACCGGTGACGGCAACGGGTTCGACGTCCTCGGACAGTTCCTTGCGAAGCGCGACGAACAGGTCGCTGCTGTCGACCGACGGATCGACGAAGACCGCGCGGTCGTCGTGGACGAGCGCCGTCGCCACCGCCGTGCACAGCTCGAGGGCCCCGTCCGCGAGGGTCGAGTTCGCGAGGTCGGTCAGCGGGATGCGGAAACGCTGGGCCATGAGTGCCTCGAACGCGCGTTCCGGCGTGTAGGCGGCGTCGGCCATGCGGTCGGCGTGCCGGGCGTAGGTGGTGATGTGCTCGCCGAGTTCGGCGATGTCCCGGTACAGATAGGTGTCGTCGGGGTCGAGATCGTCGGCCTCGTCCAGGATCTCCTCGTCGTCGAGGTCGGACAGCGTCTCTCCGCGCTGGGTCTTCAGGCACAGCAGGGCGGTGAGGCCCGCGAACGCCGTCCGAGGATCGACCCCGGTGGGGTGGTCGAGGGCGGCGTGAGCGGCGACGTCCTCGGCGAGGCTGTCGTTGTTGCCGAGCTCTTTCTCCTTCAGCCAGGCCACGACGTCGTCGGCGGCGAACTTCTCCTGCCCACCCTCGACGCGCACGGGCTTCGGAAACGGCCGGTCGGTGTCCTTGTATCGCTTGATCCAGACGGTGACGACGGGGCGCTGCACGTCGGCGAGGGCCGCGATATCGCTCTTGGTGAGCAGAAGCGTCGGGTGTTCGCTCATTCTTGTCGGCCCCCTTTCCTAATCTCCTGCAGTACCTCGTGGGGTTCGGTTTCGGAATCTATCGGAAGGTTCGGACACGGTATTACGCGATGCTGATATCCCCGGTTATCAAGGAGTTGCTACCTGATGAATCCCCGCAGCCAGCATGCTCGGCTCCAGTCGATCAACGAAGAGGAGAACACGATGCTCGCTGCAATCCACATCAGGCAGACCCGTACCGGCAATGGCCCGCTGACCTGCGCAGCTCTCGTGACCGGTGACGATGTCTCGTTGTTCATCCGGGAGGGCTACGAGGAGGCCGACCGTAGCCTGGTCGGCCTCGACGCCTTCGAGGCTCTCCACTGCCGGGCCGACGGGCCGGTACGCGTTCACATCTCCGACGGTCCGCTCCGGAGAATCTTCAAGGACGTCTCCGGGTCGTTTCCCGAGGTGGAGTTCGTCGACATCCCCTTCGGCCCGTTCGGCGCCCTTCTGCAGCGCGCGGTGAACGCCATCGACGCGCACATCGCCGGCGTCATCGCCGAGGAAGAGGCGGAGACCCAGGCGCTGCGCGCTTCCCGTCCCCCGCTGCTCGTTGCCACGGACGCATCGAAGGGACGCAAGCGGCGAAGCACCGGGCTCGGCTGCGTCTCGGAGACCGGCGGTCGCCAGATGCGGGTGGACCTCGAGGCCCGCTCCGTCCTCGAAGGTGAACTGCTCGCCATCGAGATGGCCGTCAAGCACTTCTCCGGCCGCAACCTGCACATCCTCACCGACAGCCACCTGGCGATCGCCGCACTCGAAGGCACCTACCAGGGCAAGGCGGCCGTCATGGAGGTTGTCGCCCGTATCCACGAGGCCACGAAGGACCGGTCCGTGAAGGTGTCGTGGGTACGGGGACACAGCGGGCATCCGCTGAACGAAGCTGCACATCGCCTCGCCATGGCGGCACGACGCTTCCACGAGGCCGAGGTACCCCAGGACGTCGCGGCGACCATCGTCGACAACATCCTGGCGTCGCTCGAAGGATCTCAGTCGCCCGCAGCAGCGTGAACACTGGGATATCGCCGCTCGCCTTTCGATGGAACCACGTAAAGTTCACCCATCGTCCTCTGCACTTTCCCGGCTCTTCGCAGTTAGCAGTGGTACTGGTGCCGGCTGGGTGCGACCCGACGTGACCGTCGAGTGCAGGCCCAGCGTACCCGGCGGCGTTGGTTCTCCGGGGTACGGAATCCGAACGCGATGCGGCCGACGTGCTTGACGATCCGGTTGTAGCCTTCACTGCGCGCATTCGACAGGCCGGTGGTGATCGCCAGGATCATCGGTTCCTGCCACGCCGAGATGGTCGTCGCCAGCTTGCCGATCTCCGGGACCCGGCATGCCGCGCAGAACGTGTAGAACCGGTACAGTCTGTCCCGGATTTCATGGCGAAGGCCACCACGGTCGGTGCAGCGCAACACATCGCGCAGTAGTTCTTTGACGATCCATGCGGCGGCGATGTCCCCGTGCGGGTCGGCGGAGGTCAGCTTCTCGAACAGGGCCGATCGTTGTTCGTTGGTCAGGCGTTCGGAGGCCCGCAACAACCGTCGTCGATTGATCCACTCGACATCACTCTTGCGGCCGCGCCGACCCCGCTCGGCCTGGGTGACCCTGCGCCGGACGGTATCGACCATCTCGTTGGCCTTCTTGACCAGGTGGAACCGGTCCACCACCAGTTGTGCGTGCGGCAGTGCCTCGCGCACCGCCTTTGCGTACACCGTCGACATGTCGATCGCGACATGGGTGATCTGTGCCTTCCACGTCTCGTCGCGGGCGTCGAACCAGTCGATCACCACGGCGGAGGTGCGTCCGTTGACCTGCGCCAGCAACCCTTGATCGCCGGTCAGGTCGACCAGTCCGGTGTCCCACCGGTCCACCCATCTCCGTTCCCCGGTCTCGGGGCAAGTTTCCCATTTCGCCTTCCCGCGTCGGGTCTCATCGATCCCGAGGACGACCACCGGTTCGGGTTCGTCGCCAAGGGCGGCGTCGGCGACCACGACGAGGTGGCCGTGGACGGTGTGCCAGGCGCACCCGTAGTCGCCCGCGACCGCGGCGACCGACCGGTCCCCGTCGAGGACCGCCTCGACCAGCAGCGCCTTCGCTCGTGGCGTGACCCGTGCCCGGGACGGCACCCCCGGCGTCGACTCGGTGAACACCTTACGGTCACAGGAGGTATTGGTGCACAACCATTTCCGTTTCCGCCACACCAGCAGTGGACGGTCGGGTCCGACCTGCACGTCCCGCGGTCTGGTGGTGACCCAGCCCTTCGAACGCGTGGACTTCTGCCCGCACTGCGGGCACACCCCGACCCACTGTGGGGCCGTCGCGATCTGCACGATCCGGCTGCCCTCGACCGTGCGCTGCACCGATTCGACGATGACGCCGTCGAGATCGAGCAGCAATGAACTACCGTGGTGCATGCCCGCGTTCCTTGCTGTCCTGGATGCCTGAAGAACACCCAGCTCACAAGGGCGCGGGCCCTTTTTCAATCACCGACACGGCAACGGCGTCGATCGACACCCGCCCCTACCAAGTGCGAAGAGCCACTTTCCCTGAGGGTCCGTCTAGGAGTACTCATGGCACGCAAAGCTCGCTCCACTTCGAAGGCACGCAAGGTCACGCAGTCGACTCGACAAACCAGTCGCAGCCGGGAGACTCGCAAGGCCCCGCCGAAGCTTTCCACCATTACACGACTCGAGTTTCGGAAAGTCCGGTTCCCCAAAGGGACAGTGGTTGCTGATACCCCCAGTTTCCACTACGCCATCAAGCCGTCCGGGTCGGATTGGGAATTGCGGATCTACGAGCGGACGAACGGATCCGGCGAAGGCCAGAATCCCGGAAGCCACGAGTTGTTCTCCACCTACGACAAGAAGTTCGGAAGTCAGGCCCTCTGCATGAGGGTGGCCCAGGCGTTCCACAACCTTGGCGACAGTTTCAACGAGTTCGCACACGGCGGCTACCGCAACCGATTCACCCAGGCAATCCTCGATGCCGAACAAGGTGCGAAGGAGCCGACATCAAGCTCTGCCAGAGCCAGTTCGACACCCGTTCCGCCCGCCCCTGCAACGGCAGCCAAACCCCGAACAAGCCACGTCGAGAGGGAGAGTCCTCGTACACAGGCAGCGCAACCTGGAGCTGCCCACCCCGGCACGCGTCCCCCGCAGAAGCAGATACGAACCGTTCCTCCGAAACGTCTCCCTACCGCAGACGAACTTCGCCAAGCGGGTAGAGTCGCCCGCAAACGTGTCTATGTCAATCGCAATGTCAACTATTTCCATACATCCGCACGGTGCAGAGCCGGCCGGAACATGACTCACTGGTGCAAGGCCGGGGACGCATACCGTAATCGAGTCCGCCCCTGCCCTACCTGCAGCACCAACCTGGCGAAAGATCTCCAGAAGTATTTGGACGCGACGGCCAGCATGAACTATCCCGAGCTGCGCCCCTTGAGGTTGCACCCCCTTGGAAAGACCGACCGCACAGCGAAAATACCTTCGAATCAAAAGAAATCCCGCTCGAGAGCGGGAACCCCGGGACGTAGGGCCGGCGCTGGGCGAAACGACCGCATTCCGCATGGGACCCCTTCCAATGTCAAGGACACGAGGTTTTCCCATCGCACTGCCATGGAGTGGGGAACGTCATCGTTCCGGCAACACCCGGAAGAGTTCCTCGGCACTCCCACCGAGGACGACCACGATTGGCGTGGGAGGCACACCCTCTACGAGTGATGCTGCCCTCTCCGGTCAGTAGCCGTACCTCGCGCACAGTTCGGGATCGGTGATCCAACCTGCCTCGCAACCCGATTGGGTCTGGATGTCGCCGGATGTCGGCGGCTCGCCGCAGAGCAGGCCACAGCGATCGGCGTTGATCACCTGAGTTCCATCCGGCCAGTAGCACCGGCTGGCGTCACACGAGTAGCCGCGCGTGGAGGTGGTTCCGGTCGGAACTGACGGAACAGCATCGGGGTCAGGATAGGTGACGCCGGTGTACGGATTCCGGCACATGACACCGTCGCACTCGAAGGTGTTGGCCTCACGCTCCGCGCGGAGGTACTCCTCGCCACCGAGCTGATCGAAGCACCACTGGGAGAAGGCCATCGAACCGTCGCTGAAACGGGCCGGCCCGGGAGTGCCTTGCAGGCACTCCACGACATACGGCTTCTCGACAGCCTGCTGGGTCGACGTCGTCACGGGTTCGGGCTCCACCGATGTTGAGGCGGCGGTGGTCGTGGGAGCAGAAGTCGTCGACATGGGCGCAGCAGCGGTTGTCGAAGTGATGGTGGAGGTCGAGGCAGGCGTTTCCTCCGACGCATCGGGACTGCCGCATCCCGCAACCATCAGAAGACCCACTGCAGCCCACGCGACCGAATTCCGCTTCACCGACACTCCCTTACCCGGCCGCGCACACCACGTGACCTGCTGATCGAATCCACCGCAGTGATCGACGGGTGGACGACACGCGTTACATCATGAATCACTGGCCGATCAACTACCGCTCCCGATCTCGACGAGCCTCTGGACCCTTACACACCTCCCGAGGGGGTGAGAGTCCACGGCGTTGGCGGCCTCGTCCCGTTCCTCGATCCGCAGACTTGCCGTTCCTCGAGGACACACATATAGTCCCTGAAGTTATGGGGTTTAACTTAAGGGATGTGGAGGGACGGACGTGGTGGGCGGCCTCCGCAAACGCGTGCGCAAGATCGACATGGACGACATCGTCCGCGTCGGTCGCGCACTGGGGTTGCGGAAGTTGAGTCTCAATGCCGTCGCCACGGAGCTGCAGGTCTCCCCGGCCGCGTTGTATCGCCACGTCGACGGACGGTGGGGGCTCGAGCTCGCGGTGGGCGAGAGCCTGCTCGGCGACCTCACCCTCCACGACGATCCGGCGCACGACATCGAACAGCACCTGCTGTCGTTCGGGTTGCAGCTGCGATCGTTCGTCCTGGCGCATCCCGGCCTCGGCACCTACATGCAGACGCTCTTTCCTCGCGGGGAGGCAGGGCAGCGTCTGATGGCCACCGAGGTGGGCGCGCTCATGCAACGTGGGTACGCGCCCGACGTCGCCGTGTCGCTGGCCAGCGCCGTGGCGAGCGTGTCGATCAACTTCGCGGTGGCCGAGGAGGCCCAGCTGGAGCGGATCGAGGGACTCGAGCGGCAACGCAACGAGGTCGTCGACCGGTTGCGTTCAGACGCGGAACTGGGCGAGGCACACCGCGACCTGCCCGCGTTCGATCACGAGGGATTCTCGAAACTCGTTCTGACGGCTTCGATCCGCGGATTTCTGGCTGTAGCTCCCGCGGGGCGGCCGCTGCACGAGGTCGTCATGGATCTCGGTTCCACCGCTGCGGGGCTGGAATGACAGGTACTGCGCGTGTGGAGCGAGGTTGCCAGAGCTCGGGATTCGTCGTGTCGTCGACGAACTCCTGCAGGGGAGCATCGTCGATGTTCCCGTTCGGAAGCTGGTCGACCGGAAATTCTTCGAAATCGAAGACCACGGACCGATTCTCGTCGACGTCGTCGACGGGGATCAGATCACTGCCCAGCTGAGGGGTGAGGGGGTCGGTGGCGATGTCGAATACTCTCCACCAGACCTCCTCGGGCAGTTCCGGAATCCGGTCGACCAGCCCGATACGGAGGGTTTCCTGAAGCAGAAGGCCCGGATTCGGGTCGCTTCGCGTCATTGATCATCCTTCCGGGACCGCGGGACGTCCTCCGACGTCGCCGCGACTCCGATCGTTGGCGCCGAATCGACCGGACGGCCTGCGATTACGCCGACATCTCTTCCGCACCGAGAAGTACCGGGCTCAGCAGTTCGACGAGTTGTGTGCGGGCACGGCCGATCCGGCTCTTCACGGTCTGTACGCCCACACCCTGGTGGTCGGCGATCTCCCGGTAGCTCATCCGCGCATATTCACGGAGCACGATCGCGACCCGGAACTGTTCGGGCAGAAGGGAAAGAGCCTGGAAAACGGCGTCTCCGTCGGCCACACTGTCGGCGATGGCCGAACCACCCGCTGCGTGGTCGAGGTCGATCTGCTCGTCGAGAACCTCGCCGCGCCGCCGGCGCCCGACTGTGAGCGAGGCATTGCTCGCGATGCGGTACAGCCAGGTTCCGAATGCCGATGTGCCGCGGAACTTGTCGAGATTCTTCCAGGCGGCGATCAATGCGTCCTGCAGTGCGTCCTCGGCGTCGTGACGGTTGCCCGTGATCTGCATGCAGATCGCCCACACCCGCTGCCGTGACGGTGCGATGAGTTCGGCGAATGCTGCTCGATCACCTGTCCGGCACCGCTCGACCAACTCGGTCTCGTTCAACGAGCCCCCTCACCATTTCGAGCAGTCGCTTTACCCTGCACAAGAATTCGAACAGTTGCTCGACAGGCAGGAGAGACGCACACATGTCGTGATCACACGTGGTCGACGCCGTCGGGGGCAGCGTCGACCACGTGGATATGGTACCGCGAGATCAGTTCTCGCCCAAGCCCATCTCCTCGGCTTTGACGAACTTCACGTACTGGGTCGCCAGACGCTGCGGCAACGTACGAAGCGTGTCGTTCTCCGGAGCCGCATTACCCACGGGGCGCACCCCCGACAGCTCGGCCACGTAGCGCCCGTAGACCATCAAGCACCGCTGCGCCCGCCCCGTCGCGATATCCCCCGACCAGCAACGCGTGCCGGGGATGTTCTGGGGCACCGCTTCGTCCTCGACGAGCTCGGGATGCGCCGCCACCGTCCCGGCGGCGAACTCGTCCCGGAAGAACTCCGCCTCCGAAGGACCGGCGGTGCGGTAGACCACGGAGTTGACCTTGGCGACACGGTCCGTGCCGGTGACCTCGAAGAGCTTCTCGGTGTGTGCAGGACTCGTATCGAAGTGCAGCCAACCGTGCGGCCCGTAGACCGCCATGTCCGAGAGTCCACGGTTCTCGCCTTCGACGAACCCCACCGCGCGCACCATGACCCTGTCCCGGTCCATCGGAAGCGCGGCGAGCTCCTCGGCCGGTGTCGCCGGGAACTGCTCGAGAAGTTCCAGCTGAGCCCGAGCGGCGCGCTCGACGACGTCGTGGGTCCATTCGACGTCTCCCGAATCGTCACCCGCGAAGACCGTGACGACGAAACCTCCTCGGGGAACGAGAGCGGTGGTGGTGACGTGGCCGAGGTCCTCCCATGTCCGGGTGGAGGCCAGAGCCGTGGGGATGCCGGGCAGAGTGACCGGCACCGCCGGTGGGATACCGAGCACGATGGACGGATCGCTCTCGAGCGGCTCCTGCCTGTCGACCTGTTGGTCCTCGTGCAGGATCCGAACGACTTCGGCAGCGACCTCGTAGGTGGTGAACCGTGCGACCCCGACGACCATTGTTCTCGACTCGTCCGCATTGTGGCGGTAGGTCGTGAAACCCGAGATCACGCTGGTGGGGTCGAGGAGCTCACTGGCATTGCTCGTCAGCAGTCTCCTGGGCTCGACCGAGACGCGTGTGTTCGGTCCTCCCCCCACCGTCAGCGTCGGATCGATGTGATGGGGGTGGATGACGAACTCGGCCATCCGCTGCCCCTCTATCACCCGCCCGGCCTCGCCGGCCTGAAAATTCTCCGCCACCAGATCGCGCGGCTCGACCCGGTACCCGCCCGTGTCCAGCGAGGAGATATCGAAGTCACTCGTCTCCTGCGCCGACTCGGTCGTGGGGTCGGTGGCCGCCTCGGAACTGCACCCGGCGACCGCCAGGGTGGTGGCCGTCGCGACTGCCAGGACGGCACGCGTGGTGCGGGATGTACGCATGGTTCGGCTTCTCCTCCGGACACGGCTCGTCGGGTGACACGGATTGGAGAGCCGGTGACGCGCGGATGTTCCCGGCTCGACCGCATTGTGATGCCATTCACAGCGGAACGCCTGATCAGGCTCGGAGAGATCCCGCAGGCCCGGGCCGGTCGTCAGCGCTTCGCGGGAGGTGTCCTTCAATGCCACCCCCGACACCCCCAGCTCCCGCACGCCGTTCACGAGCGCCGCCTGGGCTGCGGCGCGTTCGGCGTCGGATTCGGCTGCGCACCCGGCGAGTTCGTCGCCGGTAGACCGTCATGGCACCTCCCGCGCGCTCGTCTGCCGTGTGCTCGCCGTGGAGTGCAGCATCCCACTTCTCGCGTTCGTGTCCGCCCGGTGTCGGCGGAGAAGCACCGCAGGTGGTGCGTCAGCGATCGGCGTTCCTCTGCACGGCGTCGAGGACGCGTTGGGCCATGTGCCGCATCCCGGCGGCGGTGGGATGCAGCGGACGGGCCAGGGACAGCGACTGCCGGCCCTCGTACCAGCGTTGTTCCGAGGGGGCACACGCGTCGTGCCCCTCGGTACCGACCGTGACGTCGACGAACTCCGCTCCGGCCGCGGCGGCGGACGCGGCGAGGACGCGGTTCATGCGGGTGAAGAAGTCGGTGACGAAGACGGCGTCGGCGTCGCTCGTCGGGATGTTCGGCCAGCAGGCGCGGTTGCCGTAGACGCCACCGTGACCGACGAGCAGCACGCGTGCGCGCGGTGCCCGTTGCCGGACGGCGGTGAGCGCACCGGTGACCTTCGGTCCGAGTGCGTCGAGGGCGGCGGTCATGCGTGAGGTGGTGCCGGGGTCGGTGCGGCAGTGGGCGTCGCCGCCGGGCAGGTCCGTGTAACAGGAGGACACGAGACCGCTCCAGCCGACGTCGTTGCCGCCGATGCTGACGGTGACCAGGTCCGTGTCGGGCGCGAGCGCCTCGATCTGCGGGGGCATCGGACCGGTGGTGGTCTCCTGGGGGACGGAGGTCAGGTGTTCGGTGCGCGCACCGGTGCAGGCGACGTTGGTGAAGGAGACCACCTGCAGGGACCGGGCCACGAGGTTCGGGTATCCGGCGTCGGCGCGGGCGCATCCGTCGAGCAGCGCCGCGGCGTCGAGGTAGGGACCGGCCGCGCGCGAATCACCCAGTGCGACATAGCGGATCCCCTGGTCGGCGACCGTGTCGCTCATTGCCGATCCCGGCCACACGGTCAGCACGGCGGCGAGACCGGCGATCACTGCGGCCCGCGTTCGCGCCTTCATCCGACCTCCGGTGGTTTCCGTTCTCACGGCGTGAGATCGACACGATCGACCGGTACGTTACGCGTTCGCCCGGCGGCCGTCGGGCGAATCGGGAAGGACGCACCTCACCGAAATGAAACATGTTCCATTCCAATCGGATACATCACCCGTCCGGGCCGTATAGGAAGCGCCTATAGGTTCGTTCGTTCGGCTCACTTTGTCTTCGTGATC
This sequence comes from Rhodococcus sp. Z13, assembly GCF_025837095.1. Lineage (NCBI taxonomy): Bacteria > Bacillati > Actinomycetota > Actinomycetes > Mycobacteriales > Nocardiaceae > Rhodococcus > Rhodococcus sacchari. The sequence continues at coordinate 4,243,367 of NZ_CP107551.1, forward strand.
CACGTCACGTTCAATGAGTGCGGCACCAACCCCGAGATCCATGTCGACGGACGAGCCGTACTCCGGCCCACGTCCTACCACCATCCACCCCTCCCCCAGGTCGTGAAGGGACTCTCCGTGACTGCAGGTGAAATCGTGAAGGGTGACCCCACCCACGAAACCCCAGGCTCCTCGACCCGTACCGGCGGTCCGGTCCTCGGCGTCACACCGGGACGTGCGTGGGGCATGACCGGGCTGGTCATCTTCCTCTACGTCGTCAACTACGCCGACAAGGCCGTGCTCGGCATCATCGCCCAGCCCCTGGCGCGCGAGCTCGGCATGAGCTCGTCGCAGATCGGCCTGGTCGGCTCCCTGTTCTTCGTCACCTTCACGGTGGGCGGCTTCCTCGCCGGTCCGCTGAACAAGTACCTCACCCTGCGCTGGGCGCTGCTGGCCCTCGGGCTGGCCTGGTCGGTCGTGATGCTGCCGCTGGTGGTCAGCGCGAGCTTCGCGATGCTCGTCGTCACGCGCATGCTCCTCGGCCTGGCCGAAGGCCCCAGCTCGGCGCTCATGCACACGGCCGCGTACTCGTGGCATCCGCCCGCCAAGCGCGGTCTGCCCGGCGCGTTCCTCGCCGGTTCGGCCTCGGTCGCCAAGATCGCCCTGGCGCCCGTGCTGACCTTCATCACTGTCCAGTGGGGGTGGCGCGCGGCCCTGATCGCGCTGTCGCTGCTGGGTGTCGCATGGATGGCGTCCTGGCTGACCGGCTGGAAGGAAGGCCCGTACACGAGCAAGGCCGTCAAGGGCGCGCAGACCGCCGCCACCGCGGAGACCGAGCCGTCCGTGCCGTGGCGCAGGATCCTGCTGAGCCGCACCTTCGTCAGCTGCGCGGCCCTGATCATGGTCGTCTACGCCCTGACCACCGTCGTGCTGACCTGGCTGCCGTCCTACTTCGAGGTCGGTCTCGGCTACAGCGCCATGCAGGCCGGTTCGATGTTCGCCCTGCCGTCCATCGTGGGCCTGTTCCTGATGATCTCGTCGGGCACGGTCACCGACCGGCTGAGCCAGAAGGGCTACCGCTCGCGGGTCGTCCGCATCATCGTCCCGGCCGTCGGTGTCCTGATCTGCGGCGCCATCCTGGTGTTCCTGCCCTCGATCGGCACCCCGGCGCTCGCCGTCGCGGTCGTCTCCATCGGTTACGGTTTCGGCGCCATCGCCTTCCCGCTGATCAACGCCGCGATCTCGGAGCTGTGCCCGCCGCAGCAGACCGCCGGCACGATGGGTGTCTTCCTCGCCCTGATGGCCGTCGGTGGTCTCGTCGCCCCCTACGGCACCGGCGTCATCGTCGACAACGCCGCCACCGCCGCCGAGGGCTACGCCACGGCCTTCCAGGTCATCGGTGTCCTCGGTGCGATCGCCGCGATCGCGGTGCTCGTGTTCGCGAACCCCGAGCGCGACCGGAAGATCATCCGAGCACACACCGGCTAGTACGGAGAACGTGAAGCGGCGCCGCGGATCCCGAGGGGACCGCGGCGCCGCTTCACGTCGGGGGAAGGATCAGGCCTTCGGGCCACCGGCCACGTAGATGACCTGACCGGAGACGAAGCCCGCGCCCTCCGAGACGAGGAACGAGGCGGTGTGCGCGATGTCGTCGACCTCGCCGATGCGCCCGACCGGGATGGTGGAGGCGATGTTGGCCTTGAAGTCGTCGAACGAGAGGCCGAGACGCTCGGCGGTGGCGGCGGTCATCTCGGTGGCGATGAAGCCCGGGGCGATCGCGTTGGCGGTGACACCGAACTTGCCGAGCTCGATGGCGAGGGTCTTGGTGAAGCCCTGCATGCCGGCCTTCGCAGCGGAGTAGTTGACCTGGCCGCGGTTGCCGAGCGCCGAGGTGCTCGACAGGTTGACGATGCGGCCGAACTTGGCCTCCACCATGTAGTTCTGGACGGCGCGGGTCATGAGGAAGGCGCCGCGCAGGTGGACGTTCATGACGGCGTCCCAGTCCTCGACCGTCATCTTGAACAGCAGGTTGTCGCGGGTGATGCCGGCGTTGTTGATCAGGACGGTGGGCTCGCCGAGTTCGGAGGCGACCTTCTCGACGGCGGCGGCCACGGACTTCTCGTCGGAGACGTCGGCACCGACGGCCAGCGCCTTGCCACCATCCGACTCGATGGCGGAAACGGTGTCCGCGCAGGAGGATTCGTTCAGATCGAGAACGGCGACCCGAAAGCCGTCCTTCGCGAGACGCTTGGAGACCGCGGCGCCGATGCCGCGTGCGGCTCCGGTGACGATGGCGGTGCGGACCTGTGAGCTCATTGCAAACCTCCGTGGGGGTTGGGTGGTGCCGTCAGTTGATGGTCAGGCCACCGTCGACCGCGATGGTCTGACCGGTGACGTAGGCTGCCGCGTCGGAAGCCAGCCACACTGCGGTGGCGGCGAGTTCCGCGGGATCCCCCGTGCGCCCGAGGACGATGCGGGGTTTCATGCTGTCGAGATAGCCGGGCTGGTACTCGGCGGTCATCTCCGTCTCGAAGAAGCCCGGGGCGAGAGCGTTGACGCGAATGCCCTTCCGGGAACCCCACTGCTGGGCGAGATCCCGGGTGAGGCCGATGACGGCCGCCTTGCTCGCGGAGTACGCCGCCTGCGGCAGTCCGGCCGTGGTGAGGCCGAGGATCGAGGAGATGTTGATGACGGAGCTGCCGGGCTGCATCACGCGACCGGCGGCCTGCGCGGCCCAGTACGAGCCGTTGAGGTTGATGTCGACGACGCGCCGGAACTGCTCGGGGGTCTCCTTGAGGGCGGGGACGGCCGTGCCGACACCGGCGTTGTTGACGAGGATGTCGACCCGGCCGAGCTCCTCGACGGCCCGGTCGATCATGCGCTGCGCCTGATCCGGATCGGCGACGTCGGTCCCGACGGTCACCGCTCGCCGTCCCGCGGCGCGGACCAGCCCGGCGGTCTCCTCGAGCCGGTCCACCCGGCGCGCGGTGAGGACGACGTCGGCTCCGGCCTCGGCCATGGCCTGCGCGAAGGCGACACCGAGACCCGAGGAGGCGCCGGTGACGACGGCGACGCGGCCGTCGAGTCGGAAGCGGTCGAGCACGGACATGCGTCATCTCCTCGCTGTGGCGTGGACTACACGAGATGTATAGCCCACCGGTCCCGCGTTCTCCAAACACGCTGCTTCGAAACCGGTTAGAAGCCAGCACCTTTCAGAGTCAGTTCCTAATCCTCTCTTCGGCGGATCCTATGCTGCGCGCACCACCGCCCGAGGGTGAGCGCCGCGCGTCGTCCACACCGTTACCAACTCGATAAGCACTGGCTTATTTCTGAGCGCTCGCTTATCGTGCGATCCGGTAGTGCGCTTGTCAACACTCCGAAGCCCCGATGGCACCAGGCGAGGATCCACAGTTCATGAGCGAGGCGAGGGACACCGTCGGTGGCGGGTCCAAGGCGGCCGCCCGGCTCCGCGCGGCCGCGATCGAGGAGTTCGCCGAACACGGGTACGGCGGCACCACCACCCGCCGGATCGCCGCGCGGCTGGGGCTGAGCCCGGCCGCGATGTACCCGCACTACCGGTCCAAGGAGGATCTCCTCTACGCGATCGCCCACGAGGGCCACATCCGGGTCCTGCAGGCTCTCGAGGACGCCGACCTCCCCGACGCCGACGCCGCCACCCGTCTCGCGTCCGTCGTCGGCCGCTTCGCGGGCTGGCAGGCCGACAACCACCGCTGGAGCCGGGTGATCCAGTACGAACTGACCGCACTGGACCGCGAGCACTACCGCACCGTCGTCGGGCTGCGGCACCGGACCACCGGGGTGGTGCGGCGGATCGTCGACGCCGGCGCGGCGTCCGGTGAGTTCTCCGTGCCGGACGCCGAGGGTGTCACCTTCGCCCTGATGTCCCTGTGCGTGGACATCTGCCGGTGGTATCCCTCCGGAGGTTACGACGACGCCGCCACCGTCGCCGCGCTGTACGCCGATCTCGCCCTCCGGATGGTCGGCGCGGTGCGCTAGCATCGTCGCCACCATCGGATCGGGGGGTCTTCGTGGGCAGGAGGGGATCACGTGTCGGCCGGCATCGCCGGGGCCGGCGCGGACTGCTCGGGTACGGCACTCCGCATCCTCGGGAGCGAGCATCGGAGGGGAGCGCCGCCCATGTCCACGAACGACAACATCGCCGACCGGCTGCTGACGAATCTCGGGATGGACGCCCCCGTCCCCGACTCGGTGTCGCGTAGGCAGGCGAACTACGAACGGATGGCGGCGCGGGCCGACACCGGCGTCGACCCCGAGTACATCTCCGCCTTCGAGAACTTCCACGGCATGGAGCACGCCGAGATCCACCGGCTGGCACAGAGCATCAGCCCGGTCGCCATGACCACCCTGGCCACCGAATGGGCGGCACTCGGAACATCGTTCGGATCGACGATGAGCTGGGGCACCCTGATGATCCGCAGGCTGCTGATGGACCACTGGGGTGGCGCTGCCGGAGAGGCCGCCACGGAGGCGGCCCTGCGGTTCGGCGAGTCCGCGCAGCGGTTGTCCGACGCGGCCCGCGCCACCTCCGAGAAACTGCGTATCGCAGCGGATGTCGGCGAACGTGTTCGCGTCTCGGTGCCACCTCCCGAGGACAGCGCGGCGTCGCTGCTGCTGCACACACTCGATCCCGTCGCCGGCGCCGAAGCCGCGCGCCGAGCGGAAGCAGTTCGCGCCCAGGCGATCCGGGTGATGGAGAGTCTGTACAAGCCGTACTACCGGGATTCGGGCTCGGCGGTTCCGGTGCTCCCCTCCCCGTTCGCCGCGACCACCGACCGTGCCGGTGAGAGATTCACCCCGACCGGGTACGCGCCGTCCGATGGCGCCACCGCTACCGGAGCAGGGGGTGACGGCACGGTCGCCGGGGCGGCGTCCGGCCACCCGGCATCGACGGACGACACCGGCAATACGGTCGACCGGATGGTCGACGGAACCGGGCAGCCGAGTGAGGCCGATGCCCCCGGTACGACCACCGGCACCGATCCGGCGTCCACCACTCCCACCTCGACGTCCGCCCGGTCCGCCCTCCCCGGAGGCGACGCGACCGGCCGACCGTACGGATCACCGATCCCGGCTGCCGGCAGCGGTTCCCCGGGCCAGGGCCTGCCGGGGGCGGCCGGCTCCGGCCCCTACGGTGCGGGCTCCTCCCTCTCCGGTTCGTCACCGGTCGCGGCGCCACTCCTCGGCGGTGGTCCCGCCGGCACCGGACCGGGAGCGAATCCGGCCACCGCCGGCTCCGCCGCGCGGGGCACCGGCGTACGGCCGATGGGCATGATGCCCGGCGCCGTCGCACCGGCCTCGGGCCGCGACGAGCAGGACAAGCGCGCGGCGAGCTATCTCGTCGACGACGACAACGGCAACGAGCTGATCGGATCTATACCACCCACCGCCCCGCCCGTACTGGGGGTCGATCCGGCGTGAATGTGCAGCTGATACCCGACCGGTTCCTGGCGGTGTGGACGGCGCTCGGCGGCGACGAGTTCCCGTTCCCCCTGCGCTACCGCACGTCGGCCCGATGGGAGGACGAACACCTCGCGAACATGGAGGCGGCCGAACGGTGGCGTCGCGAGACACCCGACCCGGCGCTCGACCACGCGATCCGCACGCTGCTCACCGGCGAGGTGGCGCTCGAGGTCCACGGCCGGTCGGCCGACCCCGCCGCGGAGGTGTCGATGCGGGCCGCGGTGCACGCCGACCGTGCCGTGCTCGCCGATCAGGAACCGCCCGCCGGTGCCATCCGTCTGACGAGTGTCGCGCCCGGCCTGCTCGCCGACGCGATCCTCGACCGGCTGCCCCCGGTACCGCCCGGCCGCGAACCCGCCCGCACCGCACCGCGACGCGAGGTGTTCGAACCCTCGGATCCCACCGCCGTGCGACGGGATCCGAGTGGCACCACCGCGGAGGCGCTGCGGCACCTGCTGCGGCGCGACCGGTCCGTCACCGGTTGCCTGCGGGTGCTGCGGCACACGCCCTCCGGGTACCTCCCGTCGGCGGACATCGGCTGGTTCGACGTGGTCGGCGACGGGCGGTATCTGTATCTGCCCGGACCGGACGTCCGGATCCTCCCCGGCACCGTCGACGTGTTCCGGCGGGAGCTGTCGGGGCGGATCGAGCGGGTACGCCGGTCGCCGCAGCCGCCGCCGGTCGGGGCGCTGCGCCCCTACTGAACACCGTGTGCGCGCGGGCCGGTCGTCTACCCTGAGCACATGACGGACCGGGACCGCACCCCCGACGGCAGGCCGCAGAACGCGCGTCCGCGCGACGTCCTGGGGCGTCCGCTGCCGCCGGGCGAGGAAGGCGTCGAACGGGTTCCCGAAGACCTCGATCTCGACGTCGAGGAGACCATCGCCGAAGGTCAACGCCTCCTCGACCACGGCTTTCCGTTCCATGCCCACGAGGTCTTCGAGGCGATGTGGAAGAAGGCCCCGCCCGAGGAACGCCCCCTCTGGCAGGGTCTCGCCCAGCTCGCCGTGGGACTGACCCATCTGCTCCGGGGCAACCGCACGGGCGCGGCGTCGCTGCTGAAGCAGGGGCAGGCGCGGGTGCGGCACTACGAGGACGAACCGCCGTACCGGCTCGACATCGACGGCCTGTCCGCCTGGGCCGACCATCTGCTCACCGAACTCGAACGCGACGAACCGCTTCCCGATCCCCCGACCCCGCGCCTGAGGATGCCTTGATGCCGATCCTGCCCATGTTCCCGCTCGGCACCGCTCTGCTTCCCGGCTCGGACCTGCCGTTGCGGGTGTTCGAACCGCGCTACCAGCAGCTGGTCCAGGACTGCATGGCCGCGCCCGACGGTCCCCGCTTCGGGGTCGTCCTCATCGCGCGCGGTCACGAGGTCGGCGGCGGGGAACAGCGGCACGACGTCGGCACGGTCGCGCGCATCGTCTTCGAGACCGATCTCGGACGCGGACATCGTGGTCTCGAATGCCTTGCCGAGGAACGCATCCGCGTCACGCGGTGGCTGCCCGACGATCCCTATCCGCGAGCGGAGGTGGAGCCCTGGCCCGACAGCGGGTCCGGTCCGGTGGACCTCTCCCGCCTCACCGGGCCGATGGGCCGGTTGTACGGGGTGCTCGACCGTCTCACTTCCGGCCGGGCGCCCCTGCCACCGGCGACGACGGAACTGCCCGAGGATCCCGGCGCGCGTCTGTTCGCGCTCGCGCGGTACATCCCGATGGGTGAGGCGGACCGCTACGCCGTGCTCACCGCTCCCGGCCCCGCCGAACGCATCGAGGTGCTGCTCGAGGCGATCTCCACGGCCATCGATCTGGCGGAGTGGAAGCTGAAGGGATGAGACGAGCGGGAGGTCGTGTGCGTCGGAACTGCGGAAAACGCGCACAACCTCCCCTCGATCGGGTGGCCCGGACGAGGGGTGGTCGGAGCACCCCTGCGAGTCGTGTATGGTGGGAGATGCAACGCGGGGTGGAGCAGCTCGGTAGCTCGCTGGGCTCATAACCCAGAGGTCGCAGGTTCAAATCCTGTCCCCGCTACCACCGACCGGCCCGGACTCGACGAGTCCGGGCCGGTCTTTTTTCTCCCCGTCCCCACGTCCCGGTACCGGTGGGTCGATCGTGTCCGTCGGCCGTGCCCGACGAGTAGATTTCTCGACTGAGCCGTTCCGACCGGGGAGGTGCGCGATGACCCGACGTGCGACTGTCGCCGAACGTCCCCGGGCTCCTCGCTGGCTGCGGCCGACGATCATCGGTGTCCTGCTGGCGGTCGCCTTCTACCAGATGTCGGGCTGGCTCTTCCACAATCTGAAGGGCTTCCTCGGGCTGCTGTTCCTGGCGTGGCTGTTCAGCGTCACCATCGAACCGATCGTGGACCGCCTCGAGCGGTTCGGGATGCGCCGCGGCGCCGGGACGGGTCTGGTGATGTTCTCCCTGATCCTGTTCACCATCGGGTTCTTCGCGGTGTTCGGCACCCTTCTGTTCGAACAGATCGCCCAGTTGCTCACGACCCTGCCGGATGCCCTCACGCGCGTGACCGACTGGGCGAACCGCACGTTCGACACGAACTTCAAGACCGGGGACGAGCTGCTGAAGATCACCCCCGACACGCTTCGCGACCTCGCGCAGCGGTTCACGCCCGGTGTGCTCGGCGTCCTGAGCACTCTGGTCGGTGCCCTGTTCCAGATCCTGACGATGCTGCTGTTCGTCTTCTACATGTCCGCCGAGGGTCCGCAGATGCGCCGGACGATCGCGAGCTGGTTCCCGGCCCGGCAGCAGCAGCTGATCGCCAGCGTGTGGGAGACCTCGGTGGACAAGGCCGGTGGTTACGTCGTCTCCCGGCTGATCCTCGCCGCTGCCTCGTCGATCTTCACGGGAATCTTCCTGTTGATCATCGGCGTTCCGTACTGGTTGCCCCTGGCGATCTGGACCGGGGTGGTGTCGCAGTTCATCCCGACGCTCGGTACCTATCTCGCGATCGGCCTGCCCGCGCTCATCGCCGCGGTGCAGCAACCGCTCGACGGGGTGTGGGTGATCGCGTTCGGCACCGTCTACCAGCAGGTCGAGAACTACGTGCTGCACCCGCGCATCACGTCGCGCACCGTGGCCATCCATCCCGCGGTGGCATTCGGATCGGTGATCGTCGGCGCCACCCTGTTCGGTCCCGTCGGTGCTCTGGTGTCGGTGCCGGTGGTCGCGATCCTGCAGGCGCTGGTGGAGTCGTTCGGGCACCGCTACGAGCTGATTCCCGAGGTGGGCGGTGAGCCGGAGGAGGACGGCCCGGACCTCACTGCCGACAGCGACAGCTACGACTGACGGCTCCCGGAAACGGGATCGGGGCCGTGTGCGACTCCCGCACGCGGCCCCGATCCTGTGTCGGTGGATCAGACGATCAGCTTCGCCGCGGTCGCCTCGACGACCTCCTCGACGGTGACGCCCGGCGCCGTCTCGACGAGCTTCAGGCCCTCGTCGGTGACGTCGATGACCGCGAGGTCGGTGATGATGCGCTGCACGCACCGTTTCCCGGTGAGCGGCAGGGTGCACTCCTCGAGGATCTTCGGCTCGCCCTTCTTGGTGACGTGCTCCATCATCACGATGACGCGCTTGGCGCCGTGGACGAGGTCCATCGCGCCGCCCATGCCCTTGACCATCGCGCCGGGGACCATCCAGTTGGCGATGTCGCCCGTGGCGGAGATCTGCATGGCGCCGAGGACGGCGACGTCGATCTGGCCGCCGCGGATCATGCCGAACGACTGCGCGGAGTCGAAGAAGGAGGCACCGGGGATCGCGGTGATGGTCTCCTTGCCGGCGTTGATCAGCTCGGGGTCGAGTTCTTCCTCGGTGGGGTACGGGCCCACGCCGAGCACACCGTTCTCGGAGTGCAGGATGACCTCGACACCCGGCTCGAGGTAGTTCGGCACGAGGGTGGGCATGCCGATGCCGAGGTTGACGTACTGCCCGTCCTGCAACTCCTTGGCGACGCGCGCCGCCATCTGCTGACGGGTCAGGCCCTTCTTCGCTGTCTGGGTCTCGACTGCCTGGGTCATGAACGCACCGTCCGGTTCTCGATGCCGACCTCGACGGGGCCGACGTGTACGACACGCTGCACGTGGATGCCGGGCGTGTGGATTTCGTTGGGGTCGAGTTCGCCGGGCTCGACGAGGTGCTCGACCTGCGCGATGGTGATGCGTGCCGAGGCCGCGGCCGGCGGATTGAAGTTGCGGGCGCTGGCCCGGTAGACGAGGTTGCCGTGCCGGTCGCCCTTCCACGCGTGGACGAGGGCGTAGTCGGCGACGATGCCGCGTTCGAGGACGTAGGTCTGCCCGTCGAACTCGCGGGTCTCCTTCGGCTCGGACGCGAGTGCGATGCCGCCCTTGCCGTCGTAGCGCAGCGGGAGGCCACCCTCCTCGACGGCGGTGCCGACACCGGCGGGGGTGTAGAAGGCCGGGATGCCCGCGCCGCCGGCGCGCAGCCGTTCGGCGAGCGTGCCCTGCGGGGTCAGCTCCACCTCGAGTTCACCGGCGAGGTACTGCCGTGCGAATTCCTTGTTGGAGCCGACGTACGACGAGATGGTGCGCCGGATACGGCCCTTCTCGAGCAGCAACCCGAGTCCGAAACCGTCGGTACCGCAGTTGTTGCTGACGGTCTCGAGGTCGGTGGCGCCCTGGTCGAGCAGCGCGTTGATGAGGATCTCGGGGATGCCGACCAGGCCGAACCCTCCGACGGCAATGGTGGCGCCGTCGGGAATGTCGGCTACGGCCTCGGCGGCGGAGGCAACGACTTTGTCCATGGGAGCCACGATACGCTCAAGTGTGCGTGATGTGAACTCCCGTCCGCAATGCGAACACACGTGGTCGAGGCATTGCAGCGAGCACGCGACCCGCACTAGCCTGTTCGCATAGCGTCCACCCGTCCATATGGCGAACGTTTCCGGATCGGAGGTCCGTGTCTCCCTCACCCACCGACACCGGCACTCGGGGGCCCCTCCTCGATCCGGTCTTCGGCGCCGAACAGCTGGGATCCGCCCTCTCCGACCGGGCCTGGATCCAGGCCCTCCTCGACGTCGAGGTCGCGCTCACCCGCACCGCCGCAGCCCTCGGCCGGGTCGACGACGCGCACGCCGAGGCCGTGGCCGCGGCCGCAGCCGCGCTCGCCGACGAACTCGACCCCGCCGAACTCGGACGCCGCTCCGCCGCCGGCGGCAACGCGGTCATCCCCCTGGTCTCGCTGCTGCGCGAACGCGCCGACGCACCCGCCCGCGCCGTGCACGTCGGCGCGACCAGCCAGGACGTCCTCGACACCGCGCTGGTGCTCCTCGCGCGTCGCGCCGGGATCCTCGTGGTGACCTACCTGCGATCCGCCGCGGCGTCGGCCGCCCGCCTCGCCGCCACCCACCGCGACACCCCGATGGTCGCGCGCACCCTCGGTCAGCAGGCCCTGCCCACGACCTTCGGGGCGCTCGCCGCGACCTGGCTCCTCGCCCTCGACGACGCCGCCGACGACCTCGAACGCGTCCTGACCCGCCTTCCGGCCCAGTACGGTGGCGCCGCAGGCACTCTCGCGGCGGTGCACCCCGACGGCATGGCGTTCGCCGACACCTTCGCCGATCAGCTCGGGCTGACCCGGCCGGTCGCACCCTGGCACACCGCCCGCAACCCGATCACCACCCTGGCCTCCACCCTGGGAGTCGCCGCCGGTGCGGTCGCCAAGCCGGCCACCGACATCGCACTCATGGCGAGCACCGAGTTCGGTGAGGTCGCCGAGGACGCACCCGGCGGCTCGTCGGCCATGCCGCACAAGCGCAATCCCGTCGCGGCGATCACCGCCCGGGCCGCCGCCCGGCGCGTCCCCGGTCTCGTCTCGACGATCCTGTCGTCGACCGACCACGAGTTCCAGCGGGCCGCCGGCGCCTGGCACGCCGAGTGGGAGACGCTGTGCGACCTGCTCCGGCTCACCGGCGGGGCGGCACACCGGCTCTCGGACAGCCTCGCCGGACTGCACGTGCACACCGACGCGCTCGCCCGCAATCTCGACCTCACCGGCGGCGCGATCCTCGCGGAGAAGGTCACCGCCGCGCTCGCCGAGCACACCGAGGACGCCCGCGCCGTCGTCACCGAGGCCGCCGTCGCCGGTGTCCCTCTCGACGAGGCACCGGGCATCACCGCGCACCTCGCACCGGACGAGATCCGCCGGTTGCTCGATCCCACCCGCTATCTCGGCCACGCCGCCGACATCGCCGACCGCGTCCTCGCCCACCACGACCGACACACAGGAGAGAAGCCATGACCGTCGCACTCCACCACGAACGGCACGGGGACCCGAGCAGGCCCACCGTCCTGTTCCTCGGGTCGCTGGGCTCGGACCTGTCGATGTGGGCGCCCCAGATCCATGCCCTGTCCGCCGACTGGCACGTCGTGGCGGTGGACCACCGGGGTCACGGCGACTCGCCCGCACCCGAAGGTCCGTACACCATCGGCGAACTCGCCGACGACATCGTCGCCCTGCTCGACTCCCTCGAACTCGACGCCGTGCACTACGTCGGACTGTCGCTCGGCGGCGCGATCGGGCAGTGGCTCGCCGCGCACCACCCGGAACGCATCCGCACCCTGACCCTGCTGTGCACCTCGGCCGCCTTCCAACCCGCGCAGCCCTGGCACGACCGCGCTGCCACCGTCCGCCGCGACGGCCTGGCCTCCATCTCCGAATCCATCGTCTCGCGGTGGTTCTCCCCCGCTCTCGCCGAACACGATCCGGATCTCGTGGCCCGGCACGTGAAGATGGTCGAGGGCACCACCGACGAGGGCTACGCCGCGTGCTGCGAGGCCCTGGCCGCGTGGGACGGACGCCCCGACCTCGCCCGCATCGTCGCCCCCACCCTCGTCATCGCCGGGGAACAGGACCCCGCCACACCGCCGTCGACGATGCAGGTGCTCGCCGACGGCATCGCCGACGCCTCCTTCCATGTCGTCGACCCGGGTGCGCACCTGGCCAACGTGGAGCAGGCCGGTCGGGTCACCAAGCTGATCCGCGAACACATCTCGCGCGCCACCCCGGTGTCGGAGTACCGGACCGCCGCGTTCGAGGAGGGCCTGCGGGTGCGCCGCTCGGTCCTCGGCGACGCGCACGTCGACCGGTCCCTCGAATCGGCCACCGAATTCACCCTTCCGTTCCAGGATTTCATCACCCGCACCGCATGGGGCGACATCTGGGCGCGGCCGGGCCTCGACCACCGCACCCGCCGGTTGCTGACCCTCGCGATCCTCACCGCGGTCGGCAACGAACACGAACTCGACATGCACATCCGCGCAGCCCTGCGGGCCGGGATCGACCCCGACGATCTCGTCGAGGTGTTCCTGCACACCGCGGTCTACGCCGGTGTCCCCAACAGCAATCGCGCGTTCGCGTTCGGCAGGCAGGCACTGGCCGACGCGGCAGGAAGCGGTGAATCGTGAGCACCCCCGAGATCACCACACCGGCGAACGGGACCGAGAACCCCGCGGCGTCTCCGGACTACGTGCAGTCGCTGGCGCGCGGCCTGTCGGTCATCAAGGCCTTCGGTGCGCACGCCCCGCGGCAGACGCTCTCCGACGTCGCACGCGCCACCGGGCTGACCCGCGCCACCGCCCGCCGGTTCCTGCTGACCCTCGTCGAACTCGGTTACGTCCGCACCGACGGAACCCAGTTCTGGCTCACCCCACGGGTACTCGAACTCGGCTACAGCTACCTGTCGGCGCTGACCCTACCCGAGGTCGCACGCCCACATCTCGAGGCGCTCGCCGAGAAGGTCAAGGAATCGACCTCGGTGTCGGTGCTCGACCGCGACGACGTCGTCTACGTCGCCCGGGTCCCGGTCAACCGCATCATGACCGTCACCATCACCCTCGGCACCCGATTCCCCGCCTACGCGACGTCGATGGGACGCGTGCTGCTCGCGGGCCTGTCCGACGACGAACTCCACGCCTACCTCGCGCGCGCCGAGTTCGCGCCGATCACCGGCCGCACCGTCACCACCGCCGAGGAACTCCGCGCGGAGATCGCGAAGGTGCGCCGCGACGGTTACTGCATCGTCGACCAGGAACTCGAGGAGGGACTGCGGTCGCTGGCCGCACCCATCCGTGACGCCTCGGGAACCGTGGTGGCATCGGTGAACCTGTCGACGCACGCCGCCCGCTACCGCGCCGAGACCGTGCGCGAGGTGCTCGTCCCGGCGCTCGTCGCCACCGCGGAGGCGATCTCCACCGATCTCGCCCGCACCCAGACCCATTCATAGAACGACCGAACGAGGTACCCCACATGACCGACGTAGTGATCTGCGAACCCCTCCGGACCCCGGTGGGACGTTTCGGTGGTGTCCTGAAGGACATCGCCCCGGAGGATCTCGCAGCTACCGTCATCCGTGAACTCGTCGCCCGCACCGGCATCGCACCGTCGGACATCGACGACGTCTTCCTCGGCCAGGCCTCCCCCAACGGTGAGGCACCCGCCCTCGGCCGCGTCGCCGCACTCAACGCCGGTCTCGGCGTGGATGTTCCGGGACTGCAGGTCGATCGTCGCTGCGGTTCCGGTCTGCAGGCGATCCTGCAGGCCGTGATGCAGGTGCAGACCGGCGGCAGCGACCTGATCCTCGCCGGCGGCGCCGAATCCATGAGCCAGGCCGAGTTCTACGCGACCGGGATGCGCTGGGGCGTCAAGGGTGAGGCCGTGGCCCTGAGCGACCGCCTGGCCCGCGCCCGCGTCACCGCCGGTGGCCGCGACTACCCGGTGCCCGGCGGCATGATCGAGACCGCCGAGAACCTGCGCGCCGAGTTCTCCATCAGCCGCGAGGATCAGGACGCCCTCGCCGTGCAGTCGCACCAGCGGGCCGTCGCCGCACAGAAGAACGGGATCTTCGCGGAGGAGATCGTGCCGGTCACCGTGCCGCAGCGCAAGGGTGATCCGCTGGTCGTCGACACCGACGAGCACCCCCGCGCCGACACCTCGATGGAGTCCCTCGCGAAGCTGCGGCCCATCCGCGGCAAGGTCGATCCCGATGCCACCGTCACCGCCGGCAACGCCAGCGGCCAGAACGACGGCGCCGCCCTCGCGATCGTCACCACCGCCGAGAAGGCGGCGAAGCTCGGCCTGCGGCCGCTCGCCCGTCTCGCGAGCTGGGCCGTGGCGGGTGTCCCGCCTCGCACCATGGGCATCGGCCCGGTGCCGGCCACCGAGAAGGCCCTCGACCGACTCGGCCTGACCCTCGCCGACATGGACGTCATCGAGCTCAACGAGGCGTTCGCCGCCCAGGCTCTCGCCGTGACCCGCTCGTGGGGCATCGAAGCCGACGATCCGCGCCTGAATCCCAACGGTTCCGGCATCTCGCTCGGACACCCCGTGGGCGCCACGGGTGGCCGCATCCTCGCGACGCTGCTGCGCGAACTCGATCGCCGGGAAGGTCGCTACGGTCTCGAGACCATGTGCATCGGCGGCGGCCAGGGCCTCGCCGCTGTATTCGAACGCATCGCCTGACGGCGAGCACGGTGCTCGCGGTGCGAACTTCCGCCGCGAGCACCGTCCGGTCCGTACGCTCGTGGAATGAGCGAAGTCGAGATCACCGCCCCGACCGAAGCACCTCCCCCACCGACCACCCCCGCCCGGACCGTCGCGCGCTACCTGCTGGCCACCGCCCTGGTCTTCGCCGGGTTGAGCCATCTGTTCTGGGCGCGCAGGGATTTCCAGGCCCAGGTGCCCGACTGGGTACCGATGGACAAGGACGGTGTGGTCATGGCGTCCGGGGGCGTCGAGATCATGCTCGGCGCCGGCCTGGCCGTGGCGAACCGCGACCGGGTGCGTGTCGGCCGTCTCACCGCCCTGTTCTTCGCGGCGGTCTTCCCCGGCAACATCGCCCAGTACCTCGGACGACGCGACGCGTTCGGTCTCGACACCGACCGGAAGCGGTTGATCCGCTTGTTCTTCCAGCCCGTGCTCATGCTGTGGGCACTGTGGTCCACCGGCACACCCCGGCGCTGACCCTTCTACGTCGGCACTTCTACGCAGACGCTTCTACTCCGCGGCGACCCGCACCAGCAGCTTCCCGAAGTTCTTGCCTTCGAGCAGTCCGATGAAGGCCGCGGGGGCGTTCTCGAGCCCGTCGACGACGTCCTCGCGGTACTTCACCTTCCCGTCACCCACCCAGGCGGACATGTCGCGCAGGAAGTCGCCGTACATCTCCTTCACGAACTCGCTCTGGATGAATCCGCGGATCGTCAGGCTCTTGGTGAGGATCGACGTGAACAACCCCGGGAGCCGGTCCTTGCGGTCCAGGTCGGCGCCGTTGTACTGGGCAACCAGGCCGCACACCGGGATTCGCGCATAGGTGTTGAGCAGCGGCCACACGGCCTCCTGCACCGGACCCCCGACGTTCTCGAAGTACACGTCGATACCGTCGGGCACCGCTTCCGCCAGCCTGTCGGCGAAGTCCGGGTCGCGGTGGTCGATCGCGGCGTCGAAACCGAACTCGTCGAGCAGGGCACGGCACTTCTCCGACCCACCGGCGATACCGACGGCACGAGCGCCCTTCAGTTTCGCGATCTGCCCGACCGCCGAGCCCACCGGTCCGGTCGCGGCCGCGACGACGACGGTTTCGCCCTCCTTCGGCTGCCCGATCTTCAGCAGCCCGGAATAGGCTGTGAATCCGGGCATTCCGAGCACACCGAGGGCCGTGGAGATCGGTGCGGTCTCCGGGTCGAGTCGGCGCACCGCCGATCCGTCGACGACGGCATGCGACTGCCAACCCGCGCCGGCGAGAACGTAGTCGCCGGGTTCGAGTCCGTCGAAACGGGATTCGACCACCTGCCCGACGGTGCCGCCGACCATGACGTCACCGAGTTCGACGTGCGCGGCATAGGATTTCGCGGTGCTCATCCGACCGCGCATGTACGGGTCGAGGGACAGGTAGACCACGCGGAGCGAGATCTGGCCGTCGCCGACTTCGGGCAGATCCACCACCTCGGTGCGGAAGTTGTCCGGGGTGGGCGCGCCGTCGGGGCGCGATGCGAGAACGATGCGGGTGCTCTTGCCTGCTGTGGATGCACTCATGAGGTCAGTGTGCCGCAGGCGAGAGCCCCGCAAACATGGGTCGGACGGGTCAGGCGCTGTGCTTGGCGTCGCCGCGCGGCGCCCGGTAGTTCGAGAACAGCTGCGAGTGGATGACCTCGGTGTACGAGGGACCGTCGTGTTCGACGCGGCGCGGACGGCCGGCGGACCGATCGGTGCGTGCGGCACCCATCTGGGACGTGGATCGGATCGACATCTCGATCTCCTCTCGGAAGGCGGGGAGAGGCAGCCACCGGCACCGTGCAGAAGGTGCAAAACGGGTGAGCGACCCCTTGGCACATATATACCCCTTCGGTGCCCGTTATGCACCTGTCCTTTTCGGCGAGCCGCGGGGCGATACACAGAGTTGACGTCCCCGAAACCGTCGGACCGGGGAACGACGAAGCCCCCGACCGGTGCGGTCGGGGGCCTTCGTGTGGACGTTGCGGGGCCGTCAGGCGGAGACGGAGACCTTCTCCTTGCCGTCCCCTTCGGGTTCCTTCTTGGCGTCCGCCTCGGCCGCGGGCTCCTTCGCGGCGGCGACCGGTACGGCCTCCTGTGCGTAGTAGAAGTGCGGGCGACGGTGGCCGAGGAAGGATCCGCACCAGGACATCACGGCGATGTAGCGGTTGCGGAAGCCGACCAGGTAGACGAGGTGCACGGCGAGCCACAGGACCCAGGCGATGAAACCGGTGAGCTCGATCTTGCCGACGCGGGTGATCGCGCGGAACCGGTTGATGATCGCCATGCTGCCCTTGTCCCGGTACTGGAAGGGGGTGCCGGGCGCGACCTTGCCGGTGATGATCTTCGCGACGTGGCGGCCGCCCTGCATCGCGAAGGGGGACTGCGCGGGCAGGTTGTCGAGGGTGACCATGTCCCCGATGGCGAAGATGTTGTCGTAGCGGCCGACGGTGAAGTCGGGGTCGACGAGCAGGCGGCCGCTGCGCACGGCCTCGCAGCCGGTGCGCTCGGCGAGGACACCGGCGAAGTCGTTGGCCTGGATACCGGCGGACCAGATGATGGTCTCGGCGGTGAGGCGGCGGGTCTCCTCGGTGGTCGGCGTCGTCAGGGTCGCGCCGTGCTCGTCGATGTCGGTGACCATCGTGTTCACCACGACGTCGACACCGCTCTTCTCGAGAGACTCCTTGGTGTACTCGCTGAGCTTGCCACCGAACGGGGGCAGCACCTTGTCGGCGCCCTCGACGAGGGTGACCGTGACGTCGTCGGCGTTGATGTCGCTGATGGACTTGGCGAAGTAGCGCTGCGCCAGTTCCTTGATCTGTCCGGCGAGCTCGACGCCCGTGGGGCCGGCACCGACGACGATGAAGCTGAGCAGGTTCTTCCGGCGCTCCGCGTCGGTGGTGATGTGGGCTTCCTCGAAGCAGCGCACGATCTGGCGGCGCAGCCGGTCGGCGTCGTCGACGGTCTTGAGCGCGAAGGTCAGGTCGGCGAACTCGTCGCGGCCGAAGTAGGCCTGGCGCGCACCGGTCGCGGCGACGAGGTACTTGTAGCCGAGGGTGTGGCGCTCGCCCGCGGCCTCGTAGACGACGGTGTTGTCGTCGGGCAGGACGTCGACGACACGGCCGAGACGGATGTCGGCGTTGGGGTACTCGGCGAGGATGGCACGCACCGACGGCGCGACCTCACCGGGGGAGAGCACACCGGTCGCGACCTGGTACAGCAGCGGCTGGAACAGGTGCTCGGTGGTCTCCGAGATCAGTACGAAAGGGGTGCCCGCCTTCGCGAGCTTCTTCGCAGTGGCCAGTGCTCCGAATCCGGAACCCACGATCACCACATCGGTCCGATCGACGACCTTCTGGGTCTTCGTGTCCGCACCGTCCATGCTGCGTAAACCTCCACGCCTTGTGAGCCATCTCCGTTGATGTATGACAACCACCGTAGGGACCAAGGACCCTGTTATCCAGTAACCTGGGATATTCGAAAAACTGTTATCTGTCTTGCTCATGAATGCGGTCGATGTGGAGGAGCGATGGACTTCCGGCAGCT
The DNA here is from genome assembly GCF_025837095.1 of Rhodococcus sp. Z13. Classification (NCBI taxonomy): domain Bacteria; kingdom Bacillati; phylum Actinomycetota; class Actinomycetes; order Mycobacteriales; family Nocardiaceae; genus Rhodococcus; species Rhodococcus sacchari. The sequence goes on from NZ_CP107551.1 coordinate 4,261,918, forward strand.
GCGCTACTTCTTCGCCGTCGGCGAGGAGGGCAGCTTCTCGCGGGCCGCTCAGCGCTGCTTCATCTCCCAGTCCGCGATCAGTCATCAGATCGCGAAGCTCGAGCAGGAGGTGGGCACCTCCCTGTTCGATCGCACCACCCGCTCGGTCAAGCTCACGCCCGCCGGCCACCGCCTGATGCCCATCGCCGCCGAGGTGCTCGCCCTCGAGGCGAAGGCGCTCGAGGTGGGCCACGAGCCCCGCGAGAGCATCCGGATCACCGCGAACATGAGCTTCGCGTCGCAGAGCCTCGACGCCATCTCGAGTGTGCGCGAGCGCCACCCCAACCTCGACGTGGAGTTCGTCATCAAGGACTTCACCGACCGCGTGAACGCCGTGGCCTCCGGGGAGGCCGATCTCGCCCTGATCCGCGGTGAGGTCGACCGGCCGGGACTCGAGACGATCCATCTCGGGATCGAGGAACTGGTGATCGTCACCTCGACGCAGCACCCGTTGTCGGCCTTCTCCACCGTCGAGATCGGCGATCTGGCGCACTACCCCCTGCTGCTGCCGCCGCGCAGCAACCAGGTGCTGCTGCACCGCGTCGTCGAGGAGGCGTTCGTCGAAGTGGGACGTCGCGTGCGGCTCGGCCCGGCGATCGCGAGCGATCACACGGCCACTCTCGAGGTGCTCACGAATCCCCGCGCCTGGACGGTGCTCTACTCGGGCACCGCCGCCGAGACCCCGCGCAAGGGCCTGAAGTTCATGCGCGAGCTCAATCACCGGCTGCGGGTGCCGGTGTGCGGGGTGGTGCGCAGCAACACCGCGCCCAATCCTCAGCTCGAGTTCCTCCTGCAGGCGCTGGCGCACTCGATCGTGCCGCCCACCGACAGCGCGTCCTGACGCCCGGTCACTCCTCCGCGGGGGCGAGCTTGTCGAGCAGTTCGAGACCCTGCCTGGCCCACGCGATCTCCGCTTCGCCCCGGCCGATGAGCCCGTCGTAGGCAAATGCCTTGAACGCGATGATCCGCTCGTGGTCCTCGACGGGGAACTTCCGCATGCGCGTCGCGATGGTGTCGTTGGTGAGATCGAGGATCGCCTCGCGCGTGGCCCTCCACCGCGCGATCTGCTCGGTGTAGTGCTCGATGTGCCGCTGCAGGCACTCGCGCGCGCGGTCCGGGTCGGTCCATTCGAAGTAGGCGGCGCGCATGTGCGCGGCGTCGCGCACCGGGGCGTAGTCCAGGGGTGTCGCCATCCAGTCGCGGAAGGCGCGGACACCCTCGTCGGTGATCGAGTAGCGGGTCTTGGTGCTGTTGGGCCCCCAGCGCACCTGTTCCCCCGCGATCAGGCCCTCGCGCTCCATGCGGCGCAGTTCGGGGTAGATCTGCGAGTCGGGGGCGTGCCACACGTGCCCGACCGAGGCGCCGAACCGTTTCGCAGCGTCGTAGCCGGTCAGGGGCTCGGCGGTGAGCAGGGCGAGCAGCGCGTACCGCAGGCTCATGGACCACCACCTTTCCGGAGCGAGTATCCCACCCTTGCAAATAACTATATCGATAGATAGTGTGTGTCCCAGCTCACCACTATCTACATAGATAGTTATTCATCCTCTCGGCGGTTCGGAGATACAGACATGACCGACCTCGGCCCCAGCGGGGCGACTGCGAAGAACATGGACTTCCCCCTCGACGCCTGGTACGTCGCCGCCTGGGATCACGAGGTGGGGCGCCGCGAGATCCTGTCGCGCACCATCGCCGGGAAACCGATGGCGCTCTACCGCACCGAGGACGGACGCCCCGTCGCACTCGCCGACGCCTGCTGGCACCGTCTCGCACCCCTGTCGATGGGCACGCTCGTCGGCTCCGACGGCATCCGGTGCCCGTATCACGGGCTGCAGTGAGGTTTTCTCACCAGGCCGGTGCTTGCAGGTGAAGAAGAACGAGAGCCGCAGCAGCGATCGAGCCGATCCTCCACGGACATAGACTGATTCGCTGCAGCGCCTTCCACCGGGTCTTCAGCAGCGCGTTCGCGCGTTCGGCCGGAGCACGCATCGCAGACAGCAGCGTGTTGCGGCAACGAGTGCCGATATCGAGATCACGGCCTTTCGTCGGGACGTGGACGCCGATCCCGGCACCGGTGTACCCCTTGTCGGCGAGGGTGGGCATCCCGCCGGCGGCAGCGTGGTAGAGGGCGCCGAGGATCCCGCCCCGACGAGCAGCGGTGAGGTCGTGCACCGAACCGGGGGCAACCTCGGACACCCAGATCGGGTAGCCGGTCGGATCGGTCAGGACCTGGACGTTGCCGCCGTGGCGGCGATGTTTACCCGAGTACCACACGTCGTGCCCGGACTCGGAACGCTCCCGGCAGCGAGTCGAGGCGATGAGGGTGCCGTCGAGACAGACATGCTCCCAGCCGGACTCGATCCCACGTTCGAGCACGTCGTGCAGGTCCGGGGCGTGCGCAGCGATCACGTCGATACCTTCGTGGAGATACCGGTAGGCGGTGGCCTGCGAGATGCGGGCATCGCGCGCCAGGGTGGCGACGTCGGTGCCGTCGCGGAACCACCGCAGCACCATCAGAGCCTGGACGTAGACGGTCGCGGCCCGCTGCCACGGCCGGCGATCGGTCCTGCGGCGGTGGGCAGCGAGGATACGGGCGACGAAGGTCAGGGTGTGCTCGGGCACGTCGAGCGTGGCACGATAGGTAATCACGTGGGGTCCTGCTCCGGGTTGCTTCTTGCTCGAAACAATCCCTACCAGGCAGGACCCCACGTCCTCTTTTCACGCCACACCGTTCGGATGTCTTTGCTGTCGTCGGTGACTCTCTGGTGAGAAAACCTCAGTACAACTCCGCGGGCCGCTGCACCCACATGCCCGCCCAGAAGACGATCAACCCGTCCGCGATGGTCGCCTCCCATCCCGTCGTGCAACGCCACCGGTTCGTCTGGGTGTGGCCGGGCGATCCCACCCGGGCCGATCCCGACCTGATCCCCGACATGTTCCAGATGGACTCTCCCGACTGGGCCGGCGACGGTCGCACCATCGACGTGCAGGCCAACTACCAGCTCGTCCTCGACAACCTCATGGACCTCACACACGAGGAGTTCGTGCACTCGTCGTCCATCGGGCAGGACGAACTCAGCGAATCCGATTTCGTCGTCACCCACGACGACCGCACCGTCACGGTCACCCGCTGGATGCACGACATCGAGGCACCTCCCTTCTGGCTGAAGAACATGCGCGACAGGTTCCCCGGCTTCGAGGGCAGGGTGGACCGCTGGCAGATCATCGAGTTCCAGGCGCCGTCCACGATCCGCATCGACGTGGGTGTGGCCAAGACCGGAACCGGTGCACCCGAAGGGGATCGGAGTCAGGGTGTCAACGGTTTCGTCATGAACACCATCTCTCCGGTCGACGAGCGCACCGCCCTGTACTTCTGGGCCTTCATGCGCAACTACCGTCTCGACAGTCAGCTCATCACCACGCAGCTGCGCGACGGCGTGCACGGGGTGTTCGGGGAGGACGAGGCGATGCTCACCGCGCAACAGAAGGCCATCGAGGCCAATCCCGGTCACGAGTTCTACAACCTCAACATCGACGCCGGCGGTATGTGGGTGCGGCGCCTGATCCAGCGCATGATCGAAGCCGAACGAAAGTATCCGTCGCACAGCGCTGTTCCCGAGGGAGCCCACTGACATGAGCACCAACCAGGTCCGCTGGCTGCGCGGCCGGGTCGTGAGCACCACCCGCGTCGCCGACTCGATCGCCGAGATCGTCGTCGCCACCGACACCGCGACCCGAGCCGAACCCGGCTCCCACGTCGACGTCCGGCTGCCCTCGGGCGACACGCGTTCGTACTCCGTCGTCGCCGGCGGCGCCGACGGGCACACCGTCACCCTCGGCGTCCACCTGTCCCCCACCTCCCGCGGCGGCTCCGCCTTCATGCACGGACTGCGCCCCGGCGACACTCTCGCCGTCACCGCGCCCCTGCAGAACTTCCCGTTGCGGGTCGGCGCGCCCCGCTACGTGTTGCTCGCCGGTGGTGTCGGCATCACCGCGGTCGCCGCAATGGGCGCGGTCCTGCGCCGGCTCGGCGCCGACTACCGGTTCGTGTACGTCGGTCGCAGCCACTCGGCGATGGCGTTCGTCCCCGAACTCGAAGCGCTCCACGGTGACCGGCTCGATCTGCACGTCGACGACGAGGGCACCGGTCTCGACGTCGCCGCACTGCTCGACGACGTGGACGCCGGCACCGAACTGTACATGTGCGGTCCGATCCGGTTGATGGACGCCGTGCGCCGTGGCTGGAGCGACCGCGACCTGCCCTCCCCCAACCTCCGGTACGAAACCTTCGGCAACAGCGGCTGGTTCGACGCCGAGGAGTTCGTGGTGGACATCCCCGACCTCGGGGTCACCACCACCGTCGGTACCGGGGAGTCGATGCTCGACGCCCTCGAACGCGCGGGCGTGGACATGATGTTCGACTGCCGCAAGGGAGAGTGCGGCCTGTGCCAAGTGGGTGTCGCCTCGCTCGCGGGGCGGATCGACCACCGCGACGTCTTCTTCGACGAACAGCAGAAGACGGAGTCGGATCGCATGTGTGCCTGCGTATCCCGTGTATCCCGTGTTCCCGGGTCCCCCTCCGGGTCGACGCCGGGTGTCGTCACGCTCGACCTTCCCTGACCATCGCGTCCTTCCATCCCCGAGGAATCCCATGGACCTTCGCGCACGCATCGACGCCGCGCCGATGCACCTCTACCAGTGGATGATCGTCACCCTGTGCGTCGTGCTGAACATCCTCGACGGCTTCGACGTCATGGCACTGGCCTTCACCGCCAAGAGCATCGGTGCCGACTTCGCCCTGAGCGGCTCCGAGATCGGAATCCTGCTCAGCGCAGGACTGATCGGTATGGCGGTGGGTGCACTGACCCTCGCACCGGTCGCCGACCGCATCGGCCGCCGCCCCCTGATCCTGCTGTCGGTGGCGCTCGCCGCCGCCGGCATGGGCCTGTCCGCCACCGCGGGATCGGCCTGGGAACTCGGGATCTGGCGCGTGCTCACCGGACTCGGCATCGGTGGTGTGCTGGCCTGCACGACGGTGATCGCCAGCGAGTACTCCTCCGCCCGGTGGCGGGGACTGGCCATCAGCATCTACACCGCCGGTTACGGCGTCGGAGCCACGATCGGTGGTCTCGCCGCCGTGAGCCTGCAGAGCGGGTACGGCTGGCGTTCCGTCTTCGTCGTCGGTGCGGTCCTGACCGGCACGGTGCTGGCGCTGCTCGCCGCCCTGCTGCCCGAATCCCTCGACTTCCTCACCGGCCGCGGACGGCCGGGCGACCTCAAGCGGATCAACGCCATCGCCCGGCGCATCGGGCAGGATCCCGTGCCGGCTCTCGTCGCGCCCGCCGACAGGTCCGAGGTCCGCGCCGGACGCATCACGGATCTGTTCACCGGCGGCAACACCCGGCCGACAATCCTGTTGTGGGCGGCCTTCTTCACCACCATGTTCGGCTTCTACTTCGTGAACTCGTGGACGCCCTCCCTGCTCGAGACCGCCGGTCTCAGCAAGGACCAGAGCGCCACCGCCGGAATGATGCTCACACTCGGTGGCACCGTGGGCTCCGTCCTGTTCGGGGTGCTCGCGAGCCGCTGGACGACCCGGACCGTGCTCGTCGCCTTCACCGTGAGCGCCGCGGCGACGATGGCCGTGTTCATCCTGTCGATCTCCACCCTGATGCTGGCCTTCACGATCGGCATCGTCATCGGCGGACTCATCAACGGTTGCGTCGCGGGCCTGTACACCCTCGCACCGTCGCTGTACGGGCCGCAGATCCGCGCCACCGGCGTGGGTTCCGCGATCGGCATCGGCCGGGCCGGTGCGATCCTCGCGCCCACCGCGGCCGGGGTACTCCTCGATGCCGGATGGACCCCGGAACAGCTCTACTTCGCCGTGGCGGGCGTCGTGGTGCTGGCCGCCGGCACCCTGCTGGCGATGCGTCCGGCGCGACCGGCCACCGCCGCGACCGAGCGTGTCGCAGCACCGGCCGTCACGGAGCCGAGACCCTAGTTCTGCCGCACCACCGTGGTGTCGACGCGCTCGTTGCCGGTGTCCAGCGGATTCGCGATCTCGTCCGCGAACATCCGCCCGGCGACGAGCGCGACGGCCATCAGCACGAACGGCGTCACCCCGGCGACCGTGAAGACGATCCACCACGGCACCACCGCGGCCAGCGGTCCCGTCACCGCGATCGACAGCGGCATGAGGGCGAGCGAGACGAAGAAGTCCAGGCTCGCCACCCGGCCGATCATCCCCAGTGGCACCCGTCGCTGCAGCAACGTCCCCCACAGCACCATCCCGGCGGCGTCGAAGAATCCGATGACGAAGGTCGCCGTGAGCATGACCGGATACGAGGTGGTGAACGCGAACACCGCGAGCGGCAACGTTCCGGCACCCCAGCACATCAGCATGACCGTCAGGTACCGGCGCGGCAGCGGCCGCGACGACACCATCAGCGAGCCGAGTGCCCCACCGGCACCGAACGCGGCGAGGAGCCAGCCGAATCGGCGTTCCCCGTCGTCGAACAGCTCGCGGGTGAGGAACGGCAGCAGCACCTCGACCGGCCCCATCACGACGAAGGTCATCACGCACGCCGCGACGAGCGTCCACAGCAGCCAGGGGGTGCCGATCGTGAAGGCGATCCCCTCCTTCAGATCCGCGAGCACACCCGCCTTCTCCTCCGGATGCTCGGCGGGGTCCTCCCGTGGCGGGCGGACGCACAGCAGCAGCACGAGCGCGCAGGCGTGGACGGCCGCCACGACGAACGCACCGGTCGCCGGGAGGAACGCCCCGACCACCATGCCGGCCACCGCCGGTCCCGTGCCCTGCTGCAGGGTCGGGCGCAGCGCCCCCTCCATCCCGTTGGCGGCGAGCAGTTCGTCGGCGGGCAGTACGTGCGGCAGTAGCGCGGTGTAGGTGGGGAAGAAGAACGCCGTGCCCGCACCGAGCACCGCCGACGCCATCGCCATGTGCCACAGGGCGAGTGCACCGGTCAGCGCGAGCGCGGTCACCGTGGAGACCGAGACGACGTTCGCGACCTGCACCGCGATCAGCACACCGCGTTTCGGCAACCGGTCCGCGGCGATCCCGCCCACGAGCGCGAAGGCGAGCAGACCCCCGCTCAGGCACGCCGCCACCGAGGACAGCGCGGTGGGGTCGTCCCGGATCGCGATCACCTGGAAGACCATCACCACGGTCCACATCCCCGATGCGAACAACTCGGCGGCCACCGCCCCGATCAGCAGGCGGTAGTCACCGTGCCGCAGCGGGGCCACCGCCCGCCACCGGACGCTCACGTTCCGAATCCTCCTCCTGCGTGGTTGTTCCGGCCTATCCCAGGGCGAGATGCGGCCAGTGGGCGATGTCGCGGCGCATCTGCCGGTCGTGGGTCGCCAGCGCCACGGCCGCGTCCGTCGCGCCCAGCGCCTCGGTCAGTTCGTCCACGAGGGTCACCGACAGGTGGTTGGTGGGCTCGTCGAGCAGCAGCACGTGCGGCCGCGCGGCGAGCACCATCGCCAGGTCGAGGCGGCGCTGCTGCCCCATCGACAGGTCGCGCACCCGCTTGCCGAGATCCCGTTCGGTGAACAGGCCGAGTTCGTCGAGATCCACTGCGCCCTCGCCCGGGACGAGCCCGGCGAGGACGAGTTCGCCGACGTGGGTGTCGTAGACCTCCCGCACCCGGGCGGACGACGGCGACGGCGATTCCTGCGCGAGCCGTCCGATGCGCACCTCCGGATCGCTCTCGCGGTTGCCGGAGGTCGTGTCGATCTCACCGGCGAGGACGGCGAGCAGCGTCGACTTCCCGGCGCCGTTCGGCCCGGTGATCACGAGCCGCGCCCCGGCGCCGAGCGCGAGCGTGACCGGGATGTCGAGCCGGCCCTTCACCACCGCGTCCTCGAGCCGGATCAGCGGCGCGTCGGGGTCGATCCCGTCGAGGTCCACGCCGAGCGTCGGCATCGAGAACTGCAGGGGCGGTACGGGAACCGACACCGCATGTTCGTCCAGTGCGTCCTGACGGCGGCGCACCGACTGCACCAGAGCCGGTGCGCGCGTAGCCCGTTGATGCTTCCCCGTGCCCTTCTCGGGCCGCCATCCGGTGACGAGCCGGTCCTGCGCGGCCTCGAGATCCGCGGAGAGCTTCGCCTGCTCGGCCTGCTGGTGCGCGTATTCGTCGACCCACCGGGCATATTCGGCCGCCCGGCCGGTGCGGAATCCGCTGTATCCGCCGCCGTAGAGGCGGGGCCGGCCGTCGCGGCTGGGATTCAGGTCCAGGATCGACGTGGCCACATCGGTGAGCAGGGCACGGTCGTGGCTGACGAGCACCACACCGCTGCGGGTGTTCTGCAGGCACTCGGTGAGGTATTCGAGACCCGACGCGTCGAGATGGTTGGTCGGCTCGTCGAGCAGCAGGAAGTCGTGCTCGGCCCCGAGCAGGGCGGCCAGACGCACCCGATAGCGCTGCCCCACCGACATCTGCGCCAGCGGCCGCGACCTGTCGGTGACGGCGCCGAGCGCCTCGAGGGCGGTGTCCACGCGCCGGTCGGCGTCCCACGCGTCGAGGCGTTCGGCGGCGTCCAGCGCCTCCGCGTAGTCCTCGACGGCACCGGGCCGCTCGTCCGCGAGCGCCACGACGCTCTCGTCGAGGGCCCGCAGCACGGCGCGGACGTGGGCGAGTTCGACGTCGATCAGATCACCCACGGTGCGGCCGGCGTCGGCGGTCATCTCCTGCTCGGCGAGGCCCAGGGATCCGAAGCGCCGCACCGAACCGGAGTCGGGTTCGAGACGTCCTGCGAGCACGTGCAGGAGTGTGGACTTGCCGCGCCCGTTCTCCCCGACCACGCCGAGGCGGGAGCCGGGAGTGACGGTGAGGCCGACGCCGCGCAGCACGGGATGACCGTCGCGTACGAGGTGCACGTCGACGGCGCCGAGCTGGGCCTGCGAACGCAGGGGTAGAGAGATGTCGATGGTCATGCATTTCCTCCGGGTGGAGGCACACTCGTCCCACAACGGCGGCGGGCGGATGCGCTTCTGACGAACGGCCACGTGTGCGGCCGGGAGCGGATTCGGCTCGGATCGCCGCCTCGGTCTACGTCACGAGGGGCGAACGGGTGTCGTCAGTGGAAGAGAAGCGCCTGGGTCACAGATTCCAGGGTACGCCCGGCGGTGGACCGGTCAACGGATTTTTCGGGCGCCGCACCCCCGCGGCCCGTGCGAGGATGCCAGGGACAGCTCTCGACGAGGTCGCAGGAGGGGCTCATGCAGCACACCGAGTCGTCGTTCACCGGCGGCGGCGCAATCCCGATCGTGTACGACGTGTGGTCACCGGACACGGCGCCGTCGGGTGTGCTCGTGCTCAGTCACGGACTCGGGGAGCACGCGCGTCGATACGACCACGTCGCCGAGCGTCTCACCGGTCTCGGGCTGGTCGTCTACGCCCTCGACCATCGTGGTCACGGGCGGTCGGGCGGCAAGCGGGTGCATGCGACCGCGATGCGCGAGTTCACCGACGACCTCGACGTCCTGGTCGATCTGGCGGCGCACGCCCATCCGGGTCTTCCGCTGTTCCTGCTCGGGCACTCGATGGGCGGTGCGATCGCCCTCGCCTACGCCCTCGACCATCAGGACAAGCTGACCGGGCTGGTGTTGTCCGGCCCGGCGGTGATCGTCACCTCGGGCACCCCGAGGCCGGTCGTCGAGGTCGGCAAGCTGGTCGGCCGGTTCCTGCCGAGCGTGCCGGTGCAGAAGCTCGACAGCCGGGCGGTCTCCCGCGATCCCGCGGTGGTGGCGGCCTACGACGCGGATCCGCTCGTGCACCACGGTCTGGTGCCCGCCGGTCTCGCGCGGGTCCTCGTCCTCAACGAGGAGAGCGTCGAGAAGCGTCTGCCGTCGCTGACCGTGCCGCTGCTGGTGATGCACGGCACCGCCGACCGGCTCGCCGATCCGGCCGGGGGGAAGCTCGTCGCCGAGCGTGCCGGTTCGGAGGACGTCACGCTGAAGCTGTACGACGGGTTCTTCCACGAGGTGTTCAACGAGCCGGAGAAGGATCGGGTCCTCGACGACCTGGCCTCCTGGCTGAAGACCCGGCTGGACGGCCGGGAGTAACGCACGTGTCCACCCGCATGCCCGTCGCCTTCCTCGGCCACGGCAGCCCGCTCAACGCCCTCGAGTCCAACCGGTACACGCAGGCCTGGGCGGCGTTCGGCCGGTCGGTGCCGACGCCGCGCGCGATCCTGGCGATCTCGGCGCACTGGTTCATCAACGCCACGGCGGTCACGGCGATGCGGTCGCCGCGCACCATCCACGACTTCTTCGGGTTCCCGCAGGAGCTGTTCGACATGCGGTATCCGGCGCCGGGTGCGCCGGAGCTGGCCGAGGAGATCGCCGATCTCGTGCACCCCACCTGGGTGGGTGCCGACGTCGACTCGTGGGGCATCGACCACGGCACCTGGTCGGTGCTCGCCCATGCCTTCCCCGAGGCGGACGTGCCGGTGGTGCAGCTCGCGCTCAACGCGTACAAGCCGCTCGGCTACCACGTCGAGCTCGGTGCCCGGCTCGCCGCGCTGCGCGAGAGCGGGGTGCTGATCGTGGCGAGCGGCAACATCGTCCACAACCTCGGTGCCATGGATCCGCACCGGCCGGGAGCGGGTTTCGACTGGGCGCACCGGTTCGACGAGGACGTCGCCACCGTGCTGCGGGACCGTCCCGGCGACGCGGCAGCGCTGCGGGAGCATCCCGATTACGCCGCGGCCGTGCCCACCCCGGATCACTTCCTGCCGCTGCTGTACGTCGCGGGTCTGGCAGCCGAGTCCGGGGAGCAGCCGCAGACGTTGGTCGACGGCGTCGAGTACGGCTCGTTGTCGATGACGTCCTACACGTTCGGCGCGCCGGCCTGCCCGCCGGGAAGCGACGGGCACGGTGCGGGGCTGCCGGAGACCCCGGAACCGCCCGACACCAACCTCTGAGTGGTCAGGCGGTCCGGTCCCCGTCGGTGTCGACGGCGACGACCGCGCGCCGCGCGAACCGGGTGCTGAGGCGGATCAGTTCCATGGCTTCGGGCAGCGCGCGGGCCAGTACGGGCCAGGCGTGGATCTGCCCGCGCCACAGGTGCGTCTCCACCGTGTTGCCGGCCGACGCGAGCCGCTCGGTCATGATCTCCACGTCGGGGCGGGTCAGCTCGTATTCGGCGGCGCACATGAACAGGGGCGGGAACAGCACCGGGTCGGCCTCGACCGGGTTCATCTCGCCTTCGATGGCCTCCTCGCCGGCGAACCAGCGGGGACGCAGCTTGTCGAGGGCCTTGATCGGCAGGTAGGCGTCCTTCGCCATGTAGGCCGGGTCGTGCTTGTCGAGGTCGAGGTTGAGCAGCGGCGAGTAGCCGATGACCGCGGCGGGGGGCTGGATGCCGCGGCGGGCCGCGAGTTCGGCGACCTTGACGGCGAGATAGCCGCCCGCGGAGTCGCCGCCGACGACGATGCGGGTGGGGTCGTCGGCGATCTCGAGCAGCGCCGTGTAGGCGTTCATCGCGTCCTGCACCGAGCCGGCGATCGGGACGGCCGGCACCTGCCGGTAGTCCATCGAGTACACCGGGGCGCCGGAGTCCAGCGCCAGCTGCACGCACAGCTGCCGGTGGGTGGACGGGCCGCAGAAGACGAAGCCGCCGCCGTGGAAGTAGAGGATGGTGGCGTCCTCGAGCGGGTCGTCGGCGGGCTTCGGGGAGATGATGCGCTCGCCGGGCACCCCGCCGAGTTCGGTGGGGGTGATGTGCACGACCCGCGGCCTGGGGGTGATCCGGTCGACCACCCACGACAGCCGGCCGAGCGCGGCGATGCCGAGGTCGTTGCTCGGCCACACGCTCAGGATCGGCTTGAACAGGATCCGGACCACCCAGAGCAGGATCAACGCGATCCTGCTACTGCGATCGTGCCAGGTCACCGTGTTCGTTCGCATGTGCACACACTATGTGACCGATGCGGGTCGCGGCATCGAGAGTTCCGACACCCGCGGCGGCACGCGGAGTCGCCGGTCACTCCGTCGCGGGTCACCCGATCCGCAGCAGGGGCACGAGCAGTTCCTCGTCGGTGAGCGCGCCGTGCTGGCCAGGCAGGTTCGACATGACCTGCTCCCCCTCGCTGCGGATCACCGAGGCCTCGCCCCGTCCGACGGCCACGATGTCGCCGATGCGTTTCGTCAGGGCCGGGTCGGGGTCGGATCCGAACAGGCACGCCTCGAGCGCGTCGTCGCGGGTGCCGACCCACGCGTCGTCGCCGAGTTCGTTGCGCCAGCGTTCGAGGACGCGGTCGACGTCGTCGGTGTAGACGTGGCGGCAGCGGGGTTCACCGGCGATGACGGTGACGTCCTCGCCGAGGCCGGGGACGTGGTCGAAGTCGAGGCGGCGACCCCGGGAGGCGTCGACCATGCCGTGGTCGGCGGTGACGAGCAGCCGCACCCCGGCGGGCAGGGCGGCGGCGAGTTGTTCGACGAACCGGTCGACCACCGTGAGCTGCGCGAGCCACGCCGGGGATTCGGGGCCGTAGAGGTGACCGAGGGTGTCCACCTCGCCGATGTAGCAGTAGACGAGACTGCGGTCGCCGGCGCCGACGGCCGCGACGACCTGGGCGAGCAGGTCGCCGTAGGCGGAGACCCCCACGAAGTTGCCGCCGCGCAGCACCGCGCGGGTCAGGCCGCTGCCCTCGAACGCGCGGGGGACGACAGTGGTGACGGCCAGGCCCGCCCGGCGGCCGCGTTCGAACACCGTCGGGTGGGGTTGCACGGTCTCGGGGACGAGATCGTCGCGCTGGTCGAGGGCGGTGCCGGCGACGGTCCAGCGGAGCCAGTTGACGGGCGCCTCGATCTCGTCGACGTAGGACTGGTAGCCGGTGATGCCGTGCAGGCCGGAGGGCAGGCCGGTGCCGAGGGAGGCGAGGCTGACCGCGGTGGTGGTGGGGAACCCGGCGCGGATCGCGGCGCCGGGCACCCCGGTGAGATACGGCGCGGATTTCGTGTTGCGTTGCAACAACTCCCATCCCATGCCGTCGACGAGGAGGACGACGGTGTGGTCGCTGGGAGCGAGGGCGAGTCGGTTGGCCTCGCCGGCGACCCCCGCGGACGCGAGCACCGACGGCATCAGGTCGGCGAGGGTCGGCTCGGCGTAGACGTCACGCAGCGGCAGGCTCATACCCCGAGTATGAGCCACCGCTCCGCGTGCGGAGGCTCACTTGATGTCGGAGCCGTGCTTCGTCAGCGGGGTGACCTCGATGTCCATGTAGGGGAACAGCGGCAGGTTCCACAGGATCTCGTGGAGTTCGTCGGCGGAGTCGACGTCGAAGATCGAGATGTTGCTGTACTTGCCGACGATCCGCCAGATCTCGCGCCACTTGCCCTGCCGCTGCAGGTCCTGGCTGTAGGCCTTCTCCCGCGCGATCGTCTCGGCGCGCACCTCGGGGTCGAGGTCGCGGGGGATGTCGACGTCCATCCGAACGTGGAACAGTGCCATGGTGTTTCTCCTTCTGCTGTGAGCCCGGTGCCGCGACCTGCCGGTCAGTCGCGGGCGTACTTCTTCACGACGTCCATGTCCAGTTCGACACCGAGACCCGGCCCCTCCGGCAGGTGCACCTGCCCCTCGGAGTAGTCGAGCGGGGTCTGCAGCAGTTCCACGGCGAACAGCTGCGGGCCGAACAGTTCGGTGCCGTGGTCGATGCCCGGCTCGGAGCACGCGAAGTGCACGGACGCGGCGGTACCGATCGGTCCCTCGATCGAGGTGGCGCCGTGGCAGCGCAGACCGGCGGCCTTCGCCACCGCGACGACCTGCTTGCTGCGCTGCAGACCGCCGCACTTGGTGGTCTTGAGTGCGATGACGTCGGCGGCGCCGAGCCGGGCGACCTCGTAGGCGTCGTGCGGGGTCTGCACCGACTCGTCGGCCATCACGGGCGCGGAGATCCGGCGGTTGATCTCGGCGAGGACGTCGAGTTGGTCTGCGGGCGTGGGCTGCTCGATGAGTTCGACGCCGCCGTCGACGAGCTGCGGGACGTACCGCAGGGCGGTGAACCGATCCCAGCGGGCGTTGACGTCGATGCTGAAACCGACCTCGCCACCGAAGGCCTCGACGACCTTGACCACGCGGTCGGTGTCGACGGCCGGGTCGAGCGCGCCCATCTTGAGCTTGAAGGAGAAGTTGAGACGCTGCTCGCGCTTGTGCGTGACCTCCTCGACGATCTCCTCGAGCGGGGCCGCGCCGAGCGCCCAGCGCACGTCCACCCCGGTGCGGAACACGCCGCCGAGCAGCGCCGCGACCGGCAGACCGAGGCTGCGACCCCACGCGTCGTGCATGGCGATCTCGACGGCGGCCTTGGCGAAGCGGGCGTTGGCGACGATGCGTTCGACATCGACCATGACACCACTGATCTCGTCGACACCCCGGCCGACGATGTAGGGGCCGATGTACCGCTCGACGATCTGCTGCATCGTCTCGACCGACTCGCCACCCCACCACGGTCCGCCCGGGACGACCCCTTCGCCGTAGCCGGTGACGCCGCCGACGGTGGTCACCGCCACGAGCAGGATCGGCTGGGCCTCGGCGGTGGTGGTGGCGAACTTGTGCGGGCGGATCAGCGGCACGTCGACGATCGTCGTGGTGACGGAGGCGATCTTCAGGTCGGGGTCGGACATCGGAACTGCTCACAATCGGGGGTCGGGTCGTGACGGGGGACATCCCGGTACCGCGCGCAGCACGAATGCCGGTGCCCCTCGGGGACACCGGCATTCGTCACGCGCACCGGGTACTCATGTGGTGTGGATCAGGCATCGTCCGTGGTGCGGATCAGGCATCGGGGTCGAGCACGAAGTTGTAGGTCACTTCCTCGATGCCGGCGGCGTTGGGCTGCGGATCCAGGATGAGTTCGGGCTTGACGGCCGTCGCGACGTCGTCGTCGACCCACTCGCCGCCCTTGAAGTACAGCTGGGTGGTGATCGAGCGCTTGCCGGGGGCCTTCACCATGAGGTGCAGGTGGGCCGGGCGCCAGGGGTGGCCGCCGTAGGACTGGATCATCCAGCCGGTCGGTCCGTCGGCCGGGATCTTGTAGGGGGCCGGCTTGAGCGTGGTGATCTCGAAGTTGCCGTTCTCGTCGACCTCGACGGTGCCGCGCAGGTTCCATTCGGGGATGCCGGGGGCGAACTGCGAGTAGAAGCCCTCCTCGTCGGCGTGCCACAGTTCGACGGTGGCGCCGGGCAGGCCGTTGCCCTCGAGGTCGGTGACCTGGCCCTTGAAGATCAGGGACGGGGCGAGCCTGTCCTGCTCCCGCATCGGCATCGTGCACTTGGCCGGCAGGCGCGGGCTGTCCGGGACGTAGTAGGGGCCCTCGATGGAACCCTTGGTGCCGGCGAAGCCCTTGCGCTCGTAGTGGACCTTCTCGATCTCGTGCTCGAGGAAGACGTCGAGGAAGAGGGGCCACTCGCCGTATTCGCCGACGTCGATGAGCCACTGCTTGAGCACGCGGTACTCGTCGTAGGTGACCTGGTGCTTGTGGATGACGTCGGCGAGGGCTCCGAGCACGTCCTGGTAGATCGCCGATGCACGCTCGACGGAGGTGTCCGACGTGACGCGCTCGGCCTTGAACTTGTCGGTGGCGGCGTTGCCGGACCCGAAGGCGGTGGGGTTCTCCATGGTGGTCATGGCTCTCCTCGGAAGGGCTGGGGAACTGTCGGGAAGCGAATGGCCGGTGCGACACGACGGGGCTGAAGGCGATCACCGGATTTGTACGCTGTGCGTACTTGTGTGTCGCAGTGCGTACATCACATACTGTGCGGGGTGTCACACCGCTTGTCAACACCGAATCGGGCAACATCGAGGAGTCCGCAGGTAGGAGAGGGAATGTCGAGTACGGACCTAGGCAACGGTCGTAACGGTGACCGCGACTTCATCCAGAGCATCGAGCGCGGTTTCGCGGTGCTGCACGCCTTCGACGACAAGGATCCGAATCCCACTCTCGCCGAACTGGCCTCGAAGACCGGGCTGTCCCGGCCCGCGGTCCGCCGGATCCTGCTCACCCTGCAGAAGCTCGGCTACGTCGCCTCCCACGGCACCCGCTGGTCGCTCACCCCGCGCGTGCTGAGCATCGGGCAGCACTACACCTCCTCGCACGCCCTCGTGGACTCCGCACTGCCGAAGCTCGTCGAGATCGCCGAGCACACCAGCGAATCCGCGTCCCTCGGCGTGCTCGACGGCACCGAGGTCGTCTACGCGGCCCGCGTGCCGGTGCGCCGGATCATGAGCATCAATGTCTCCGTCGGCACACGTGTACCCGCCTTCGCCACCTCGATGGGTCGGGCGCTGCTGGCCTGGTCGCCGCGCGAACTCGTGGACCAGGTGCTGGAACGCACGCAGTTCCAGCGGTTCACGGATTCGACCATCGACAACGCGGACGATCTGCGGGCCGAACTGGCGCGGATCCGCGAGCAGGGTTACGCCCTCACCCTCGCCGAACTCGAGGACGGCCTGATCACCCTCGCCGCCCCGGTCTTCGACACCACCGGTCACGCGGTCGGCGTGCTCGCGTGTTCCACCTCGACGGGCCGGCACACCCCCGGGTCCTTCCGCGACCTCGCGGCCAAGCGGGTGGTGGACTGCGCCGAGCGCCTCAGCAGCGAACTCGGTTACCGGCTGCACTGAGAAAGCCCTGTCCGGAAGCAGTTTCCCGGGAGGCTCCCCTCTCGGGTTCCGTCATCGGCGCAGCGTCACCGACGGCGCCACCCCGTACTTGCGCTTGTACGCCGCTGCGAACCGTCCGGTGTGCGTGATCCCCCACTTCAGGGCCACATCGGTGACCGACAGTTCCGCGGCGTCGCCCGCCGCGAGCTCCTCGTGGATGCGCTCGAGGCGCAGGTCCAGCAGGTAGTCGCGCGGGCACACCCCGAGGTACTCGCGGAAACCCTCCTGCAGGCGCCGCACGCTCACGCCGGCCACCTCGGCCATCTCGGCGGTGGTCCACGCCGAGGCAGGATCCTCGTGCAACCGGTCGAGCACCCGCTTGATGATCCGCGGACGCGCGCCCCCGGCCGGATCCGCGTCCTCGGGCATGACGGCGAGGATGAACGACGAGGTCAGCGCACCCGACAACTGCTCGGCGACAAGCGGATTCCGCCAGAGTGTTTCGTCCGATTTGAGCTGTTCGACGATCGAGCGCAACAAGGTCATCCAGCTCTGTCCCGCCGGGGTCGTCAGGTCCACGCGGTCCGGGAGCCGCAGGTCGGGCCGGGCCAGGATGCGGGCCATCTCGCGCTGCAGGTAGTCGCGTTCGAGCTTGATCCCGACGATCTCGCAGTCGCGTGACCACCGCTGCTCCGGGGCGGCGGTGTCGGGCCGGAAGATCACGGCCTGGCCGACCCCCGAAAGAACCCCCTCACCTGCGGAGATGCGACCGGATACGGGGATGTTCACGGCGTATCCGCCCGGATGTTCGCTGCGGATCGACACCGCCGCTCCCCACCCGATCCGCGCGAGCCGGATGGGGCCGAGGGGCAGGGTGCGGAGCCGCAGCGACGGCGCGACGTCGTCGAGCGGTGTGAGTTCGTGCTCGAAGTACGCGTTCGAGACGACCTCCTCCACTTCCTCCCAGTCGACCGGCCCCGGAGTCGGCTCCACTGCCATCGGCTCCTCACCTTCGTTTCGGCTCGTGATCGGCGCTCGACCTGCGCTTTTACGCAGATCCGCGCGTGCGTCATCCAGTGTGATGCGGAACACGGTCCCAGGCAAACAAGGACCTTGGACCCACTCGTCGCGCTAGATGGATAGTGACCGCGCTCACTGGATCGCACAAGCGACGCGCCGTCCATATGGTCTGTGTCACACCGAATCGAAGTCCACCCACTCGCACCGGACAGGAGGACGCAGAGAGATGGATCAGCGCACACTCCGCAACATCTTCGGCCAGTTCGCCAGCGGCGTCACCGTCATCACCTGCGCGAACAGCGACGGAGAGCCGCACGGCGCGACCGTCACCGCGTTCACGGCGATCTCGCTCGAACCCCGCCTGTGCCAGGTCACCCTGACCCGGACGTCCAAGGCCTGCAAGTTCCTGTCCGGCGCGCCGTTCGCGGTCAACATCCTCGCCGCCGACCAGGTCGGTACCGCACTGCACTTCGCCGGCCGGCCCCAGTCCCCCGGACCGGTCTGGGAACAGGGCCCCACCGCCCCGATCCTCGCCGGCACCGCCGCCACCCTGTCGTGCACCCCCTGGCGCGAATACGACGGCGGCGACCACGTCATCTACATCGGCGAGATCGTCGACGCCACCTTCGACGAGACGGCCGATCCGCTTCTGTTCTACCGCAGCACATTCCACGACCTCGGCGCTCCCAGCGCCTCCGCCGCCTGGAACGGTTCGCTCGACGACCCGCACAGCGGATGGTTCGACTCCGGCACCCGTTTCGTGCCGTTCGGTCTCGCCCCGGCCCGCGTCTGAGACATCACGCGATCCCGAACTTCCCTTCACCACCCCGGACAAGGAGATCCTCCATGACCACCACCGAGCCCCGGCCCACGGACACCGTCGACCGTTCCAAGGTCAACGTGGCCGCCGACCATCCGGCCAACCAGCAGCAGAACTTCGCCTCCCGCCCGATGACCGGCGACGAGTACATCGCCTCCATCGACGACGGCCGCGAGATCTACCTGCACGGTGAGCGTGTCAAGGACTTCACCAACCACCCGGCCTTCCGCAACTCCATCCGGATGACGGCGCGCCTCTACGACGCCCTGCACACCGGTGAGCACGTCAACACCCTCACCGTCCCCACCGACACCGGCAACGGCGGCGTGACCATGCCGTTCTTCCGCACCCCGAAGTCCGCGGACGACCTGCGTGCCGACCGCGACGCCATCGCCACCTGGGCGCGCCTGACCTACGGCTGGATGGGCCGCAGCCCCGACTACAAGGCGTCCTTCCTCGGCACGCTCGGTGCGAACGACGAGTTCTACTCGCCCTTCCAGGAGAACGCGAAGCGCTGGTACCGCGAGTCGCAGGAGAAGGTCCTGTACTGGAACCACGCCATCATCAACCCGCCGGTCGACCGCTCGCTGCCGCCGGACCAGGTCGGCGACGTGTTCATGAAGGTCGAGAAGGAGACCGACGCCGGCCTCATCGTCTCCGGGGCCAAGGTCGTGGCCACCGGCTCGGCGATCACCAACTACAACTTCATCGCCCACTACGGCCTGCCCATCAAGAAGAAGGAATTCGCGCTGATCTGCACGGTGCCGATGGACGCACCCGGCATCAAGCTGATCTCGCGCGCCTCCTACTCGCAGAACGCCAACGTCGCCGGTTCGCCGTTCGACTACCCGCTGTCCTCGCGGATGGACGAGAACGACGCGATCTTCATCTTCGACAAGGTCCTCGTGCCCTGGGAGAACGTCTTCATGTACGGAGACGTGGAGAAGATCAACAACTTCCTCGGCGGATCCGGCTTCCTCCAGCGCTTCACGCTGCAGGGCTGCACCCGCCTGGCCGTCAAGCTCGACTTCATCGCCGGTCTGCTCATGAAGGCCCTCGACGCCACCGGCGCCGGCGGATTCCGCGGTGTGCAGACCCGCGTCGGCGAGGTCATCGGCTGGCGCAACCTGTTCTGGTCGCTGTCCGACGCCATGGTCAACAATCCCGAACCGTGGGTCGGCGACACCGTCATCCCCAAGCTCGAATACGGCCTCACCTACCGGATGTTCGCGATGCAGGGTTACCCGCGCATCAAGGAGATCATCGAGCAGGACGTCGCCTCGGGCCTGATCTACCTGCCCTCCTCCGCCGCCGACTTCCAGAACCCCGACGTACGCCCGTACCTCGACAAGTACGTCCGCGGCTCGGACGGCATCCAGGCCGTCGACCGCGTGAAGGTCATGAAGGCCCTGTGGGATTCGATCGGCTCCGAGTTCGGTGGCCGCCACGAGCTCTACGAGCGGAACTACGCCGGCAACCACGAGAACGTCAAGGCCGAACTGCTCTTCGCCGCCGAGGGCCGCGGTGACGTCGCCTCCATGAAGGGCTTCGCGGAACAGTTCATGAGCGAATACGACCTCGACGGCTGGACCGTGCCCGACCTGATCGGCAACGCGGACGTCAGCGCGTACTACAAGTAACCGACTCCCGCGCGCGGGCGGATGCTCTCCGTTCCCCCTGCCCGCCCGCGCGCGGCCCCCAACCTCCCCTGTCCACCGCGAAGGAGCGTCCGAGATGACCACGTCCGCTGCGAATTCCGTACATCGCCCCCTGGTACCGGAATTCGACGCCGTCGTCCTCGGGCGCTCCTTCGCCTCCCAGCGCGTGGCCAGCCGGCTCCGCGACGAACTGCGCCTGTCGGTCCACGAGATCGCCGCCGCGACCCTCGCCCGCTACGACGACATCGACCACCGGTGGGAGATCCTCGTCGGCGACACCGTCGTCGTGCGGGCGAAATTCGTGATCGACGGGCACGGTGACCTCCCGATGCGGGGCCGCGACGAGATCGAACCCGGTTTCCGCGCGGTGACCACCCCAGGCTTCCCCAATCTGTTCCGTCCCGTGGTCCCGGGACGCGCGGATGCCGTCGGGTACACGGTGTCCTGCATCGCGTACATGCGGACCAACGGCCTCGACTACGTCGAACGGCGCCTGCGGACGCCGATCTCGGACGACGACTTCCCGGAGCTGACCTTCGACCGGCCGTCGCCGGTCCTCTGGACCGACCTGGCCTAGGTCGACCGGAACCGCCCCGAACCGGGACGATCCGACGAGCGGGTGATGCCACGAGCATCACCCGCTCTCGTCGTGTCCGGACCCTACCCGACCCACCCCAGGGTCCTAGGTATCCCTGGGCATTTGCCTGGTGTGACCGCAACCACATGCTGGCATGGTGGATGTATCGCCGGACGGATCGCGTCGAGCCGGACCGGAGAATCCCGGTCACCACGGAACCTTCCCCACGGGCTCGACCACGTCGGACACAGCCCCGTCCGTCCCGGGAACGAAGCCGATACCTGGAGGATCCCATGACCGACATCGTGGAGAACGTGCGTGCCCGCCTCGACGGAGCACTCGTGGAAGACCCGGAGACCGGACAGTACCGGATCCGCCGTGACGTCTTCACCGACGAGGACGTCTTCGAACTGGAGATGAAGTACATCTTCGAAGGCAACTGGGTGTATCTCGCGCACGAGAGCCAGATCCCGAACGTCGGCGACTATTTCACCACGTACATCGGCCGGCAACCCGTCGTCATCAGCCGCGACAAGGAAGGCGAGCTGCACTGCCTGATCAACGCGTGCAGCCACCGCGGC
This sequence comes from Rhodococcus sp. Z13, assembly GCF_025837095.1. Classification (NCBI taxonomy): domain Bacteria; kingdom Bacillati; phylum Actinomycetota; class Actinomycetes; order Mycobacteriales; family Nocardiaceae; genus Rhodococcus; species Rhodococcus sacchari. The sequence goes on from NZ_CP107551.1 coordinate 4,283,247, forward strand.
GCGATGCTGTGCCGCCGCAAGACCGACAACCGCACCACCTTCACCTGCCCCTTCCACGGCTGGACGTTCCGCAACAACGGAAAGCTGCTGAAGGTCAAGGATCCCCGCGACGCCGGTTACCCCGAGCAGTTCAACACCGACGGCAGCCACGACCTGCGGAAGGTCGCTCGTTTCGCCAGTTACCGCGGTTTCCTGTTCGGCAGTCTGAACCCGGACGTCAAGTCGCTCGAGGAGCACCTCGGGGACACCACGAAGATGATCGACATGCTCGTCGACCAGTCCCCCGAGGGACTCGAGGTACTGCGCGGTTCGTCCACCTACACCTACGACGGAAACTGGAAGCTTCAGGCGGAGAACGGCGCCGACGGCTACCACGTCTCGGCCACGCACTGGAACTACGCCGCCACCACCGCACGGCGCACCGCCGGTGAGTCCACCAACGAGACCAAGGCGATGGACGCCGGCACCTGGGGCAAGCAGGGCGGCGGCTACTACTCCTTCGACCACGGCCACCTGCTGCTGTGGATGTGGTGGGGCAATCCCGAGGACCGGCCGCTGTACCCGCGCAAGGAGGAGCTGGCGGAGGAGTTCGGCGAGAAGAAGGCCGAGTTCATGGTGGGCGCGTCGCGCAACCTGTGCCTGTACCCGAACGTCTACATCATGGATCAGTTCTCGTCGCAGATCCGGCATTTCCGCCCCATCTCCGTGGACAAGACGGAGGTGACCATCTACTGCATCGCCCCCAAGGGTGAGAGCCCCGAGTCGCGCGCCAACCGGATCCGTCAGTACGAGGACTTCTTCAACGCCACCGGCATGGCCACCCCGGACGACCTCGAGGAGTTCCGGTCCTGCCAGAAGACCTATCTCGCCTCCGCCGCCCCGTGGAACGACATGAGCCGCGGCGCGACCCACGTGCTGAACGGACCCGACGAGGTCGCACGGGATCTCGGGATGAGCAAGGTGCTGTCGAGCGGCGTCAAGACCGAGGACGAGGGCCTGTACCCGATCCAGCACCGTTACTGGCTCGAGGCGATGCGGGACGCCGTCGCCGCCGAGAGCTCCGACGTCGACCCCGCCGCACTCTGAGAGGACTCCGAAATCATGACTGCCGTATACGAATTCACGCAGACCGATATCGAGCAGTTCCTCTACCGTGAGGCCCGCCTGCTCGACGACCGCGAGTTCGAGCAGTGGCTCGAGTGCTATCACCCCGACGTCGAGTACTGGATGCCGGCCTGGGACGACAACGGCACCCTCACCGAGAACCCGCAGACCGAGATCTCCCTGATCTACTACCCGAACCGCGGCGGCCTCGAGGACCGGGTCTTCCGCATCCGCACCGACCGTTCGTCGGCGACCTCGCTGCCCGAGCCCCGCACGGGCCACAACATCACCAACGTCGAGATCCTCGACCGTCACGGCACCGAGATCGACCTGCGGCACAACTGGTTCTCGCTGTACTTCCGGTACAACACCACCGACACCTACTTCGGGACCACTTTCGTCACCCTCGACGTCTCCGGTGCACAGCCGGTGATCAGGAAGAAGAAGATCGTCCTCAAGAACGACTACATCCACCACATCGTCGACGTCTACGTCGTCTAGATCCACCCCGAACACGAAAGGAGGCACGTGCCATGACCTTCCAGGTGGCATTGAGCTTCGAGGACGGGGTCACCCGCTTCATCAAGGTCGGCCCGAACGAGACCGTCGCGGACGCCTCGTACAAGGCACGCATCAACATTCCGCTCGACTGCCGCGACGGCGCGTGCGGAACCTGCAAGGCGTTCTGCGAATCCGGATCCTACGACGCCGGCGACTACATCGAGGACGCCCTCACCGACGAGGAAGCCGAACAGGGTTACTGCCTGCCCTGCCAGATGACGCCGGAATCCGATCTGGTGGTGCAGATCGCGAGCACCTCCGAGGTCGCGAAGACCGCGGCCGCCTCGTACACCGCGACGATCACCGAACTGCGCCGCTACTCCGAGAGCGTCGTCGGATTCGACGTCGAGATCGGCAACCGCGACGAGCTGGTGTTCCTGCCCGGCCAGTACGTCAACATCGGGGTGCCCGGCAGCGACGACGGCACCGGCCGGCCGGCCACCCGTTCGTACTCGTTCAGCACGGGCCCGCACGAGAATGCGCTGTCGTTCCTGGTGAAGATCACCGAGGGCGGCCTGATGTCGGAGTACCTGCGCGACCGGGCGCAGGTCGGCGACAGCCTCGAGCTCACGGGCCCGTTCGGCAGCTTCTTCCTGCGCGAACGCACGCGGCCGTCACTGCTGCTCGCCGGCGGCACCGGCCTGGCGCCGCTGCTGTCGATCCTGTCGAGGATCGAGGCCGAGGATTCCGATCACCCGGTGCACCTGATCTACGGTGTCACCTTCGATCACGATCTCGTCGAACTGGACACGCTCGAGGAGTACACGCGCAAGCTGCCGAACTTCACGTTCGACTACTGCGTCGCCGACGAGAACTCGTCCGCGCCGAACAAGGGGTACGTGACCGGCCTGTTCGAGCCCCACCATCTGAACGACGGTGATGTGGACGTCTACCTGTGCGGTCCGCCGCCGATGGTCGAGGCCGTCCGGAACCACTTGTCCGAGAACGGCATCGATCCTGCGAACTTCTACTTCGAGAAGTTCAACACCTCGGCCACGCCGGCGCTCGCAGGGGCGGCGTCGTGACCGCTCCAGCGATCTTCCCGGGCCGGTTCGACGGGCAGTGCCTGACGGTCACCGGCGCCGCGCAGGGCATCGGCCTCGCCGTGGCGACCCGGATCGCCGCCGAGGGCGGTGAGGTCGTGCTCGTCGACCGCGCGGACCTCGTGCACGAGGTGGCCGCACAGTTGCGCGAGGCCGGCGGCAAGGCGCACTCGGTCACCGCGGACCTGGAGACCTTCGAGGGTGCGGAGGCCGCCGTCTCCTTCGCACTGCGGACCACCGGCCGTATCGACACGCTCGTCAACGTCGTCGGCGGCACGATCTGGGCCAAACCCTACGAGCACTACGCTCCGGACGAGATCGAGAAGGAGATCCGGCGCTCGCTGTTCCCCACGCTGTGGATGTGCCGGGCCGTCGCCCCGCACCTCACCGAGCAGGGCGGCGGCACGATCGTGAACGTCTCGTCCGTCGCGACCCGCGGGGTCAACCGCGTGCCGTACTCGGCGGCCAAGGGCGGCGTCAACGCCGTCACCGCCTCGCTCGCTCTCGAGCTCGCCCCCTACGGGATCCGCGTGGTGGCCACCGCACCGGGCGGCACCGTGGCGCCGGAACGGCGGATCGCGCGCGGTCCGTCCCCGCAATCGGAGCAGGAGAAGCGCTGGTACCAGCAGATCGTGGACCAGACCGTCGATTCCTCACTGCTCAAGCGGTACGGCACGCTCGACGAGCAGGCCGCCGCGATCTGTTTCCTGGCCTCCGCGGAGGCCTCGTACATCACCGGCACGGTGCTGCCCGTCGCCGGTGGCGATCCGGGCTGACGCCCCTCGCTCGGCCTCACCGGAGGCACCAATCCCTCCGGTGAGGCCGTTCTTCTCCCCGAATCCCGTTGTGCCTCCCCTCACAGACCGGAGCAACGAATGACCCACGCCACGCAGACCTGGGCAGGTCCGCAGCATCGGCGCAGCGTCGTCTGGATCGTCGCACTCGCCACCCTCGCAATCGTCTTCGACGGGTACGACCTCGTCGTGTACGGAACCGTTCTGCCGACGCTCATGGCGGACCCCACCCAGCTCGGGGAGATCTCGGCCGAGCAGGGCGGCGCCCTCGGTTCCTACGCCCTCATCGGCGTCATGGTCGGTGCACTGCTGACCGGAGCGTTCGGCGACCGCATCGGACGCCGGAAGATGATGTTGATCAACATCGTCTGGTTCTCCGTCGGCATGGGCGCGGCCGCCTTCTCCACGAGCATCACGATGTTCGGCGCGCTCCGTTTCTTCACCGGCATCGGTGTCGGTGGTCTCGTCGCCACCGCCGGAGCCGTGGTCGCCGAGTTCGCTCCGCCCGGCAAGCGGAACCTGTTCAACGCCGTCGTCTACAGCGGTGTCCCCGCCGGCGGTGTCCTGGCCTCGCTGCTCGCGATCCTGCTGCGCGACGTCATCGGCTGGCGCGGCCTGTTCCTCGTCGGCGCCCTGCCCCTGGTGATCCTGCTGCCGCTCGCCCTCGCCAAGCTTCCCGAATCACCCGCCTGGTTGCAGTCGCGCGGCCGTATCGACGAGGCGCGGGTCGTGTGCGAGAAGTACGGTTTCCCGCTGCCGTCCGCCGCTCCCACGGCTCCGACCGAGAAGATCGGTTTCGCGGCCCTCGCCACCCGGAAGTACGCCCTCGGCACCGCCCTGCTCGGGATGATGAGTTTCGCCGGTCTGCTGCTCACCTACGGGCTCAACACCTGGCTGCCCAAGATCATGGCCGACGCCGGGTACAACGCCAACGGTTCGTTGTCGTTCCTGCTCGTGCTCAACGGCGGCGCCATCGTCGGGGGTCTGCTCGCCTCGAAGGTCGCCGACGGTCGCGGCCCGCAGGCGGTCATCGTCACCACCTTCTTCCTCGCCGCGGTGGCCCTGACGGTGCTCACTCTCGGCTTCCCGCTGCCGGTGCTGCTCGCGTCCGTCGCGATTGCCGGTGTGGGCACCATCGGTACCCAGGTGCTCATCTACGGGTTCGTCTCGAACTACTACGACACCCCCGCCCGGGCGGCCGGGGTGGCGTGGTGCGCGGGCTTCGGCCGGCTCGGCGGCATCGTCGGACCGGTGATCGGCGGACTGCTCATCGGCGCGGGCTTCGCCAACAACGTCAACTTCTACATCTTCGCCGGTATCGCCCTCGCCGGTGGCCTGGTCACCTACTTCGTTCCCGCTCGATCCGGGGTTCTCGGGCCGGTCCGGGCTCCCGGAGACCGCACCGCGACTACCGTGGAAGTGTGACGGACACCGCTGTGCTGATCGGCCGGAACACCGAGTTGACGACACTCGAACGCCTCCTCGACGAGGTACGGGCGGGGACCCCCTCGCTCGTCCTCCTCGAGGGGGCATCCGGATCCGGAAAATCCTCGCTCGTAAGGTATTTCACGAGCAGGCACGGTGACGTGACCGTCCGGTCCGGGTCGGGAGCGGCCTGGGAGGCGGGTCACCGCTGGTCGGTGCTCGGGCAGCTCCTGCGCGACACCGTCACCGCGACCGAACCGGTGGAGGCGGCGGAGATCCTCCTCGACCGGCTCGAGGGGACGTGCGTGCTGGTCGTCGACGACGCCCACTACGCCGACCTCGAATCCCTGCAGGCACTCTCGTCACTGGTGCGGCGGGCCCACCAACGTCCGCTGCTGGTGGTCTGGACCGCGCCCGACGTGCTGCCCGAGGACGTCGACCACGCCACCGCCGACCTGTTGTCGAACATCCACCGCACCGCCACCGTCCACCTGGACCCGCTGACGTCGTCCGACATCGCCCGGCTGGCGCTGCGCCGCACCGGTGTGGACCTGTCCGCCTGGACCGCACGGCGCCTGCAGGAACACACGCTCGGGAATCCGCGGGCCGTACTGCACCTGCTCGACGAGATCCCCCGCGCCGAATGGCACCGCTGGCAGGCGCGTTTCCCGGCCCCGCGGCAGCACGCCGCGAAGATCCGGCGCGCCCTCGACCGCTGCGCCCCGGCCACCCGATCCCTCGTCGAGGCCGTCGCCGTGCTCGGCAGCACCGAATCATTCACGGTCGCAGCCCGGCTCGCCGAACTCGACGACACCACCGACGCACTCGACGAGGCTCACCGGCTCGGCCTGCTGTCGATCCGCGAGCAGCGCGGGGTGGTCTCGTTGTCGTTCCCCGACCCCATGACCCGCGCCGCCGTCGCCGACGACATCGGACCGGCCCGCTGGCACGGCCTGCACGCGGCCGCCGCGGAACTCGTCGACGACCAGGGCGCGGCCCTGTTCCATCTCGTCTCCGCGACCCCGACGGGCAACGAGGACCTCGCGGCCCGTCTCGACGCCTACGCCCGCCGGTGCGCCGCCGACGGGGCGTGGTCGCAGGCCGCCGAGGCGCTGATCACCGCCAGCCGTATCACCGTCGACCGGGATCTGCGGTCGCAGCGGCTGATCCGCGGCGTGGACGCGTTGACCGGGGCCGCCGACCTGCCGCAGGCACAGGCGTTCGTACCGGAGATCGAGAGTGTGCCGAGCGGACCGATGCGCAACGCCGTCCTCGGCTACCTCGCGATCCAGAAGGGACGGGCCGCGGAGGCGCATCACCTGCTGACCGAGGCGTGGTCGATGCTCGGCGATCCCGCATCCGAACCCGAACTCGCGGCGACGATCGCCCAGCGGATGGTGCTGCACTCGCTGGCGCGTCTGCGCGGCGACGACCTCGTGCTGTGGGCGGACCGCGCGACGAATCTGTTGTCGGACATCGCCCCTCCGGTGGTGGAGGCGCAGGCGATCCGGGGCCTCGGCCTGTCCATGACCGGCCGTGTCGACGACGCCCTCGAAGCGTACGCGTCGCTGTCCGACAGCATCCGGCTGGGGGCGCAGAACCAGCGCGTCCGGATGGCCGAGGGATGGCTGGCTCTCGCGCTGGACCGCCCCGATCTGGCACGCAGCGAACTCGAGGCAGCGGAGCCGACCACCTTCCGCGGCGGGTCGCTGCGGATCTCGCTGTGGTCCCAGGCGTGGCTGGCCCGCACCCAGTTCGCCCTCGGCGAGTGGTCCGACGCGCTGCGAACTGTGGATCGTGCTGCGGCGCAACTCGACTCGACGGAACTGCACCTGCTGCGGCCACTCGTGCACTGGACGGGCGCGCAGATCCACGCGCTGCGCGGGGACTGGACCGCGGCGAACGCCCACGCCCAGAAGGCACGGGCCGGCAGCAACGACTACGCCCTCATGCTCGTACCGTCCTGCCTGTGCGCCGCGCAGTGCGCCGAGGTGGCCTCCGACTACGCGAGTGTGCTGCGCTACCTCCAGCCGATCGTCACGATGCGCGACCGGGACGCGGTCGACGAACCCGGGCACTGGCCGTGGCCCGATCTGTACGGCAATGCGCTCGCCGTCACCGGACGGGTGGACGAGGCCGACGAGTTCCTGCGCCCACACGAGGAACGCGCCGCCGAACGCGGACATCGTTCCGCCAAAGCACGACTCGGATACGTACGCGGGCGCATCCACGGCGCGCGGGGCGACCTCGACGCCGCGCGGGACGCGTTCGAAGGGGCACTCGACGAACTCGCGGCGCTGCCCCTGCCCTACGACCTGGCGCGCATCAACTTCGCGTACGGGCAGACCCTGCGCCGGGCGGGTCGCCGCCGCGACGCCGACGCCGTGATCCGCACCGCCCGCGAGCTGTATTCCTCCCTCGGTGCCCTGTCGTACGTCGAACGGTGCGACCGGGAACTGCAGGCCGGTGGGCTGCGGTCCGGCGACACCGACGCCGAGCCTGCCCGGGCGGACGTCGCGGCGCTCACCCCGCAGGAGCGGGCCGTGGCGAAGCTCGTCGCCGAGGGCCGCACCAACAAGGAGGTCGCCGGTGAGCTGTTCCTGTCCGTCAAGACGGTGCAGTACCACCTGACCCGCGTGTACGCGAAGTTCGGTATCCGCTCGCGCAGCGAGCTGGCCGCCCGTTTCCGACAAGAGGATCGAGGTCCGTCCACCCCATGACCGCAGTCGACGACCCCCCCGACACCGGGACCGCCCTGTTCGAACGACCCGCACGGCCCGCCGTCGGGATGCGCGACATCCTCCGTGATCTCGGACCGCGCTACGCCGCGAACGGCCTGATCGGACTGATCTTCTCGTGCACCGGACCGGTCGCGGTGATCCTCGCGGCCGGCGCGGCGGGGGGATTGACGCAGACGCAGCTGGCATCGTGGATCTTCGGCGTGTTCGCCCTCAACGGTCTGCTGACGATCGCCATGAGCGTCGTCTACCGGCAGCCGCTCGGGTTCTTCTGGACGATCCCCGGCACCGTGCTCGTCGGCGGGTCGCTGACCCACCTGAGCTGGCCGGAGGTCGTCGGGGCGTTCTTCGTCACCGCGGCGCTCGTGACGCTGCTGGGGGCCTCGGGTCTGGTGCGCCGGGTGATGGAGGCGCTGCCGATGCCGATCGTCATGGCGATGGTCGCGGGGGTGTTCCTGAAATTCGGCATCGACCTGGTGGCGGCGCTCGGCTCCGACGCCGCGATCGCCGCTCCGATGGTGATCGTCTTCCTGCTGCTGAGTTCGGTGGCAGTGCTGGGCAAGTGGATGCCGCCGATCCTCGGGGCGCTGCTCGCAGGGGTCATCGCGGTCGCGGTGTCGGGCCGCTTCTCCCCCGCCGCGACGGACACCGGGGTGTTCGCCTCCCCGGTGTTCACCACCCCACAGTTCACCTGGTCGGCGATCCTCGAACTCGTGGTACCGCTGGCGATCACGGTGCTGGTCGTGCAGAACGGTCAGGGCATCGCGGTGCTGCGGTCGGCGGGACACGAGCCACCGATCAACGTCACCGCCGTCGCGTGCGGGCTGTGGTCGTTCCCCGCCGCCTGTGTCGGTGCCGTGTCGAGTTGCCTGACCGGCCCGACCAACGCACTGCTCGTCGCGTCCGGCGAGCGCGCCCGCCAGTACACCGCCGCCCTCACCTGCGGTGCACTGGCGATCGTGTTCGGTCTGTTCGCACCGTTGTTCGTGCGCTGGATGATCGCCGCCCCGGTCTCGTTCGTCGCTACCCTCGGCGGCCTGGCGATGCTCAAGGCGCTGCAGGGCGCGTTCGTGGCCGGGTTCGCGGGCAGGCACACGATGGGTGCGCTCGTCGCGTTCGTGGTCACCGCCTCGAACGTCACGGCCTGGAACATCGGGGCGGCGTTCTGGGGGCTCGTCGCGGGTGTCGCCGTGTCGTGGCTGATGGAACGTCCCGACTTCAGCCTCTGACGCCCACCCCGATGTACTCGGCGAGGTGTTCGCCGGTGAGCGTCGACCGCTTCTCCACCAGCTCCGCGGGGCTGCCCTCGAAGACGATGCGGCCACCGTCGTGCCCGGCGCCCGGGCCGAGATCGATGATGTGGTCGGCGTGCGCCATCACCGCCTGGTGGTGTTCGATGACGACGACCGACTTCCCGGAGTCGACGAGCCGGTCGAGCAGGTGCAGCAGCTGCTCGACGTCGGCGAGGTGCAGGCCCGTGGTGGGTTCGTCCAGTACGTAGATCTCGCCCTTCTCCGCCATCGCCACGGCCAGCTTCAGCCGCTGCCGCTCACCGCCCGACAGGGTGGTCAGCGGCTGGCCGAGCCGCAGATAGCCCAACCCGACGTCCGAGAGCCGTTGCAGGATCTTCGAGGCCGCCGGGGTCCGGGCTTCGCTGCCTGCGAAGAACTCGCTCGCCTGCGCGACCGACATCTCGAGGACCTCCGCGATGTTCCGTCCGCCGAGCGTGTATTCGAGGACGGCCGACTGGAACCGGCGGCCCTCGCAGTCCTCGCAGACGGATTCGACGGTGGCCATGATCCCGAGGTCGGTGAAGACCACACCGGCGCCGTTGCAGGTGGGGCAGGCACCTTCCGAATTGGAGCTGAACAGGGCCGGTTTGACGCCGTTGGCCTTCGCGAATGCCTTGCGGATCGGTTCGAGCAGGCCGGTGTAGGTCGCGGGGTTGCTGCGCCGCGAGCCCTTGATCGGGCTCTGGTCGATCTCGACGACGCCCTCGCGGCCGGCCACCGATCCGTGGATCAGGGAGCTCTTGCCCGAACCGGCCACGCCGGTCACGACCACGAGCACACCGAGCGGAACGTCCACGTCGACGTTCCGGAGGTTGTGCGTGTCGGCACCGCGGATCTCCAGCGCTCCCTTGGGGGTACGCACCGACGGTTTGAGCGTCGCCCGGTCGTCGAGGTGGCGGCCGGTGAGGGTGCCGCTCGACCGCAGGTCCTCGACCGTGCCCTCGAAGACCACCTGCCCGCCCTCGGTGCCGGCGCCCGGACCGAGGTCGACGATGTGGTCGGCGATGGCGATGGTCTCCGGTTTGTGCTCGACGACGAGGACGGTGTTGCCCTTGTCCCGCAGTTGCAGCAGCAGCGTGTTCATCCGAGCGATGTCGTGCGGATGCAGGCCGATGGTGGGTTCGTCGAAGATGTAGGTGACGTCGGTGAGCGACGATCCGAGATGGCGGATCATCTTGGTGCGCTGCGACTCGCCACCGGAGAGTGTGCCGGTGGCGCGGTCGAGCGACAGATAACCAAGCCCGATCCCGATGAAGGAGTCGAGCAGGTGCTGCAGGCCCGCGAGCAGCGGGCCGACCTGCGGGAAGTCCAGTCCGCGCACCCATTCGGCGAGATCGCTGATCTGCATCGCGCACACGTCGGCGATGCTCTTGCCGTCGATCTTCGACGAGCGCGCCTCGGGGGCGAGCCGGGTGCCCTCGCAGTCCGGGCAGGTGGAGAACACCACCGCCTTCTCCACGAACGCCCGGATGTGCGGCTGCATCGCGTCGAGATCCTTGGACAGGAACGACTTCTGGATCTTGGGGATCAGTCCCTCGAAGGTGACGTTGACGCCCTCGACCTTGACCTTGGTGGGTTCCTTGTAGAGCAGGTCGTGGAGCTGGCGCTTGGTGAACTTCGCGATCGGTTTGTCCGGATCGAAGAAGCCGCAACCCCGGTAGATCCGACCGTACCAGCCCTCCATGCTGTAGCCCGGGATCTTCAGGGCACCCTCGTTGAGCGAGAGGTTCTCGTCGTAGAGGACCGTCAGGTCGAAATCCGAGACGGTGCCCTTGCCCTCGCAGCGCGGGCACATGCCGCCGAGGCGGTTGAAGGTGACCTTCTCCGCCTGTGTCTTCCCCGCGCCGCGTTCGACCGTGACCGCCCCGCTGGCCCGCACCGACGGCACGTTGAACGAGTAGGCGTTGGGCGGGCCGATGTGGGGTTCGGCGACGCGGCTGAACAGGATGCGCAGCATCGCGTTGGCGTCGGTGGCGGTGCCCACTGTCGAGCGCGGGTTCGACCCCATCCGTTCCTGCCCGACGACGATCGCGGCGGTGATGCCGTCGAGCACGTCGACGTCGGGCCGGGCGAGGGTGGGCATGAAACCCTGCACGAAGGCGCTGTAGGTCTCGTTGATCAGCCGCTGCGACTCGGACGCGATGGTGCTGAAGACCAGCGAGCTCTTGCCGGAGCCGGAGACGCCGGTGAAGACGGTCAGACGCCGTTTGGGGATCTCCACGCTGATGTCACGGAGGTTGTGCACCCGCGCGCCGTGCACGCGGATGGCGTTGTGGCCGTCGGCGGGGTGCACGGTGGTCGGCGTGTCCGTGTTCGAGTTCATGGGCTTCGGCTCCAACGGTGGGGTCGGGTGGGGGCGGCGATCCGAGGGTAAGCGGGATCGCCGGAGGGGATCAGCGCAATTCCTGGATTCGGACCATGTTCCCGGCCGGATCGCGGAACGCGCAGTCGCGGACCCCGTAGGGCTGGTCGGTGGGCTCCTGGACGACCTCGGTGTCGCCGGCCTGCAGCCGCTCGAAGGTCGCGTCGAGGTCCTTCGTGGCCAGGATGATGGAGGCGAAGGTGCCCTTGGCCATCATCTCGGCGATGGTGGCGCTCTCCTCGTCCGTGATGCCCGGATCTGCGTCCGGCGGGTACAGCACCAGGGAGGTCCCGGGAACGTCCTTGCGGCCGACGGTGATCCACCGTTTCCCGTCGTACCCGACGTCGTTGAGAACGTCGAATCCGAGCGTGTCGCGATAGAACGCGAGGGAGGCCTCGGGGTCGGTGTGGGGCAGGAAGGTCTGGTGAATGGTGATGTCCATGCCGATCACGGTAGGACCGGGCCACCCGACCGCGCTTCTCGATTCCTGATCGGTCTGGTGACGTTCTTCGCCACGCACGACGGGATGCCCTCCGTCCCGGCGCCCTCCGCAGCCTGTCTGCGGTACACGCTCGGGGGCACACCGACGAGTTCGGTGAAGCGCGTGCTGAAGGTGCCCAGCGACGCGCAGCCCACCGCGAAGCAGACCTCGGTGACGGACATGTCGCCGCGGCGCAGCAGCGCCATCGCGCGTTCGATGCGGCGGGTCATGAGGTAGGCATAGGGCGACTCGCCGTAGGCGGCGCGGAACTGCCGGCTCAGGTGCCCCGCGGACATGCCGACCCCGCGGGCGAGGGCCTCGACGTCGAGGGGTTGCTCGTACTCGCGGTCGATGCGGTCGCGGACGCGGCGCAGCAGCGCGAGGTCGCGCAGGCGCTGAGCGTCGGGTGAACGAGCGGGCACGTCCGTATGGTGCCACCGCCGTCCGGCGGGTGCGACACCGGAAGACATCCCGATTCCGCCCCCACGACGCCCCGGTAGCTGACAACCTGTGCGTACCTGTTCACGAACGGATCGAAAGGTCACCGATGGCTCGCGCGATTCGCGTCGTCGTTCTCGGCTCGGGCTCGTGGGGAACCACGGTCGCCGCCCTCTCCGCACGGAACACCCCCACCCTCGTGTGGTCGCGCAACGAGGAGACCGCCCGCGAGATCTCCACCGAGCACCGCAACCGCCGTTATCTCGGCGAACGTCCCCTGCCGGAGTCCCTGCGGGCCACCTCGGACCTCGTCGAGGCCGCGCACGAGGCCGACGTGCTGGTCGTCGGGGTGCCGTCGGACGCGGTGCGCGAGACGCTCGAACCGATCGCCGACGAACTGCGCGCGTGGGTGCCGGTCGTCTCCCTGGTCAAGGGCCTGGAACCGGGGACGCGGCTGCGACCAACCCAGGTCATGGCCGAGTGCCTGCCCGGCCACCCCGTCGGCCTGCTGGCCGGTCCCAATCTCGCCGGGGAGATCGCCGACGGCATGGCCGCCGCCGCGGTGGTCGCCATGCAGGACGACGCGGTCGCCGCCGCGCTGCAGCCGCTGTTCGCCACCCCGAGGTTCCGCGTCTACCGCAACACCGACGTCCTCGGCTGCGAACTGGGCGGCATCCTCAAGAACATCGTGGCGATCGCGGCCGGGATGGCCGAGGGTCTGAGCGTCGGCGACAACACCCGAGCGATGGTGCTCTCCCGCGGTCTCGCGGAGATGACCCGGCTCGGGGAGGCGATGGGCGCGAGCCCCCGCACCTTCGCCGGCCTGACGGGCATGGGTGATCTGATCGCGACGTGTATGAGCCCGTCCTCACGCAACCGCCGCGTCGGGGAGGCGCTGGCCCGCGGCATGACGATCGAGGAGGCCGTGGATGCGCTCGGGCAGGTGGCGGAGGGTGTGAAGACCGCACCGACGGTGCTCGAACTGGCCCGCGAGTACGGGGTGGAGATGCCCATCGCCGCCGAGGTCGCGGCGGTGGTGACGGGGCAGCGCACCCCCACCGACGTCTATCGCGGGTTGCGGCGGGTCGCACCGGGCGACGAGGAGGACATCGTCTGAGCGGGCCGCGGAGCGGCATCGAACGGACACTGAACGAGCGTTAGGTGAAGCGCTGTGTCATGGTGATGCCATGAGTACTGCCGCCGACCAGTTGTCGACACTCCTCGACACCCGCTTCAGCTGCCGCGCCTTCCTGTCGAAGCAGGTACCGCGCGAGGACATCGAGCGCATGCTGCGCATGGCCCAGCGCACTCCGTCCTGGTGCAACTCCCAGCCGTGGCAGGTCCACCTCGTCAGCGGCGAGGCCACCGACCGGCTGCGCGCGGCCACCTACGCCCAGGCCCTCTCCGGGAAGCTCGATCCCGACATCCCCGGCCCGGCCGAGTACCGCGGCGCGTACGCCGACCGGCGGCGCGCGGCCGGCTACTCGCTGTACAACGCGTTGGGTATCGCCCGCGACGACTTCCAGCGCCGCACCGAGCAGATGCTCGAGAACTACAACCTCTTCGGCGCACCCCACGTCGCGGTCGTCTCCACCGACAAGGCGCTGGGCGTGTACGGCGCGGTGGACTGCGGCGGTTACGTCGCCACCCTGCTGCTCGCCGCCGAGTCGCTCGGTATCGCCGCGGTCCCGCAGGCCGCGGTCGCGATGACGGCGTCGGCGCTGCGGCAGGAACTGGGGATCGGCGAGGACCGCGACATCGTGTGCGCGGTGTCCTTCGGGTACGCCGACGAGGCGCATCCCGCGAACGCCTGCCGCACCGACCGGGCGTCGCTGGAAGAGACGGTGGTCTGGGTCGAGGACTGACATGCCGCGACCTCCCGACATGCACACATGCGCATCAACGACTTTGACAATCATTTTCAAAAGTCGTTATTCCTAGGGGCATGACGACCCTTTCCCGCTACGGCGGTGTCGCGCTCACCGCCGTCGCCGCTACCCTCGCCGCCGCATGCTCGTCCGGAACCGCGAGCACCGAGACCACTCCCCCGACCACTCGCGCCGCCGAGGCCGCGAGCGCACAGCCGCGCCTGGCCCTCACCTACGACGGCGGAGTGCTCCTCGTCGACCAGGGCGATCTCGGCGTCGTCGGCGACTTCGATCTGGACGGATTCAACCGCCTCTCCCCCGCCGGGGACGGACGTCACGTCCTGGTCTCCACCGAGGGAGGCTTCCGGGTCCTGGACACCGGGAGCTGGTCGGAGGCCCACGGCGACCACAGTCACCACTACGCGGGCGAGCCCGCGCTCACCGATCTGTTCTTCGACGCCGAGAAGCCGGGGCACGTCGTCCCGCACGCCGGGGTCACCGCTCTGTTCGACGACGCCACGGGCCGGATCACGGTGTTCGACCCGGAGGACCTCGCGTCCGCGACGGCCCTGCCCGACGTCGATACGCACACGCTGCCCGACGCGCATCACGGCGTGGCCGTGCCCCTGCCCGACGGGCGCATGCTCGTCACCCTCGGCACCAGCGAGAAGCGCACGACCGTCGCGCTTCTCGACGCGAACGGCGACGAGATCACCCGCACCGACGACTGCCCGGGAGTCCACGGCGAGACGACCGCCGCCGACGGCACCGTCGCCTTCGGATGCGAGGACGGGATGGTGATCTACCGCGACGGCGTGTTCTCCAAGGCGCAGGCCCCGGATGTCTACGCTCGCATCGGCAACCAGGCCGGCAGCGAGGACTCCCCCGTCGTGCTCGGCGACTACAAGACCGACCCCGATGCCGACCTGGAACGTCCCGAGCGGGTCGCGCTGGTGGACACCCGCACGGACTCCGTGCGGGTGGTGGATCTCGGTGCGAGCTACACCTTCCGCTCCCTGGGCCGGGGTCCCGCGGGTGAAGGTATCGTCCTCGGCACCGACGGCAACCTCCACGTGATCGACACGGTCATCGGTGAGGTCGTCCGCCGCATCCCCGTCGTCGATCCGTGGACCGAACCCGACGAGTGGCAGGCGCCCCGGCCCGCGCTGGAAGTCGTCGACGGGACGGCGTTCGTGACGGACCCCGCCACGAACTCTCTGCATGCGGTGGAACTGGAATCGGGCGAAGTACGTTCGACCCGGCTTCCGCGCACCCCCAACGAGATCAGCGCCACCTGAGCGGTTCGAAACCGTCGTTGTTGCCGATCCTTTCGGGGATTTCCGGCAACAACGACGGTCTCGGCGCGACACTGTCCAAAACGTAGGACACATGGTTAACTATGTCGAGGAAACTGCGGGAGGAAGTGTCATGGACTTCGCACTGAGCGACGAACAGGAAGCCCTCGCCGAGGCGGAACGCGCCTGGCTCACCCGGAACGACCCGATCACCGCGCGCCGGCCCGGCATCGACGACGGTCCGGCGCGGGTGAACGAGGCCGGGATCCAGCACCTCGTCGAATCCGGTCTGATCGGGTTGCTCACCACCGAGACCGGTGGCACCCACGTCGATCTGGCGGTGCTCGTCGAGGAACACGGACGGGCATGCAGTCCGTTGCCGGTCGCCGAGCTGGCCGTCGCAGCACGGCTTCTCGAACGCGCCGGGCATCCGGCCGCGGAGGAGGCCGCGGCGGGAACCCGTCTCGTGGTACCGGCCGTCGCGTCGCTCGAGGATCCCGCCCTGCAGGCGCGGATCGACGGGTCCGTCCTGCAACTGAGCGGCACGACCGCCCCGGTCACCGGTCTGCTCGACGCGGAGTCCGTCGTCGTCGCGGCCCGCACCGGTTCCGGCGACGAAGTCGCCGCCGTACTTCCCCTGAGCGGGATCGACATCCGTGTCCTCGACACCCTCGACCTCACCCGGTCCTGGGCGGTCGCGGGGATCGACGCCGCCGTGTCCGAGTGGTCGGCACTGCCCACCGGCACCCTCGCCCTGCTGCACGACCAACTCGCACTGTTCCGGACGACGGATGCGCTCGGTGCCGCCGCCCGGCTCGTCGACATGACGGTCGAATACGCCGGTCAGCGAACACAGTTCGACCGACCAGTCGGGAGTTTCCAGGCCGTCAAGCACCACTGCGCGAACATGACCCTGTCGGTGGAGGCGTCGCGCGCCGCCTTGTGGGCCGCTGCCGTCGCCCTCGACGGGAACGACCCCGCCGAGCGGGCTCGGGCGGTGTCCGCGGCAGCGGCCTTCGCCGGGCACGGGAGCAGCACGACGGCACAGACCGCGCTGCAGGTGCACGGCGGGATCGGGTTCACCTGGGAACACGATGTACACCTGCTGCTGCGCAGGATCAAGGTCGACGAACTGCTCGACGGGTCGGTGTCCTACCACCGTCGCCGGCTCGCGGTGGCCTGAACCGTAGAAGGCGGTCCGCACCGTGAGGGGCGCCGGGCGCGGTTCACACCGCGGCGGCGCGCCCCTCACCGGCGAGCTGCCGGACCACGTGCCGCCGCACGAGCTTGCCGGTCTCCGTGCGGGGCAACTCATCCCAGAACACGATCCGGTCGGGAGTCTTACTGCTGCGCAAGGTGTTCCGAACGAAGGTACGCAACTCCTCCGCATCCGCCCTCTGCCCCGGCCGGAGCACGACCGCGGCCTCGAGGCGCTGCCCCCACTCCTCGTCGGGCATCCCGACGACGGCGACGTCCTCGACCGCGGGATGCCGGAGCAGGACGTCCTCGACCTCGGCGGGAGCGATGTTCTCGCCGCCGCGGATGATCGTGTCGTCCGCGCGGCCCTCCACGAAGAGGTAACCCTCCTCGTCGAGATGCCCCTTGTCACGGGTGTCGAAGAATCCCCGGTCGTCGAGCATCCGGCCGATACCCGCGTATTCGGCGGACACCTGCCCGCCGCACACCCAGATGCGTCCCGTCACACCGGGACCCACGACATGCCCCTGATCGTCGCGGATCTCGAGGTCGACGCTCGGCACGACCTTTCCCGCCGATCCGAGTCGCGCACGGACCGCCGGGTCGTCGCTCGCGAGTGCTGCGCGGTGGGCCTCCGGCCCGAGAACCGCGACGGTGGAACTGGTCTCGGTGAGCCCGTAGGCGTTGACGAAACCGACCCGGGGCCACAGGCGCAGTGCGCGTTCGATCACCGGGGTGGGCATGGGAGCACCGCCGTAGCCCAGGTTCCGCAGACTCGGGACGCTCTTGTCGGCGTCGGAGTCGACGATGCGCGCGAGCATCGTGGGCACCATCAGCGAGTGGGTGATCTCCTCGCGCCGCACGGTGTCGAGCCACAGTTCGGGTGTGAACCGCTCGAGGACCACCATGCGCCGCCCCGAATAGAGATTGGAGAGCACGTTGGTGACGGCCGCGATGTGATAGGGCGGCAGGGTCACGAGAGCGGCCTCGCTCTCGTCCGCGGATCCGAACTCCACCGAGCCGAACACGTAGGACGTGAGGTTGTCGTGGTGCAGCAACACGCCTTTGGGCGCCGAGGTGGTACCGGAGGTGTAGATCACCACGGCCGGGGAAGCGGTCTCGGCGGGTTCCTCCGGGTCCGTCGCCGAGGCTCCGGCGAGGGCGTCCAGCCAGTCCCGGGGCGTGCGGAAAGGAATACCGTTGCGTTCGAGGATCCCGGACTGGTTCGGGTCGGCGAGACCGAGGGCGCGCGGATGGTTGGCCAGCAACCCGTCGAGCTGCTCCCGACCGAGGCGGTAGTTGACGGGCACCAGGGGCACACCGGCGCGCGCAGCTGAGAACATGGCGACGGGGAAGGCCGGGCCGTTGACCGCGAGGTAGACCACCGCGTCGGCACCGGCCTCCCGGATCGCGGAGGCACCGGCGATCGAGAGTTCCTGCAGCCGTTCCGCGGTGATCCCCCCGTCGCGGCTGCCGACCACGATGCGGTCGCCGAAACCGTCGACCGCCATGTCCAGCAACATCGTGAGATTCATCGGTCACTCCGCTCGAGGCATCGAAGGGTCGGGCCGGGCCGTCCGTCAGTCCGAGGAGGGCAGGGGCTTGGCGGTCTTGAGGGGGAGCACACGTCCGTCGAGTTCGAGGCGGCCGGTGCCCGGCTTGGTGCACAGCAGTTCGACACCGGTCTCCTCGTCGACGTACCGCTTGCCCAGCTGGGCGCCGCCGACGTGGGCGGGGTCGATCGACGACCCGTCGCCCTCCCCCTTCTTGCCGACCACCATCTCCCGCCCGCCGCACGTCACGCGCACGTCGTCCTTCGGGGCGCGGACCACGACCACGGTGGTGGGATCGACCGAACTGGCCAACGACTGACCGACCTCGAGAATCACGTTTCCTCCAAACGCCCGATCCGGTGTGATGCACACCGGTGACAGGATCGAGAGTAGCGCCCGTCACATAGTTTAGATAGTAGTATAAGTGATCTACGACCCGACCGAGCCTCAGGAGGCCGCATGAACATCACCGGGAAGAAAGCCGTCGTCATCGGAGGCGCCTCCGGGATGGGCAGAGCCACCGCGGAACTCTTCGCCGCACAGGGAGCGCAGGTCGCGATCCTCGACCGCGAGAACAGCGACGGCAAAGAGGTCGCCACCGCACTCGGCGGCACCTTCCATCCGGTCGACGTCACGGATTTCGCCGGCACAGAGGAAGCCCTCGCGGCCGCGGTCGCCGAACTCGGCGGCCTCCACGTCGTCGTCACTACCGCGGGGGGCGGCATCGCCCAGAAGACCCTCGGGCGGAACGGAGCCCACGATCTCGACGCCTTCCGTCAGGTCGTGGACCTCAACCTGATCGCCACCTTCAACATCAGCCGCCTCGCCGCGGCACACATGGCGGCCAACGAACCCGAGGACGACGAACGCGGCGTCATCATCAACACCTCGTCGATCGCCGCGTTCGAGGGTCAGATCGGTCAGGTCGCGTACACGGCCGCCAAGGCCGGCATCGCCGGCATGGCTCTGACCATGGCCCGCGATCTGGGCTCCCACGGCATCCGGGTCCTCGCGATCGCCCCGAGCCTGTTCGCGACCGGCATCACCGCCGGGATCCCCGACGAGATGGTGCAGCCACTGGTGAAGGACGCAGCCTTCCCCAAACGCATGGGCCGCCCCGAGGAGTACGCGAAGCTGGCCCTCGCCGTCGTCGACAACCCGATGCTCAACGGTCAGT
Organism: Rhodococcus sp. Z13; assembly: GCF_025837095.1. NCBI lineage: Bacteria > Bacillati > Actinomycetota > Actinomycetes > Mycobacteriales > Nocardiaceae > Rhodococcus > Rhodococcus sacchari. The sequence continues at coordinate 4,302,575 of NZ_CP107551.1, forward strand.
GCCTGCGGCTGGACGCCGGCCAGCGATTCGCGCCACGCTGACACGCGATCCGGACCCGAGGACGACGATGACCACATCCGCCGACTCCGACGGTCTCGCGAGCATCCCCCGGCCCCCGGTGGGGCGCACCCTCACCCTGGAGGAGATCGGCGAGGACGTCTTCCGCGGTACCGCCCACACCGGCGCTCCGCGCATCTACGGCGGGCAGGCCCTCGGGCAGTCTCTCCTCGCCGCCGGCCTGACGGTCTCCCCCGACCGGCCGCCCCATTCGCTGCACGGGCACTTCGTGCATCCGGGACGGCCCGACGGACCCGTGGACTATCACGTCGAAAGGGTCCGGGACGGAGGAAGTTTCGCCACCCGCCAGGTGCGGGCGCTGCAGGAGGGCCGGACGATCTTCCTGGCGACGGTATCGTTCCAGCGTCCCGAGGGCGGCCCCGAGCACCAGCTCCCGCTGAGTGCCCCGGCGATCCCGCCGGAGGAACTGCCCGCACCCCACGAGGATCCGTCGCTCGTCGACGCGGACGGGGCCGGCTGGCTCCGCCCGCTCCTCGATGGCATCGGCGTGGATTTCCGGTTCCCGGAGGAGTACCCGCGTCTCGCGAACCGTCGCGGACAGGCCCGGCCGCCGCGGCAACGTGCGTGGATCCGCACGCCCGAACACCTCGGTGACGATCCGCTGCTCCACGCCGCGGCGTTCGCGTACTGCTCCGACCTGTTCCTGCTGTCGGCGACGCTCCCGCCACATGCCCGGCACGTCGACACACCCGGTCTCCAGCTCGCGAGCCTCGACCACACCGTCTGGCTCCACGCGCCCTTCCGCGCGGACGAATGGCATCTCTACGAGCAGCACGGCCACCGCATGGGCGGTGGCCGTGGTCTCTCCTACGGATACCTGTTCGACCGGGCCGGCAGGCTGGTCGCGAGCACCACTCAGGAAGGGCTGCTGCGCTTCCGGAACCGGCCGTCCCCGGGCGAGGTCACCGCAGCCGGGTGAGGATCTCCCCCACCGCGCGGTCGCGCAGCACCTCCGGGCGACCGACGGACACCTCGTTCGACACGGCCCGCCGCAGCAGCAGGTGGGCCGGGTGCTCCCAGGTGAACCCGATACCGCCGTGGATCTGGATGCACTCCTCCGCCGCGCTCACCGCGCCGCTCAGCGCCGCCGCGGCGGCCAGGGCCACGGACACTCCGGGCTGCGGGTCGGTCTCGATGCGGTCGGCGGCCGCGAGCACCTGACCGCGGGCCCCTTCGGCGGCGACGAGCAGGTCGGCGCAGCGATGCGAGATCGCCTGGTACGAGCCGATCGGTCGGCCGAACTGCTCGCGTCGGCCGGCCCAGTCCACCGCCATCGTCAGCGCGCGGGTGGCGATACCCACCGAGTCCGCGGCGACCAGCAGCCGGGCCACGCGAGACGCACGCTCGAGCACCGCCTCCACGGTCCGTCCCGCCGCGACCACCACCGCCGGGGCACCGTCGGCGACGACGACGCCGATCGTCGACGTGAGATCCATCGGGTTCTGCACGGTCACATCCACATTCGGCGGCTCGACGGTCACCAGCACCCGATCCCCGGTTCCCGCATCGGTGGCGAGGACGACGAGGATCCCGGCGGCCGGAGCGCCGGCGACCCGGTCGACCCGTCCGGTCAGCCGTCCGTCCTCGAGGACCGGGAGGGATCCCTCGGTGCGCCAGCCCTGGTCGTCGACCGGCACGACGAAGGCCGCGGTGGCACCGTCGACGATGCGACGGGCCGGCTCGTCCGCACCGGCGGCGACGAGCACCTCGAGGACGATCGCGGTGGGCACCAACGGCACCGACGCGAGCCGGTGGGCGGTCTCCTCCACCGCTCCGCACAGCAGTCGCAGCGGTTGCGCACCGCCCCCGAGGGATTCGGGGACGGCGAGGCCCGGCAGCCCGAACTCGACGAGTGCGTCCCACAGGGCGGTGTCGTATCCGCCCGGGGCCGTCTCGCGGGCGAGAAGCTGCTCGGTGTCCACGAACGAGGCGACCAGCTTGCCCAACACCTCCCGGACCGACGCTTCGTCCTCACCGGGCGTGGTGAGCGGCCGGCCGGGGGCGACCACCGGGGCACGACGTCCCTCCCCCCGATGCGAGGGCAGCCCGAGGACGTTCTCCGCGATGGTGTTCCGCTGGATCTCGGCGGTGCCGGCACCGATCGTCGCGGCCCGCGACATCAGGTACCCGTAGGTCCAGCGTCCCTTCTCCACGACACCTTCGGACCGGGTGTTCAGCAGCGCGCCGGAACCGGTCAGGCGCAGGGCGAGCCGGTGCATGTGCTGTTCGAACTCCGACTTCACCAGCCGGTTGATCGATGCCAGCCCACCCGGATCCTCGTTCCGCAGAACCGCGTCCAGAGCTCGCGCGCTGTTCGCGGCGATCACCCGGACACCGGTCTCCACCTTCGCGAGGTCCTGCCGCACCAGCGGATCGTCAGCGTATCCCCGGTCGGCGGCGAGAGCGAACACCTTGTCGACCGTGCTGCGGTACCGGAACTCGTCGGCGAGGAAGGCGGTGGCCCGTTCGTGCCCGAGCGAGGTCCGCATGATGGACCAGCCCTCGCCCTCGGCCCCGATCCGGTTGGTGACGGGGACCTCGACGTCGTCGAAGAACACCTCGGCGAAGTGGTGCCCGCCCGCCGCGTCGCGCAGGGGACGCACCTCGATGCCCGGTGAGTCCATCGGGATCAGCAGATAGGTGATGCCCTCGGTGCTCCGGCCGGGCGCCCCGGTGCGCACCAGCGCGAAGATCCAGTCGGCCCGGTCGGCCATCGTCGTCCAGATCTTCTGTCCCGTCACCCGGTAGACGTCGCCGTCGCGCACCGCGCGGGTGGACAGCGACGCGAGGTCGCTGCCGGCGCCGGGTTCCGAGAAACCCTGGCACCAGAACTCGTCGGCGCGCAGCAGCGGTTCGAGGAAGCGGTCCTTCTGCTCCTGTGTGCCGTGCACGATGATCGTCGGGGCGACGATGAACGACAGGGGACACGGATGTTTCGGGGCCCCGGCGCGGGTCGTCATCCGGTAGTAGTCGAGCTGGTCCTCGAGCGACAGTCCCATGCCGCCGACCGCGCGTGGCCAGCCCGGCGCGGCCAGACCCGCGTCGACGAGTTCGGACTGCCAGGCCCGGGCCGCGTCGAAGCGGTCACGGGACGTGGCGGGCCGGGGGCGGCGCCGGTAGTCGTCGAGCAGGGCCGTCAGGCGGCTGCGCCAGTCTCCGGTGGTGTCGTCGAGCACCACCGCGGACTTCTCCTCCACCGGTCCTCCCAGGATGTCGGATGGTTGTGCAGGTCAGGACTTCTCGGCGCGCCGCTTGGCGTAACGCGCCCCGATGTCGGCGCCGTCGGGACGGAAGGTGGCGGCGGCCTCGGCCTCGAGCCCCAGGGCGTGGGCGAGAGAGGCACCGGCACCCTCCTTGAGCAGGCGCAGCATCCGCTGCACCGCTTCGGGATGCCCGTCGGCGATCCGGTGGGCGATCACGAGGGTGCGCTCCATCAGCTCGTCGTGGTCGACGACCTCGTTCGCCAGTCCGATGCGTGCGGCGGTGCGGCCGTCGATCGGTTCGCCGCTGAGGATGAACTGGATCGCGGCGGGCAGGCCGATCATGCGTGGCAGCATCGCGCTGCCACCCCAGCCGTTGAGCAATCCGATCTGGGCGTGGGTGTCGGCGAACTCGGCGCGGTCGGAGGCGATGATGAACGAACAGTTCACCGCCAGTTCGTATCCGCCGGTGTAGCAGGGTCCGTTCACCGCGGCGATGACCGGTTTGGAGATACCTCGCAGCACCTGGGTCGGTGTCGGCCCCTCGGCCGAGGGCGGTGGACCGGACAGTGCCTCGGGCAGATCCACTCCCGAGGAGAAGGACGTGCCGGCGCCGGTGAGCACCACGACACGGACGTCGCCGTCGCCGTCGGCCCGCCATAGTTCCTTCTTCAGGGCCTTGCGCATCGCCCGGTCGATGGCGTTGCGGCGGTCGGGGCGGTTGAGGGTGAGGACGACGACCGGTCCGTCCTTCGACACGAGCAGTGGAGCCGCTCCGTCGGTCGCGGTGGCCTGGGTGTCGGTCTCGGTCATGGCGTGTCCTTTCAGGAAACCGACACGGGGTCGACGATGGACCCGGCCAAGCCGAGCAGCTTCGCCTCCGCCTCGGCGACGACGCGGCGCACGAGTTCGCCGGCGGGCGGGATGTCGCGCACGAGCCCCTGGGCGATGCCGACGGTCCAGATACCGGCCTCGGGGTCGCCGTCCTCGTAGACCTTGCGGCCACGGGTGCCGGCGACGAGATCCTTGACGTCCTTGAACCGTCCTCCTCGTTCGAGGATCTCGACGACCTCCTGGCTCACCGAGTTCTTCGCCGCGCGCATGGTGTTGCGCAGCTGACGGAAGATCAGCTGGGTGTCGCGCTCGCCGGCGTCGACGATCTGCTGCTTGATGTTCTCGTGGATCGGGCTCTCGACGGTGCACATGAACCGGGTGCCCATGTTGATGCCGTCGGCGCCGAGGGTCAGTGCCGCGGCCAGGCCGCGGCCGTCGGCGAAACCGCCGGAGGCGATGAACGGGATGTCGAGGGCGTCGGCGCAGGCGGGGATGAGGACGAGTCCGGGAACGTCGTCCTCACCGGGATGACCGGCGGCCTCGAAACCGTCGATGCTCACCGCGTCGACACCGATCCGCTGCGCCTTGAGGGCGTGCCGGACGCTCGTGCACTTGTGGATCACCTTGATGTCGTGTTCCTTGAAGTGCTCGACGTGGACCGTGGGGTCGGAGCCGGCGGTCTCGACGATCCTCACCCCGGAGTCGATGATGGCCTGCCGGTACTCGGCGTAGGGCGGCTGGTTGATCGACAGGGTGAGGGTGAGGTTGACGCCGAAGGGCTTGTCGGTCAGCGCCCGGCACCGCTCGATCTCGGTGACGAGGTCGTCGGGGGTGGGCTGGGTCAGGGCGGTGATGATGCCGAGACCACCGCCGTCGGAGACCGCGGCGGCCAGTTCCGCCCGGCCGACCCACATCATTCCGCCCTGCACGACCGGGTGTTCGATTCCGAATTCTCGGGTGAACCGCGTGTTCAACATTGCCGCTCCTCGGAGTTCGCCGTCCGGCGCGCGATCCTGCGGTGGGCACCGCTCGCAGATACCTAGATAACATAGTTGACTATGTGATCGAAGGGCAAGGCGTTTCCGCCGGCCGCCCCGTCCGGTTACAAGCGTGCAAAACGGAAAACACGGTCAAAAGGGTTGAGGCGCCGTCGTTCTCATCCGGCAACGAAATACAACGGTTGTGTAACGTGGCTGGGCGGAAGTTCCCTACCCGGAGGTAATGCCCGTGCTGTTGACCGAAGTCCGTACCCGACCTGTTCGATCCCTGCTGATCGCCATCGGTCTGACGGTCTCGGTCCTGGCAGTCGCGGGGTACATGCGCGACGCCGTGCGCGAATACCTCATGGACCTCGACGTGTTCCGCGACGCGGGCTGGGCGTTCCTGCACCACACCCCGCTCTACACCGAAGGGTTCTTCAGCCACTCCGGTTTCCGGTTCATCTATCCACCCTTCGCGGCGTTCCTGTTCGCGCCGATGGCGCTCGTGAGCAGCACCGTCCTGCAGGTGGTGTGGACGGCGGGACTGATCGCCCTGGTGTGGTGGGTGCTGAGGATCCTCTACCGGAACCTCGACATGTCCCACCCGAGCCTGATCGCCGCGGCGTCGCTCGGCCCCGTGCTGTGGCTCGAACCGTTCCGCTCGAACTTCGCGTTCGGCCAGATCAACATCGTGCTCATGGTGCTCGTCGTCGCGGACCTGCTCGGCGTGATCCCGAAGCGGTTCCGCGGGGTCGGCGTCGCCCTGGCCGCGGCCGTCAAGGTCACCCCGGCCGCGTTCGGCCTGATCTTCCTGCTCCGCCGCGACCTGCCGTCGGTGGTGCGCGCGTTCGGCGCCTTCGCCGCGACCGTCGCCTTCGGTTTCTGGCTGCGCCCCGACTCGAGTCTGTACTTCTGGACCACCGAGTTCTTCGCCACCGACCGCGCCGGTGACCCCAGCTTCTTCCGGAACCAGGCCCTGACCGGGCTCATCGCCCGGTTCGATCTCTCCGACGGGGTCGCGAAGGGACTGTGGCTGCTCGGTGCCGCGGTGGTCGTCGCGGGCACCACCTGGGCCGCCCACCGGTTCCTGCGCGCCGGCGAACCGGTCGTGGCCGTGGGCCTGGTGGGTCTCGCCTCACTGCTCGCCGCGCCGATCGCCGTCACCCACCACTGGGTGTACTCGCTGTTCCTCGTGCCGCTGCTCGTCGCTCCCGCCTACCGGCGCTGGTGGCCGGTGCTGCTGCCCGCCGCGATCGTGTTCTTCGTCGGCCCCAACCACCTGCTGCGTCAGGCGCCGTCCGGGAACTGGGTGGAGCAGGCCGTCCTCGAGGTGCTCGGCACCTCGCAGTGCCTGGCCGCGATCGCAGTGTTCGTCGCCGCGATGGTCGCCGCCCGCAGCCGCCGGCCCGTGCCCGAGCCCGCCGGGGTCGATGCTGCCGCCCCCGCCGAGGTCACCGCGGTGGCCGAGCCGCAGGAGACCGCTCAGGTCCAGAGCGCCGACGCCACCAGGTAGAGGCCCGTCCCGGCGACCGTGCTCAACGCGGCGTTCCGCCGCCACAGGTGCACCGCGATCGTCCCCGCCAGGCCCACCGCCGCGGGCAGCCAGGTCGTCTGGCCCACGTCGCGCAGCGTGTAGAGCACGAGGATCACCATGACCCCCGCGGGCATAGTGCGGCCGAGGAAGGCGACGAACGCCGAGTTCTTCAGCGCGGCGAGCGCCACGAACGGCGCCGCGCGCAGCGCGACGGTCACGACGAACATCACCGCGAGGGCACCGAGGACGTATCCGGCGCCGGGCACCGACTCAGGCACGCGCCACCTTGTCCCGGTAGACGAATCGCACGAACAGGCACAGCACGAACAGGCCGAGACCGACGACGAGCATCTCGTCCTTCGCGACCAGCAGCGCCACCAGCCCGCACACGAGCGCGATCACCGGAGCCGGCAGGTCGCGGTTCGCGCGGAAGGCGTCGATCGCCAGCACCGTGAACAGCGCGGTGAGGGCGAACTCGAGGCCGGCGAGCCCCTCGGGCAGCACCGCGCCGACCAGCGCACCCACGGTGCCGGACGCGACCCACACGAGCTGGCACACGACCTGCACGGTGAGGATGCGGGTGCTCGACAGCGTCTCGCGGGCCTTGGGGGCGACGATCGCGTAGGACTCGTCGGTGAGCGCGTACACGCTGTAGAGGCGGGCGAACCGCCCGCGCACCCGGTTGAGCGGGAAGGACAGGCCGTAGAAGACGTGCCGGAAGTTCACGAGCAGGGTCGCGGCCGCCACCGAGAGGAACGGCGTGACCGCGGCGATCAGGCCGATGGCGAGGAACTCCATGGACCCGGCGTAGATGACGGTGGAGAAGATCGGTGCCCACCACCAGTCGAAGCCGCCCTGGGTGAGCACCACCCCGAAGGCGAGACCCAGCGGGATCAGGCCGAGGCCGACCGCCCACGAATCGGAGACACCTGCCCTGATCTCGGAGGTACGGCGGTCGGGCATGCTCATCAGGCTATCGCCGGGGCGCCGTGCCCTTGCTCCGGCCCGACGGAAAGGTGACCCGTGTCCACTTCCCCGGACTCGTTCACGGAGGCGGTGTCGTCCCTGTGGCGGGCCGTGTCCACGGTCGACGACCCTGCACCCACCGCGCTGGTGGTGATCACGGCGGCGATCGCCCTGGTCCTGGTGACTGTGCGGCCGCTGTGGCTGAAGACCCGGCACGTCGTCACCCAGGCGCACGAGGGGTCGCACGCGCTCGTCGCGGCGCTCGTCGGCCGGAAACTGTCGGGCATCCGGCTGCACAGCGACACCTCCGGGGTGACGGTCTCGTCCGGCAACCCGCGCGGGCCGGGCATGATCGCGACGACCTTCGCCGGGTACACCGGTCCGGCGGTGCTCGGCTTCGCGGCCGCGACCCTGCTGACCGTGAACCGGCCCGCGGCGGTGCTGTGGTCGATCCTCGCCGCCCTCGCGCTGCTGCTGCTCCTGATCCGCAATCCGTACGGCTTCGTCTCCGTGGTGATCGCGGGCGCGCTCGTGGGTGCGGCCGCCTATCTCGGCGATCCGGTGGTGCGGTACGCGGCGGCCTACCTGATCACCTGGGTGCTGTTGCTCGGCGCGACCCGCCCGGTGCTCGAACTCGCCCGCACGCACCGGCGCGGTCGCGGGCAGGGATCCGACGCCGACCAGCTACGGTGGCTCACCCATCTGCCCGCCGGGCTGTGGATCGCCCTGTTCGCGCTCGTCACCGCCGGCACGGCGGTCTACGGCACGATGCGCATCGTCGCGACCCAGTGGCCCTGACGACCCAGTGGCCCTGACGACCCGATGGCCCTGACGGTTCAGGACGTCGCGGCCGCCTCGTAGCGGGCGAGCAGCGCGCGGCGCAGGATCTTCCCGCTGGGCAGCCGCGGCACCTCCCCGAACTCGATGCTGCGCGGCGCCTTGAAGTGCGCGAGCCGGGCACGGGTGTAGTCGACGAGTTCCGCAGCCAGCGCGTCTTCGGCCTCGACGCCGTCGACGACGGTGACCACGGCGTGCACCCGCTGGCCCATCTCCTCGTCGGGCAGGCCCACCACGGCGACGTCGAGGACGGCCGGGTGCATCGTCAGCACGTCCTCGATCTCGACGGGATAGATGTTGACGCCACCGGACAGGATCAGGTCCGAGCGGCGTGCCGACAGGTAGAGGTAGCCGTCCTCGTCGACGTGCCCGAGATCGCCGAGGGTGCTCCAGCCCCGCTCGTCGTACGCCTCGGCGGTCTTGGAGGGGTCGCCGTGGTACTCGAAGTCGAGGCCGCCCTCGATCCAGATCGTGCCCACCTCACCGGGACCGAGTTCGTTGCCGGCCTCGTCGCAGATGTGCACCGTGCCCAGCGACGGCCTGCCGACGGACCCGCGGTGTTCGAGCCATTCGCCGGTGGTGATCATGAAGAAGCCGTTGCCCTCGCTGCCCGCGTAGAACTCGAGGATCTTCGGACCGAACCAGTCGATGATGCGTTCCTTGACCTCGACGGGGCACGGCGCCGCGGCGTGGACCACCACGCGCAGGCTCGACACGTCGTACCGCCGCCGGACCTCGCCGGGGAGCTTGAGCATGCGCACGAACATGGTGGGCACGAACTGAGCGTGGGTGACGCCGTGCCGGTCGATCGCGGCGAGGGCGCGCTCGGCGTCGAAGGTCTCCATGACGATCGCGGTGCCGCCGTTGCGGACCGTGCCCATCGTCCATCCCAGGGGCGCCGCGTGGTAGAGCGGCCCCGGGCTGAGATAGACGGTGTCCTCCCCGAACCCGAAGGCGTCGCGCATCGTCGCGTCGATCGGCAGTCCCGTACCGAAGGGTGCGCCGGTGAGGGCGGGGAGGATGCCCTTGGGCCGCCCGGTGGTGCCGGACGAGTAAAGCATGTAGTAGCCCTCGAGTTCGTCCTCGACGGGTGTGTCCGGAAGGGACGCAACCTCGTCCGCGAGCACCCGGGCGCCCGAGGGTGAACTCGGACCGGTCGTGAAGCGGACCTCCACGGCCGGGCTCGCAGTGGCGACGGCGTCACCGAGCCGGTCGAGTTCCGCCGAGTGCACCACCACACGGGCCCCGCAGTTCTCCACCACGTAGGCGGCCTCGGCGTCGGACAGGTGCCAGTTGACCGGCGTGTAGAGCAGTCCGGTGCGCTGCGCCGCCCACAGCACCGGGAACACGTCGAGACAGTTCTCCGTCACGATCGCGATGTGGTCACCCGGTTCGAGACCGAGCCGCCGGAACAGGTGCGCGATGCGGTTGGACGACGATTCGAGTTGCCGGTAGGTCAGCCGTGCCCCGGTCTCGGCCATGACGATCGCCGGCCGGTCGCCGTGCACGGCCGCCCGATCGGTCGGATTCATCGACGTCGTCATCGTGCGGTCCCCTCTCTGCGCACTGTGGGCCCGTCTCCCGTTCAGGTACGGGCGGATTCGATCCCGTCGACCATCTCGAGCAGCCGCCGGCGGTCCACCTTCAGCGACACGCTGCGCGGCAGCGCGTCCACGGTGTGGATGTCGACGGGAATCTCGTAGGCGGTCAGCCGGGTCCTCAGGAACGTCTTCAGTTCGTCGACGTCGACGGGGTCGGCGCCGGCGACGAGTTCGATCACCGCGACCGGCACCTGCCCGAGCCGCTCGTCGGGCCGGCCGTACACCGACGCGTCGAGCACCGACGGGTGGGCGCGCAACGCGTTGCACACCGTCTCCGGCTGGATCTTGAAGCCACCGCGCACGATCGCGTCGTCGGCGCGGCCGTCGATGTACAGGAAGCCGTCCTCGTCGAGGTGCCCGAGATCGCTGGTGCGCACCCAGTCGCCGACACCGGTGCCGGTCTGCGGGGAGCTGACCTCGAGCCGGCCGGTGGATCCCTCCGGGAGCACGGTGCCGTCCTCGTCGACCACCCGCATCCGTACGCCGGGGAAGGGCCGGCCGACGCTACCGCGTTTGCGGTCCCACCACTCGGCGATGAGGGGTTTGGTCCATCCGGCGACCGCTCCCCCGAATTCCGTTGCGCCGTACATGATCATGATGGGGATCCCGTAGCGGGCGGTGAACTCGTCGGCGAGGTCGGGGCTGACGAAGGTGGTGCCGGCGGTGATGGCCCGCAGAGTCGCGAGTTTCTCCTTCGGCACGTCCGCGTCGAGAACCGAGCGCATCGCCGCCGGGGGCAGACCGGCGAGGATCATCCGGTGTTCGTGCACCGCGTCGGCCCAGCCCTCGACCGTGAAGCGGGGCATGAGGACGATGGGCCGCGCCTCGGCGAGCGACTGGACTACACCCCACAGTCCCCCGATGTGCACCATCGACAGGGAGATCAGGGAGACGGGTCCGGTGAACGGTACGCGGTCGCCGCGTCCCTTGCCGGTGTGGCCGTGAACGGCCTCGAGGGCGGCTTCGAGTTGCCTCCAGGTCAACGGGATCCGTTTGGGAGGGCCGGTGGTACCGGAGGTGAACATCTCGACCGCCACCGGATCCTTCTCGTCGACCCCACCGCCGCGGACCCGGTCGCCGCCGATCCGCTGCACCACCTCCGGTCCGTCGACGGCGAACCCGACGATGCCGGCCTCCGCGAGCGGGGCGGCGAACTGTTCGTTCGCCCAGTACTCCCGCGAGGCGAGCACGACGGCGGGGCGCGAGCCCACCGCGTCCTCGACGATGCGCGGAACCGGTTGTGCGGGATTGAGAGTGAGCAGGACGCGACCCCGGGAGAGGATCGCGATCAGGGCGGCGACGGATTCGACGCGGTTGGACAGGACGACGCCCACGCGGGTTCCGTGCCCGCATCCGACGCGGGTGAGTTCGGCGTCGATCCGTTCGACGATCGCCCGCACCTCACCCCAGGTGCGCCACGTCCTGCCCTCCTGCACCATGTTCGTGTCGTCGGGGGTGGACCACAGCAGGGTCAATGATTCTCTGATGCCCGTCATCGCGGAGCCTCCTCTTCGGCGGACCCGAAGGTGTTCGTGACCGGTGCTCCGCCCCGGCGAGGGTGGGTCGCCGTCGCCGGGTCACGGGCACTTCGACAGGGTTCAGCGGGGCAGGCCGAGTCCCCGCTCGGCGATCATGTTGCGCATGATCTCGGACGTGCCACCCGCAATGGTGTACGCACGGGCGTACAGGAATTCGTCCTGCCACCGCCCGTCGTCCACCGCGTTCTCGTCGTTCTCGACCAGTATCCCTCGCGCACCGGCGAGTTCGAGCGCGAAACGCGCTGTCTCGACTCCGGTTTCACTGAACATCAGCTTGGCCATCGGGGCGTCGTGGATCCGTTCGGCGCCCCGCGACCAGCGTCCGATGTTGGCGTAGACGAGGGCGGACAGAGCGGTGACCTGCGCCTCGAGCTCGCCGATCCGTTCCTGGACGGCACCGTCCTCGAGGGCGGGCCGGCCGTGTCGGGTCACCCTGCGTGCCAGGTCCTTCAGCGACTCGATGTCCTGCTGCAGCCGGACCGCCGCCGAGGCGACGGCGCTGCGTTCGTGCGCCAGGCTGGAATTGGCGATCAGCCAGCCCTGGTTCGGGGCCCCGATGAGGGCGTCGGGTCCGAGGTGCACCTCGTCGAGGAACACCTCGTTGAAGTCGGAGGTGCCCGTCATCTCCCGCAGGGGCCGCACCTCGACACCGGGTGAGCACATGTCCACGAGGAACGCGCTGATGCCCTTGTGTTTCGGCGTGTCCGGGTCGGTGCGGGCCAGCAGGTATCCGTAGTCGGCCCAGTGCCCGTTGGTCGTCCACACCTTCTGGCCGGTGACGGTGTAGCCGCCGTCGGCGTCGGGAACGGCCTTGGTGCGCAACGACGCGAGATCGCTTCCGGAACTCGGTTCGCTGAACAGCTGGCAGAAGATCAGTTCTCCGGATCTGATGCCGGGAAGGAACTTCCGGCGCTGTTCCTCGGTGCCGAAGTCGATGAGGGCGTGGGCGACGAGCAGCCCCGCTCCCTGCACCGACGCCGCCGCGCGTCCGCGGGCGAGTTCCTCGCCCACCACGACGTCCCTCTCGGGGGAATGGTGCGCCGAGCCGCCGTACTCCTCGGGCCAGTCGGCGCCGATGTAGCCCGCCTCGAAAAGTTTCCGGGTCCACTCCTTCAGCCTGCGGAGTTCGTCCTCGTTCTCGGCGCTGCGCACACCGGCCCGTACCGGAACGTCGGGCTTGTGGTTCTCGACGAAGTGCCGGACCTCCTTGCGGAACTGCTCGAGTTCCGGGGTCATCCCGTAGTCCATGTCAACGCACCTCGTAGTCGCGCTTCGGGACGGCGGCACGGTCGACCTGGCTCGTCCCGATGGGGTTGCCGAGGTCGGTGTACATCATGCCGGTGGCGAGTGCGTGGGATCGCGTGCGGTCCTTGGATTCCCAGATGGCCCGGATGCTGCCCTGGATCGCGGCGGGCGGCTTGGCGGCGATGCGTTCGGCCAGGTGTGCGGCCCGGTCCCACAACTCCTCACGGGGCACGACCTCGCTGACGAAGCCGATCTCGCGGGCCCGTTCGGCGGACATCCGCTCGTCGAGACCGAGCAGCACCATGCGCAGCACCTCGCCGATCGGGATGCGGTGCGCCAGGCCGATCGGTTCGAGTGCGGCGACCATCCCGTAGGAGGTGTGGGGGTCGAAGAACTGGGCGTCCTCGCTGGCGACGATGATGTCGGCCTCGTTGAGCCAGTACAGGGCGCCGCCGGCGACCATGCCGTGGACCGCGCACACGAGCGGCTTCCAGCAGTTGTTCTGCTTCGGGGACAGGTCCACGCCGGGATCTCGCCGGCTGAAGACGTTGTCGGAGAGGTAGGTGCCCTCCTGGACGTCGACGCCGGTGCTGAAGGCCCGCTCACCGTTCGCGCGGAGCACGACGACGTGCACCTCGTCGGTCTCGGAGGCGAAGTGCCAAAGCCGGCGGAACTCGGCACGCATGGTGTCGGTGAAGGCGTTGAGCCGCTCGGGGCGGTCGAGCGTGACGGTGAGGACGTTGTCCTTCAGTTCGGCGACCACCGTGGTCGTGCTGTTCAGGTCCACGTGTCCTCCTGCAGGTTCCGGCGTCGCCCCGCATCATCCTGACGTGACACGTCCGCGGGTGTCCAGGGGGTCACGACGCGCTCCCCTCGCGGGCCGCCCGCCGTGCGGCGCGCAGTTCGGCGTCGCGTTCGAGCATCCGCGCGGCCAGCGCCTCGAACTCGGCGGGCGGGGTGGGCAGCGCGACCGGGCCGGCGTCGCGGGAGGGCAGTGCGACGGTCGCCGTGGCGGGGCAAGTGATCTCCCCGCGCTGGCTGGTGCCGCGCAGTTCGATGTCGACGAGATACCGCCCGTCCTCGACGCGTTTGCCGACCACCTCACCGGTGAGGGTGTGGGTGTCGCCGAGATAGTTGAACTTGCGCATCTGACTCGACATGGTGACGAGCCAGCCGTCGTCGCCCATCCAGTCGGTGAGGTAGTGCGACAGCCAGCAGTCGCGCATCATGCCGTAGTCGTAGGCGGCGGGCAGGCCGATCGAGCGGGCGTAGCCGGTGTCCCAGTGGATGCGCTGCGCGACGTCGGGGATGCCGTGCTCGTTCGGGATGTAGAACGGGGCGATGCGCTGCCGGTTCTTGTAGGCGAGCCGCCCCGAGCAGGGCGTGTAGGGAGCGAAACCGTATCCGCCCGAGTGGAAGACGACCATGTCGGTGGTGGTGAGCGGGCCCTTGGCCATGGTGCCGAGGCTCTCGCCGACCTCCACGTCCTCCCAGCGACGGACGGTGGCGCCGCGGACCTGTTCGGCCGCGTAGATCTCGTCGATGCGGGCGATGTCGTCGGGGGTGTAGTCGGCCGGTTCGATGGCGTCGTACTTCTTGCGCTTCCTCGACTCGTGCCGCTCGGTGTGGATGGTGATGACCCGCTGGGTCTGGACGACCTCGGCGCGCTGGTTGAACTGCACCTGCAGGCCCGTGATGATGAGCGACCGGCCGGCGAACTCCGACTGCTTCTCCTCGACCTTCTCCGTGCCGTGGAAGCCGTAGAGGATGTCGCCGTCGAGGACCGGGCGGTACCAGTGGGTGGTGGTGCCGGAGACGAAGACGTGGATGCCGCGGAAGGACGGCCGTCGCTGTTCCCGCGGGACCGGGTCGGCCAGGAGTTCCTTGCGCACAGCGATGTTGATCATCGGTGGCGCGATCTGGCCGCCCCACCGGGTGGTCGTGCCGTACTCCTCGTCGGTGAACAGCGGGTTGTCGTCGCCGTAGCTGCGGGCGAAGTTGCGCATGATGTCCGGGGAGGCGCGCGTGTACTGCTCCCGCTGCGTCATCGCGTGGTAGACCCCGACGAGATCCCTCGCCCGCTGGATGTCCTCCTCGCGGAAAGTGTAGATCTCATCGGATTTCTCGGCAGGGATTCCGGTCTTCGCAGAGTTCTCGGTCTTCTCCGACGTGGTCATCGTCTACCTCCGTACGTGGACTGCGCCGGGACGAGCGGCTGCACGACCAACAGTAAGTCAACCTGGTTATACATGTAAAGAGCCGACGGCTTCCCAAAGTAGCGCGGATAACATAGTTTAGATAGTGCTACAAGTGACCAGCACTCGCCCGGCCGAGGAGAACCTCCATGCCACTCGCGCTCACCGACGACCACCACGCCGTCTCCGACGCCGTCCGGTCGTTCCTCACCGGCCACGACGCCGGCACGCTCGCCCGGCAGCTGCTCGACGATCCCACCGCCGACCTCGGCCAGCTGTGGAAACAGCTCGGCGAACTCGGCTGGTTGGGCCTGCACCTGCCCGCCGACCTCGGCGGGGGCGACGCCGCGCTGCCCGACGTCGCGGTCGTCGCCGAGGAACTCGGGCGGCTGCTCGTCCCCGTCCCGTTCCTCGCGAGCGTGGCGACCTCGGCAACGCTGGACGCAAAGGGCGACGACGCCCTCCGCGCCGAATGGCTCCCCCGCTTCGCCGACGGCTCGGTGTTCCCGGGCCTCGGACTGTCCGGCTCGCTCACGGTCTCCGGGAACACCGTCACCGGCACCGCCGATCTCGTCGTCTGGGGTGCGAGCGCGAGCCTGCTCGCTCTCGTCTCCGGGGACGATCTCGTCCTCGTGTCCCCCGGCGAACCGTCGGTCACGGTGACCCCCACCGGCGACTTCGACCCGACCCTGCGGCTCGCCCGCGTGACCCTCGAGGCCGCGCCGGTGACGGCGCTCGTCCCCGGCGGCGGCACGCACGCGAACCACGTCGCCCGCGCCCTCGCCGCGGCGGAGGCCTCCGGCGGCACCCGCGCCACCCTCGAGGCCGCGCTCGCCTACGCAAAG
The DNA here is from genome assembly GCF_025837095.1 of Rhodococcus sp. Z13. Lineage (NCBI taxonomy): Bacteria > Bacillati > Actinomycetota > Actinomycetes > Mycobacteriales > Nocardiaceae > Rhodococcus > Rhodococcus sacchari. The sequence continues at coordinate 4,318,428 of NZ_CP107551.1, forward strand.
GTACGCGAGCAGTTCGGCCGGCCCATCGGGTCCTTCCAGGCGATCAAGCACCACCTCGCCGACATGCTGGCGACCAGCGAACTCGCGACCGGCACGGCCTGGGACGCTGCGCGATCGGGGGTCGGTGGCGAGCAGGGCGATCTCGCCCTCGACGTCGCGCGGATCATCGCCTTCGACGCCTACATCACCAACGCGCAGAAGAGCATCCAGATCCACGGTGGCATCGGTTTCACCTGGGAGCACGACTGCCATCTGTTCCTGCGGCGCGCCCACGCCCTGCGGATGCTGTTCGGTGATCCCACCTCCGCGCTCGACTCGCTCGCCGTCTCGGGACGGGCTGGGAGCCGCCGCCACTACGCCGTGGACCTGCCGCCGGAGTCCGAGGATTTCCGTTCCGCCGCACGTGAATTCGTGGTGCGCTACACCGCCGTCCCCGAATCGGAGCGGCGGGCCCTGCTCGTCGACTCGGGATACCTGATGCCGCACTGGCCCCCGCCCTACGGCCGCGGCGCCTCACCCGTCGAACAGCTCGTCATCGACGAGGAGTTCGGCGACACCGTCGAACCGCACGGTCTCGGCATCGGCGCGTGGATCCTGCTCACCCTCACCCAGCACGGCACCCCGGAGCAGATCGACCGCTGGATCCGGCCGGGACTGATGGGCGAGCAGGTGTGGTGCCAGCTGTTCTCCGAGCCCGGTGCCGGCTCCGACGCCGCGGCGGTGTCGACACGCGGGGTGAAGGTCGAGGGAGGCTGGCGCATCACCGGCCAGAAGGTGTGGACGTCCAACGCGCAGAACTCCACCCGCGGTCTCGCCACCATTCGCACCAACCGGGACGTGCCCAAGCACAAGGGCATCACGACGATGGTCGTCGACCTCACCGCCCCGGGCGTGACCGTCCGGCCCCTGCGGGAGATCAGCGGCGACGCCGTCTTCAACGAGGTGTTCTTCGACCACGTGTTCGTGCCCGACGAGGACGTCGTCGGGCAGGTCGACGCCGGCTGGACGGTGGCCCGCGCGACGCTCGGCAACGAACGCGTCTCGATCGGCGGGGGGAAGACCGACGAGACCTACTCCGCATACGCGCTGCTCGATCTCGCGTCGACGTACGCCCCGGGGGACGTGTCGGTGACGCGGCGGATCGCGGCGCTCGTCGCCCGCGAGCAGGCGTTCGCCGTGCTCAACCTGCGGCACGTGGTGCGGGCCGTGGCCGGTGGCGACTTCGGACCCGAGGGCAGCGTCACGAAGATGCTGATCGCCGAACACACCCAGCACGTGGGCGAACTCGCGATGCAGATCGCCGGACCGGCGGTGCTCGCCGGCGACGAGCCGGTGTGGAGCCACTACTACCTGCTGGCGCGGGCCATGACCATCGCCGGCGGCACCTCGGAGATCAACCGCAACGTCATCGCCGAACGGCTGCTGGGGCTGCCGCGCGAACACATCGCGAACTGAGGTGGGGGCGGCCCCGGACCCGGCCTTCCGGGACCGCCGCACGTACGATGGATCTGTACGTTCACCAGGTGGTAGAAGTCATAACGGAGCAGGAAGGTCTTCCCGTGAGCGAAGAAGCACCGGCACCCGCGTTCGACACGCGTGTCTCCTCGGGCAGGGCGATCCGCACTCCGAAGACCGCCGAACTCGTGGCACGCAAACTCCGGCGCATGATCGTCGACGGTGAACTGAAGGACGGCGACCACCTGCCCCACGAGGCCTCCCTCATGGAGCACTTCTCCGTGAGCCGGCCGACACTGCGCGAGGCGGTGCGCGTGCTCGAGGCCGAACGTCTCGTGGAGGTGCGCCGCGGGTCGCGGGCCGGCGCCCGGATCTGTGTGCCCGGACCGGAAGTCGTGGCCCGCCCCGCCTCCCTCCTGCTCGAACTCGCCGGAGCCACCGTCGCCGACGTGTACGTCGCCCGGGAGGCGATCGAACCGGCGGCGGCCCGGCTGCTGGCGGAGACCGGCAGCGACGAGGCGATCGACGAGCTGGAACGACTTGTGGACGAGACGATTCCGGCGGCGTTCGCCGAGGGCACCTTCGGGCAGGCCGCCGCGGAGTTGCACCTGCGGATGGTGCAGCTCGCCGGCAACGCGTCGCTCGCGCTCATCGCGGGCATGCTGCACGAGATCTACGAGCGGCACACCATGAACGTCACCCGCGAGAGCATGCAACGCGACGCCGCCGACTACGAGGACAACTACAAGCTGTTCGTGCGGTCGCAGCGCAAGTTCATCCGGATCCTCCGGGCCCGCGACGGCGACGCTGCCTTCACCCACTGGCAGAAGCACATGGCGGCGGTGCGCGAACTGGTCGTGGGTGGACGCGAGGACACCCAGGTCCGCGACATCCTCGACTAGACCGGCCCGCCCGAGCTGCGTCAACCGACCGGCCCCGACCGACCGGACGAGAATGCCGGGGCGGCTTCAGGTCTCGATGTCGATCGCGACGGCGCGGACCGGTGAGCCGTCGAGTCCGGCGAACGGGATCGGCAGGAGCGAGATCAGCGGATCGGGGAAATCGACGTCCTCGAGATTGCGCAGGTTCTCGCAGATCACCGCACCTTCCTCGGCGAGGATGTGGTGCGCGGCGAGCGTCTCGTCGCCGGTGGCGTCGATGCTCGGCGCGTCGATGCCCACCACCCGCACCCCGCGCTCGAGCAGCCAGCGGCACGCGTCCACGCTCAGCACGGGATGGTCGAAGTAGCGGTCGCTGCCGAAGTACCGGGCCCAGCCGGTGTGGACGATCGCGATGTCGCCGGGTGCCGGCACGTGTTCGTGCCGCAGCATGTCCGGCGTGACGAACGATGCGTCGTCGACGTATTCACGTACGTCGAACACGACCCCGCGGGCGACGAGCCCGTCCGGCGGCAGGAGATCGACCGGAGCGCCGTCCCTCCGCACGTGCCGCGGCGCGTCGATGTGGGTGCCGGTCTGCGATCCCATGTGGATGTGGGTGAGGTCGAACCCGTCGGTCTCCACCGACGCGTGCGTGGTGAACACCGGTGCGGGATCTCCGGGATAGACCTGGATGTCCGGAGAGACGACGTGGGTCAGATCGACGATCCGCCGTATGCGCATGGCTCCTCCTCGGTGTTCCGGTCGGCCGACGTGTTCAGCCGAAGTCGACCTGGCGGTGTGCGTTCGCCAGGGCGGTGACCACTCCGGTGCCGAACGCACCGAGCCGGTCGAACAGCACGGCCGTGCCGACGGCGATCCCGTCGCTGCTGATCTGGTTGTCCGCCTCGATCCCCACCTCCGGACCCTCCGGCAGGCGGGACAGAGCAAGGGTGACATCGCAGTTGATGTATCCGACGCCCTTGTCCGACCAGTTGGTGACGAAACTCGTGCCCTCACCGACGGTGGCGGTGTTGACGAAGGGCGTCAGCTCCTCACCGACGACGATCGGCAGCTGCCGCGACCACAGGCGCTTGCGCTCGGAGTTCTGGTGCTCCGAGCGCACCCGCGTCCAGCCGAGCCGGTCGCTGCCGTACCAGGACGAGTACTCCAGCGGTCCCGGCGGCACCGCGACCGATTCGGGCGGTGGCGTGGGGGCCGCGTCCCGTGTCCACACCGACCCGGGCGGCGGCGCCGACTTGCGCAGGAACACCAGGGTCGCCCGCGCCGACACCTCCCCGCCCTGGACGAGTTCGACGTCGGCCACGCGGATGCGGTTGCCGTCGCGCACCAGTTCGCTGGTGAAGGTGATCGGTTCGTTCCGCACCGGCTTGAACAGATCGAGGGTGAAGCGGGACGGGACGAAACCCTCCACCGAGTGCCGGAGCTCGAGTTCGCGGGCGACGAGACCGCTGACGCACGGCCCGTTGAGCATCGTGTCCGACCAGGGGCTCTGCGCGTACTTCGTGGGGTGGTAGACCCCGTCGTGCTCGGTGAAATAGCCGCGATCCTTGCGCTTCTGCATTCCCGGATTCTCCCAATCCCCGCCGGAGCGCGCTCGCGGGGATGCTTCAAGATGGGAGCGTGCACGTCCACGAACCCCCCGCCACCCCTGCCCGGACCCGCCTGATCGTCGACGTCGACACCGGAATCGACGACGCCCTGGCCCTGCTCTACCTGGTCGCCGACCCGGAGGCCGAGATCGTCGCGGCCCTGTGTACCGCGGGCAACGTCCCGGTGGACCAGGTGACCGTGAACACGTTGTCCTGGTTGCAGGTGTGCGGGCGCCCGGACATCGAGGTGGCCGCCGGCTCGCAGGTTCCGCTCGTCGCGCCGCTGATGACCACGGAGGACACCCACGGCCCGCAGGGGGTCGGTTACGCCGAGTTGCCGGAGCCGAACCGTCCGCGCTCGTCGCGCACCGCCGCCGAGGCCTGGGTGGAGCTCACCCGGCAGCATCCCGGCGAACTCACCGGGCTCGTCACCGGACCGCTCACGAATCTCGCGCTCGCGCTCCGGCTCGATCCGGAGATCCCGTTGCGGTTGCGGCGGCTCGTGATCATGGGTGGGTGTTTCCACCATCCCGGCAACACCACCCCGACCTCGGAATGGAACGTCGCTGTGGATCCGGAGGCCGCGAAGGAGGTCTTCGACGCATTCTCCGTGGTGCCGGCGGACCGGCGTCCCCTCGTGTGCCCGCTCGACGTCACCGAGTCGATCGAGATGCATCCCGGACACGTCGCGCAGCTCGCGCGTCTGGCCGGCTGCACCGCCGACGAGACGCTCTCGGTGGACGATCCGCGCGGACAGCGTTCCTGCTCGGCCGTTCCGCTGGTGCGCCACATCGCCGACGCACTGCGGTTCTACATGGAGTTCCACCACGATCAGGGCCTGGGTTATCTGGCGCACGTGCACGATCCGTTCGCCGCGGCGGTAGCGCTGGGCACCGTGCCCTATCGGACGCGTCCGGCGACGGTGGACGTCGAGCTCGACGGTCGTCTCACACGGGGCACGACGGTGGCCGATCTCTACGGCATGTGGGGTCGCGAACCGAATTCGGATATCGTTGTGGGTACTCGACCGCCGGTCTTCTTCGAGCGTTTTCTCGAGCGGGTGGGATCGTACATTCGCGACTTGAACCTACCCCCGAGTAAGAACTAGCGTCGAGTTACCAAGTTCGGGGACAAGGAGCAAACGTGGCACAGAAAGTGCGCGTCGAATACTTCGACGACATCGACGGTCAACCGATCATGGACGGATTGGCCCAATCGTTCCGCATCACCATGGACGACGTCGAGTACGAACTCGATCTGCGGCCGGCGAACGCCGACAAGTTCTTGGCGGTCCTGCGCCCGTGGCTCGCCGAGAACGCCGCCGCCCGGAGCGGGCACAGCCGGCACACGGTCACCTCGAAGGCGGCCACCCCGCGCCGTCCGCGCCCCGAGCGCAAGCACAAGACGATTCCGCCCACCCGGTCGCCCGAACAACTCGCCGCGATCCGCCACTGGGCACGTAACAAGGGTTACGCCATCAGTTCTCGCGGCCGCATCCCGCAGCACATCCTCGAGCAGTTCGAGGCCGCCCACTCCTGAGCACCACCGATCGGCACCACCTCCACTCTCACGCGACGAGGTGGTGCCGATCGTCGCGTCGGATGGTCACCGCAGCGACGATCACGCCCACCGCGACACCGATCAGCGTGTCGCCCACCCGGTCGACCGCGAGCTCGGTCCCGGCGTCTCCGCCGAGTCCGGTGAGCAGCAACGCCATTGCCGTCACACACACCGACGTGAGTCCGTAATTGCGCAGGACGAACAGCTCGGCCATCGTCTGGAACACCACGGCGGCGACGACGAGCGGCCAGTAGCCGAGATCGAGGGCCAGCAGCACCGCCGCGACGACCGCCCCACCGACGTTGCCCATCATGCGCTGGTGAGCGCGCTGAACGGTGTTGCGGTAGTTCAGTCCCTGCAGCGCCGCCATCGCACCCATCGACGCCCACAGCGGGTGACCGAGGCCGCACAGGACGGCGAGCTGCGCGGCGAACAGCGAGGCGAGCACGATCCGTCCCGTGCCGGCGAGCACGGCCTGTTCGGTCAGCCGCTCGAATCCCTCACCGACCGAACCTCGTACGGCCGAGGGCACGCGAGTACCGCGTGCGTCGACATGCGGGATGTCGATGTCGCGGCGGGCCTTTCGCAACTCGGCCTCGAAACGCAGGAAATCGTCGCATCGTTCGGCGACGGTCTCGTGCGAACCTTCGTCGACGACCGTCTCGGCCGCGTCGAGCAGCGCCAGCAGCTCCCGGATGTGGTCGTCGTCGCGCCGCGCGCAGGCCCCGACCACCTCGCGTGCCCGGACGATGCTCTGCCGGGCCGCAGGAACGGCCTGCGCACCTTGGGTTTCCAGGGACGACACCGCAGCGAGTGCGCGCGCCACCGCGATCCGCGCCGGCGAGTAGGGGTTGTAGAGGGCCGGGGCCATCGCGACCACCCAGCCGGCCACCGCGCCGAGTGCGGCCGCGGTGGTGACCAGCCGCACGTCCGCCCAGTCCGCGGCGAAACCCGAGGCCCCGGCCGCAGCGAACACGAGGATCACCGGTCCGGGACCCACGAGCCGGAAGGCGGTGAACAGCCAGAAGGCCAGTCCGGCGCCGAGGGAGATCACCAGGATCTGCAGCTCCATCGGGGCGCCGAGCGCCCCGAGTGCCGCACCGAGGGCGGTGTAGGCGGTGATCCCCGCCCCCACCCACGGCAGTCTCACCGCGCGGCTCGGATACGGCTCGTAGCGCAGGAAGGCGCTCGAGAGTGCGCCGAGCGCGGCGAAGCCCGCGACGTGGGTGTATCCGAGCAGGCCGCCACCCACGAGGGCGATGGTCGTCGCGAGACCGACGCGCAGGGCCACGGCGACCGTGGGGTCGGGGCGCCGCATCTCGAGGGCGTCCCTCCACGCGGTCGCCGACACCGAGTGCGCCAGTGCCGCTCGGGCGTGGTGCAGGCGGGCTCGGTCGACGGTTGGCCGGAGGAGCAGCATGTGCTCCATCGTAATAATTCGTTTGTAAAATATCTATGAAACTTCGGGCTCCGGACCGTTAGAATGGCCACATGCCGCCCGAGAGCCCTCAGCCCGATTACGTCGATCGCGTACGACTCGGTTGGGAGGCCCGGTATCCGGATCTCGACGTCCGTCCCATCGACGTGATCGGCCGCATCACCCGCATCGGCGCTCTCGCTCTCGCCCACTTCGACCGGGAACTCGAGACCAGCGGGATCAGCCGCACCGAGTTCGAGGTCCTCAGCGCGCTCGCCCGCAGCGACCGTCCGTTGCGCGCGAGCGAGGTCACCTCCGTCACGGGCATCTCCGGGGCGTCGACCACCAAGCACACCGAACGTCTCGCCAAGCTCGGCTTCGTGGAACGCCGGCGCCTCGAACGCGACGGCCGGGTCGTCCTGCTCTCGCTCACCGACGCGGGCCGCGAGGTGGTCGAGACCGAACTTCCGCGCCGGCTCGCACGGGAGAGGCAGATGCTCGACGGTCTCGACGAGAACGAACTCTCGACGCTGTCGCACCTGCTGCGGCGGATCGCGCACAACGTCGAGAGCCGGTATCCCGGCTGACGACGGTCAGGGCATCTCCCCTCCCTGACGAAGGTCAGGGCATCTCCCCTCCCTGACGAAGGTCAGGGCATCTCCCCTCCCTGACGAAGGTCAGGGCATCTCCCCTCCCTGACGAAGCTCAGGGCATCTCCACAGTCTCGGCCCGTTCGATCTCGCCGATGGCGCGGCGCAGGTACGGCTCGGGGGCGACGCGTCGTGCGGCCGCGAGGTCGGCGACGACGAGCAGTCCGGCGGCGAGGTAACGCCGCGGCTGAATCCGCGGGCGCGGGGCGTGGGGATCGGACACTCCGAGCGTGCCGGTGAGCACCTCCACGACCGCCTCGGGTTCGAAGGAGGGCAGCCAGCGCATCCCCGAGCGCACGGTGCGTTCGAGGACGGCCTGCACGTCCTCACCGGTGAGGCCGTCGGGGTGCAGTTCCTCGAGCAGTTCGCGGACCATGCCGGCGTGGACGGCGGTGACCTGCTCGTAGGGAAGGTCGACCAGCGTGTCGACGGCCTCGTCGAAGTTCTCGGCCGATTCGGTGCGTACGGCGGTGAGGGCGTCCACGGTGGCCGTGGCGATCTCCCGCGGGGTCTTCGGCCAGTGGTCGGGCCACACAGCGTTCTCCTCGTCTCTCCCGGTCTTCTCGCTCACAGGCAGGACTGCAGAGCGAGTGCGTCGTGCGGTGCCCAGCCTTTCATGTCGTTGTCGAAGTAGACGTAGACGTCCTGTCCGTCGTGGAGCCATCCGCGGATCCGTCCGGCCCATTCGTCGAGGACCTCGGGGGTGTACCCGCTCGCGTAGATCTCCTCGTCGCCGTGCAGCCGGACGTAGACGAAGTCGCTGGTGACGTCGGTGAGGAAGGGGAACCGGCCGGCGGTGTCGGCGACGACGAGCCCGATGTCGTACGCGCGCAGCAGATCCACCGCCTCGGGGGTCGCGAGGTCGGGATGACGCACCTCGAGGGCGTGCCGGAGGGGACGGTCGGCGTCGGTCTCCACCCACGCGCGGCCGGAGGGGATCTTGTCGGTGTGACGGGCGGCCAGTTCGGCGGCCGCCGTCGTGGTGCGGGGCAACCGGTCGAAGAAACCGGTGAGCCGGTCCTCGTCGAAGCCGAGGCTCGGGGGCAGCTGCCACAGCAGCGGGCCGAGTTTCGGGCCGAGGGCGAGGACACCCGAGGCGAAGAAGTTGGCGAGGGCGTCGTCGACGTTCCCGAGCCGTTTGACGTGGGTGACGTAGCGGCCACCCTTGACGGCGAAGACGAAGTCGTCGGGGGCGGCGTCGCGCCACGAGATGTAGCTGGAGGGCCGCTGCAGGGAGTAGAACGAGCCGTTGATCTCGACGGAGCCGAACCGTGCGGCGGCGTAGGCGAGTTCGTCGCGCTGCACGAGTCCTTCGGGATAGAAGTCACCGCGCCAGGAGGGATAACGCCACCCGGAGATACCGATGCGCGCGGTCGCCACGTTCCGAGCGTAACCGCGCTTGCGCGTTTATCCCGCATACCGACCGCGGGGAGCTTACGCTGTGGGGCGATACAAGATCATGACTTCACACGCCAGGAGCTGTCATGTCCACGAGTTCCACTTCTTCTCCCGCAGGTCCCTTCGCCGCCCTCTTCAAACAGATCTGGTGGGTCGTGCTGCTGCGCGGCATCCTCGCCGTGCTCTTCGGCGTCATCGCGCTGGCGTGGCCCGGCATCACGGTGTGGGCCCTCGTCGTGGTGTTCGCCGCCTACTCCATCGTCGACGGCATCGTCCTGGCGGTGCAGTCCGTCCGCGACAAGGCCGAGGGCTGGGGCTGGTGGCTCGCGATGGGCGTCGTCTCCGTCATCGCCGGTCTCGTCGCCCTGTTCTGGCCCGGCATCACGGCGCTCGTGCTGCTGTACGTGATCGCGTTCTACGCCATCCTGTTCGGTATCACCGGCATCGTCGGCGGAATCCGGTTCCGCAAGCTCCACGAATCCGGGTGGGTGTGGTCGGTGCTCGCCGGTGTGATCGCGGTGTTGTTCGGCATCGTGCTGCTGATCTTCCCCGGTGAGGGCATCCTCGGCCTGATCGTCCTTCTCGGTATCTACGCGATCCTCTTCGGTGTGCTGCTGATCGTCCTGGCTTTCCAGGTGCGCAGCGCCGCGAAGAAGGCCGGCGTCATCTGATCGCCGGCCCTCCCCGGGGTCAGGCGTTCCTCAGCCGGCCCCATGCGTGCCAGTGGTCGATCTCGATCCACGCGCTCACCCGCTTGCGTTCGCGCATGTGGTACGGCTGACCGGTGTAGTGGTTCGCGATCCGATCGATATCCGTCAGGGACGGGTCGTCGACGAATTCGACGACCCGTCCCTGAATGCTCACGTGGGTGATCCAGTCGTCCGGGTCCATCGCAGACAGGCTCACCCGCGGGTCGTTGCGCAGGTATTCGAGCCGCTTGCGGCCCTCGTCCATGTTCACGAGGATCCGGCCGTTCTCGTAGAGGTACCAGGTGGGGACGGAGACGGGATGACCATCGGCGCGGAGCGAGCTGATGGTCGCGTAGTTGGGCCGGGCGAGGAACTCGGCGACGGCCTCGGGGAGAGGTGGTTTCGGCACGGTACGCCCTTTCTCGATCGACAACGTCGTACATGTGGACCCTAAGCCCCGGAGTTCCCGGGACCGAATACGTCCGAAACCGTCCCGGAGGGTGCATGGGCGTCCGACCATGGAGGGCGACGTCCACGGAAGGAGAGGGTTATGCCGCGCTATCTCTGGCAGGTGACCTACACCGCCGACGGGGCACGGGGGATGCTCGCGGACGGCGGGACGTCCCGCCGGGACGCCATCGTGCGGATGGTGGAGAGCGTCGGCGGGACGGTCGATTCGGTGCACTTCGCGCTCGGGGGTCACGATCTGTACGTGATCGGTGAGGTGCCCGACGAGATCGCCGCCGCGACACTCGAACTCCGCACCATCGCGTCGGGGGCCGCACGTTCCCTCCCGATAGCGTTGCTCACCCCGGAGCAGGTCGACGAGGCCGCGCGCCGCGACACGGCCTACCGGTCGCCGGGAAGCGCGGAGGGCTGACGGGGACCTCGTCCGCCGGTCCGCACACCGCTGGGTAGGGTCTGCTCATCCCCTTACTTTCCCGAAGAAAGTGAACCGTGATGAGTGTGCGCTCGACCCGGCGCAGCAACAACCGCATCGCCGGCATCCACCCCGCCTGGTGGGTGGCGGCGGTGGCGTTCCTCGCCCTGTTCGGTGCCGCCGGATTCCGCGCCGCCCCCGGCGCGCTCATGGTGCCGCTGCACCACGAGTTCGGCTGGTCGACGAGCGTCATGTCGCTCGCGGTGAGCATCAACCTCGTCCTCTTCGGGCTCGTCGCCCCGTTCGCCGCCGCCCTCATGGACCGCTTCGGCATGCGCCGGGTGATCTCCGCGGCCCTGTGCCTGGTGGCCCTCGGCGCGGGCGGCAGCGTCGCCATGACCGCCTCGTGGCAACTGCTCGTGTTCTGGGGACTGCTGATCGGCACCGGCACCGGGTCGATGGCCCTGGTGCTGGCGGCCACCATCTCGGACCGGTGGTTCGTCGAACGCCGCGGCCTGGTGATGGGCATCCTCACCGCCGGGTCGGCGACCGGGCAGCTCGTGATCCTCCCACCCGTGGCCGCCCTCGCGGAGAACGTCGGGTGGCGTCCGGCCTCCCTCGTGATCGCCGCGGCGGCACTGGTCGTCGTGCCCCTGGTGTGGGCGGTGATCCGCGACGATCCCGCCGAGCGCGGCGTACTGCCCTATGGCGCGGATCCCGGAACGTACGTCCCGCCGGCCCGGACGGCCGGCGGCGCCGTCACACGGGCACTCGAAGGGCTCGCATTCGCGGTGCACCACCGCGCGTTCTGGGCGCTGGCCCTCGCCTTCGCCATCTGCGGCGCCACCACCAACGGGCTCGTCGGCATCCACTTCATCCCCTCGGCCCACGACCACGGCATGCCCACCACCACGGCCGCGAGCCTCATGGCCACCGTCGGGGTGTTCGACATCGTCGGCACCATCGCCTCCGGGTGGCTGACCGACAAGTTCGACCCGCGCAAGCTGCTGGCCTTCTACTACACCTTCCGCGGTGTCGGCCTGCTCCTGCTGCCCTGGCTGCTGCAGGAGTCGGTGCACCCCAGCATGATCCTGTTCGTCGTGGTGTACGGGCTGGACTGGGTCGCCACCGTCCCGCCGACGGCGATGCTGTGCCGCCGGATCTTCGGGACGCGCGGCACCATCGTGTTCGGCTGGGTGTTCGCCTCCCACCAGGTCGGCGCCGCGATCGCGGCCTTCGCCGCCGGTGTCGCCCGCGACTCCTTCGGCACCTACACCTACGCGTGGTGGGGCGGCGCGGCCCTGTGCGGGATCGCCGCGTCGCTGTCGATCCTCACCCGCGGACGCGACGGCGACCGGACCGAAATGCCCTGAACGAGCGGTTCGCGCGGTATCGGGGCAGGGGACCTGGCACACTCCCTGCATGCTTCTCGGACGGAAGGCCCCGGCGCTGCTCTGCGCTCTCGGGATCCTGTGCGCCTGTTCGTCGCCGGGTGACGACCCGGCCGTCGCGGGGACACCTACCACGACGTCCTCGGCGCAGGCCGACGCGATCACTCGGATCGTCGAGGAGGCAATGGCGGACCGGCACCTGCGCGCGGTACTCGTGCAGGTCTCCGAGGGTGGCGAGGAGATCGTCACCCGCGCCTTCGGAGAGTCGATGACGGGGGTCCCCGCGACCACCGACATGCACTTCCGCAACGGCGCCGTGGCCATCTCCTACGTGGCGACGGTGCTGCTGCAACTCGTCGACGAGGGGGTGGTGGGTCTCGACGACACCGTCGCGCAGTGGCTGCCGGACATCCCGCACACCGATCGGGTGACCCTCCGTCAGCTCGCGCAGATGACCTCCGGCTATCCGGATTACGTGCTCGGCAACGACGAGTTCTCCACCGCGATCTACGCGGATCCGTTCCGCGCCTGGACGCCCGAGGAGATCCTCCCCTACGCGACGACGGAACCGCTTCTCTACGAACCGGGCACCAACTGGAACTACGCGCACACCGACTACGTGATCCTCGGGCTCGCCCTGGAACGGATCACCGGCCGGCCCGTCGACGAGCTGATCCGGGAACGCGTCCTCGAACCGCTCGGGCTCGACGACACCGTGGCCTCGCAGACCGCGACGGTACCGGAGCCGGTGCTGCACGCCTTCAGTTCCGAACGCCGCGAATTCCTCGGAGTTCCTGCGGGAACCGGGTTCTACGAGGAGAGCACCTTCTGGAACCCGTCGTGGACGCTCACCGAGGGTGCCGTGCAGACCAGCACCATCGGCGATCTGCACCGCTCCGCCGTGGCCGTCGGCACCGGCGAGTTGCTGTCCGACGAGTCGTACGCGGCGATGACCTCGACGGCCCTGCGTGGGCACACGCACGCCCAGCCGGACTGCCCCACCTGTTTCGAGCAGTCCGAGGCGTACACCTACGGGCTCGGTGTGGTGATCACCGGCGACTGGCTGATGCAGAACCCGATGTTCGGTGGCTACTCCGCCGTGTCGGCCTATCTGCCCGACGAGGAGGTCGCGGTCGCCGTCGCGGTCACCTACGCCCCGGAGGCCTTCGACGACACCGGTGGGTACACGAACCAGGCCGACACACTGTTCCGGCGGATCGCCGCCGAGGTCGCCCCGGAGCACGCCCCGCCGGAACACCGCTAGGCCGGAGACCGCTTCAGACGGTGCGGAAGTCGCGTTCGGTGCCGGCCCAGTCACGGGCCCACTCGCGCAGTTCCACGGCCCGTATCTTCGTGCCGTTGCCGCCGACCGTCGTCGGCATCCGTTCGACGATGTGGACGGCCGTCGGCACCTTGAACGCGGCGAGGGTCTCGCGGCACCACGCCCGCAACGCCGGAGAGGTGGTGTCGGCTGGGGCGTCGTCGGTGGGGACGACGAACCCGATCGCCTCGGTGTAGCCGCCGTCACCGGTGATCCCGACGACCTTGGCCGTGGCGACGCCGGGATGTTCCGCCAGGCGTGTCTCGATCTCGGCGGGGTCGACGAGGAAGCCGCGCAGCCGCAGCACGTCGCCCATGCGGCAGACGTAACGGTAGCTGCCGTCGCCGAGGGCGACCGCGAGATCGCCGCTGCGGAACCAACCGTCGGCCGTGAAGGCGCGGGACGCCGCCTCGGGGTTGCCGAGATAGGCGTCGACGACGTTCGGTCCGCGGAACTGCAGTTCGCCCTGCTCGCCGTCGGGGAGGACCCGGTCGTCGTAGGGATCGGCGACCCGCAGTTCGATCGCCGGATCGACCGGTCGCCCACCGCCGTTCCAGCGGACGGACTCCGGGTCGTCGGCGTGCCACAGCATCGCCAACGCGAACACCTCCGACGAGCCGAAGACCCCGGAGGTGTGGGTGTCGAACTCGTCGCGCAGCCACCGGGCGATCTCGTGGGAGCGGCCGAGGAAGTCGGCGATGCCCACCCAGCGCAGCGACGACAGGACGACACGCTCGCCGTCGTGCCAGGTGTCGTGGAGCCGGCCGAACAGGTCGTCGGCGCCCACGGCGTGGGTGACCCCGACGGCACGCATGCGGCGCAGCACCGCCGCGGGGTCGAACACCGTCTCCATGAGCAGCGCTCCCCCACCGGCGAGTGCGGCCAGCGCGGTGCTGAAACCGAACACCCCGGAGACGGGCAGCACGCACAGGGCGACATCGCCTTCGGCGACGGTCATGATCGCGGCGTCGGCGCGCCCGTGGCGGACGATCGCGCTCTCGCGGTGCGCGGCGAGCTTCGGGACACCGGTGGAACCGGAGGTGGTGAACGCCACCGCGATCCGGTCCTCCGGGTCGTCGTCGGCGCCGGCCGGGGTGAGGGTCACGGTGTCCGGGGTCTGCGGCGCACGCACCCCACGGGTGTCGCCGCTGCCGGCCGTCCAGGCGCCGCCGCCCAGATCGAAGCCCTCGACGGTCGCGGTCGCAGCGGCGGGCCCGGGCACCACCGCGACGGCGGGGACGGTCACGTCGGGCACGGTCGCGGCGGCCTCGGACAGGCGCCCGAAGAGGTCGAGTCCGTGGAAGGCCGCCGGGACCGCGACGACGGCGGGCCGTGCGGCGGTGAGGATGTGCGCGACCTCGCCGGTGTTGTAGCGGGTGTTGACGCCGATGACGTGCGCGCCCAGCGCGGACGCCGCGAACTGCCACACGAGCGCGTCGGACCAGTTCGGCAGCATGACCGCGACGCACTGGCCTGCGCGCAGCCCGACAGCCTCGAGTTCCCGGCGCACGGCGTCGACGTGATCGCGGAACTCGCTGCGGCTGAGCGGAACTGCGGTGTCGTCGACCACGTCGTAGGCCAGCGGGGCGTCGGGATTCGCGGCGACGAGACCGTCGAGCAGGGCGGTGAGGGTGTCGGTGCGGGTGGTGGTCACAGTGCCGCCTCCTCGGGGATACCGGCCTGCCGCAGCTCGCCGAGCCACGTGTCGGCGAGTGCGGCGAAGTCGTCGATCTCTTCCATGGGGTAGTGCCCGATGCCGTCGAGGATGGTGAAGCGGGCACGACCAGGGCAGGTGGCGTTGATCGTCTCGGCGACACGGCCGACCGCGGCGGGGTCGATCCACGGGTCGTCGACCCCGGCGACGAGGTGGATGGGGGCGGTCACGCGGTCGAGGCGGTCGCGCACGTCGTGGGTTCCCCAGCCGATCAGGTCGGACGAGGAGATCTCCGGGTCCTCCCGCTTGTGCATGAGCGCGATGACGTGCGCCTTCGATTCCGGAACCGAACGTCCCACGGAAGCAAGGGTTCCCAGATAGGTGCGTTCGGCCCGCGCCGGTCCGGCGACATCCTCGAGTTCGCGGCGCAGACCGGCGACGTTGACCCGGCCCGGTCCGGCCTCGGCCTCCATCGCGACGGCACCGGACAGGGGACGTTCGGGGCGGGTGGCGAGTTCGAGGGTGAGCTTGCCGCCGATGGAGCAGCCTATGACGAACGGCCGGTCGATGCCGAGGGCGTCGAGCACCGCGCACAGCCAGTCGCCGTAGCCGACGAGACTCGTGACGGGGCCGCCGGGTGCGGGTTCGGAGCGGCCGTGGCCGGGCAGGTCGGGAACGACGACACGGTAACCGCGGTCGGCGAGGTCGCGGGCGACGTGCCGCCACTGGACGCCGCTCTGGCCGGCGGTGTGGATGCACAGCACAGTGGGAAGCGGCGCCGTACCGTGTGCGGATCCTTCGGACGGAGTGACGATCTCGACGAAGCCGAGTGCTCCGTCGATCTCGAGGTAGCGGGCCTCGATCATGAGCAGGCCTTCCGGGCGAGGGCACGGGCGTGCCCGATGATCGTGTGGAGCGGCTTGGTCAGCCGGAGGTACTCGTATCCGTCTCCGGTGGAGGAGAATTCGCCGCGGATCGCGCGGCGCATGAAGTCGTTCTCCTCGGACAGCACGAGCTCCACCCAGGCGTGGTCGGAGGCGACGAAGGTGAACGTCGCGCCGTGCGGGGTGCGGCGGGTGACGTCGACGATGCGACCCTTGTAGACACGCAGGTGCAGTTCGACCTCGCCGCTGCGCAGACCGATCGTGCCGTCCCAGGAGGACAGCGATGCCGTGAACTCCGGTTCCTCGGTGAGACTTTCGGCGAGCAGCGCACCCCATGCGGGAGTGCAGAAGTCGAGTTCGGGCACGGTCTGCGGCTCGGTGTCGGCGAACCAGGACTGCGTGCCGGATTCGCGGACCCGGCCTGTCGTGTCGAGCAGCCGGATGTGACGGCGGACGGTACGGCCGGAGACGCGGGTGACGACACCCTCGGCGACCACCGTCTCGTCGGGCGAGACCGCCTCATGGGTGGTCCAGTCGACGCCGGCGAGGGTGGCGCCCGGCAGGGCGGGGACGAGCCGTTCGGCGGCGAGGGCACCGGCCAGTGCGGAACCCGCCGGGACGGCGAGGCCGGCCTCGGAGAGGACCTCGGTGACGGTCCGGGACGGGGAGGTGACGCGGTCGCCGACGGCGAGCGTCGCGGTGCTGGAGGTGCTCATGCCTGCTCGGGCCTTCCGAGGAGTTCGTCGGAGATGATGCGCATCTGGATCTCGCTGGTGCCTTCGAAGATCTTCGTCAGACGCGCGTCGCGCCAGTGGCGTTCGACCTGGAAGTCGGTGGTGTAGCCGGCGCCGCCGTGGATCTGGACCGCTTCGCTGGTGACCCGCTCGGCCATCTCGGTGGCGACGAGCTTGCACATCGACGCCTCGAGCGAGCAGCGACGGCCGGTGTCGATGTCGGTGGCCACCGAGTACATCAGCTGGCGCGCCGCCTCGATGTCGGCGGCCATCTTCGCGATCTTGAACCGCAGGTGCTGGAAATCGCCGATGGGACGGCCGAACTGGCGGCGGGTGTGCACGTACTCGATGGAGTCCTCGAGCGCGGCGCGGGCCAGGCCGATGGCGCGGGCGGCGGTGTGGGCGCGGCCCACCTCGAGGCCGGAGACGGCGAGGTAGAAGCCCTTGCCCTCCTCGCCGAGCATCTTGTCGGCGGGGATGCGGAAGTTGTCGAAGGAGAGCTCCCAGGTGTTCCAGCCGAAGTAGCCGATCTTGCGGACCTTGGTGCCCGAGATGCCCTCGGGGAACACACCGCGTTCCTTCTCCACGAGGAAGGCACTGATACCGCGGTGCGGCTTGGCCGGATCCTTGTTCGGATCGGTGCGGGCGAAGAGCACGAGGTAGTCGGCCTCGTCGGCGTAGGTGCACCACATCTTGGTGCCGTTGACGACCCACTCGTCACCGTCGCGCACGGCGCGGCAGGAGATGTTGGCAACGTCGGAGCCGGCTTCGGCCTCCGACAGGGCGTACGCGCCGAGGTACTCGCCGCGGGCGACCTTCGGCAGCAGTGCCGCCTCCTGTTCGGGGGTGAATCCGCCGCCCATGCCGTTGCCGCGGGCGAGCAGACCCGAGACGCTCATCCACGCCCGGGAGAGTTCCTCGGCGACGAGGCAGTACTCGAAGACGCCGAGCCCGAGACCGCCGTGCTCCTCGGGGATCATGATCCCGAAGAAGCCGATCTCGGCCATCTCCTTCTTGAGCGAGTCCGGGATCGTGCCCTGCACGGGGTCGAGCTCGTTGGCGACGGGCAGGACCTTCGTCATGGCGAAGTCGCGGGCGAGATCGCGGATCGCGAGACGTTCCTCGGTGAGATAGCGCGGGGAGTCGGTGCGCGGCTGCGAGGGGCGGTGGGTCATGAGGAGTTACTCCATTCGGGGGACCGGAGTAGGTCATTAACGCTTGTTCACCCAGTACAGCATGACGCACACCACACGTCAACGGGAGAAATCAGCCGGCCGAGTATCCGACCAGATTCAGCGCGTAGAGGGCGAAGTCGTCGGCGACCTCCTCCGCCGTGAGCGGGCCGTCCTCCCGGAACCACAGCGGGATCCCGGCACACATGGTGAGCACGGCGGCCACCGCCTGCGACACCCGCCGCACCGAGAAGATTCCTTGCGCCACAGCTTCTTCCGCGATATCGACGAACAGCTGCTCCTGGGCGTCACGGGAGCCCACCACCCGCTTGCGGTCGATCTCGCCGAGATAGCGGAGCTCGGAGTTGGCCACCAGGCAGGCACGCGGGTTGCGGGCGATGTAGAGCGAGTGGGCCGCGACGGCCGCGCGCCACCGCTCGGCGGGATCGTCACCCGTCTTCCGCAGCGCGTTGCGGGTCGCGGTGAACTGCTCGTCGCTCGCGCGGCGCAGGATCTCCACCAGCAGTTCCGACTTGTTCTCGAAGTGGTTGTAGACGTTCGCAGCGCTACAACCTGCGGCTTTAGCGATGTTGCGCATCGTGGCCCCGTGGAAGCCACAGGTGTAGAACTCGTCGAGTGCGGTTTCGAGGATGCGTTCACGGATGGACGGGAGCGCCCCGTTCGACCGGCTGTTCATTCCAGCAGCGTAGGGGGAAAGCCTCTCCACCAGCAACAACCACCCCTTTGACGCCGGCAGGACCACTTGTTATGGTCCAGATCACATGAACAATCGTTAACAACCTGGAGGGTCCCGCATGACCGGTCCGAATCCCGCCGCGTCCCTTCTCGACCGCATCACCCGCCTCGAGGACCTCGAGGCGATCCGGCAGCTCGACGCGCGGTACTGCCGCCATCTCGACGACGGCGACTGGGACGCCCTGCTCGCGCTGTTCACCGACGACGGCGAATTCGACGGTCTGTCCCATCCGCGAGGAAAATCCGAGATGCGCGAGTTCTTCGCGGGGCTCGCCGAGGGCGGCCTGACCTCCTTCTGGCACTTCGTCACCAACCTCGAGATCGATCTCGACGGCGACCGCGCGACCACCCGGTCGTTCCTGTGGCAACCCTGCGTCACCGACGGCACCCCCGCGATCGCCGCGGGCCGGTACACCGACGAACTCGTCAAGCTCGACGGCCGCTGGTTCTACAAGGTCAAACAGGTGCGCTTCCACTTCTTCGGCCCGCTCGAGGCGGGCTGGGACGAGAACCTCTTCGCGCTCGACAGCGCCCGCAACGTCGCCGTGCGGGCGTGACCTCCCGGTACCGCGCGAGTCAGTACTTCGGGTTCGCGACACGCAACCGGGTCTCGGCCAGATCCCGGATCAGCACGGCGACCTCCGGGTCCTCGAGCCGGTCCCGCCCGGCACGGACACCGAGCGCGAGGTCGGCTTCCGAGCGGTACCCCATTCCTGCGAGCCGCGTGCGGAGACGATCGCGGACGGCGCCCGGGACCGCCGCCTCCCGTGCCACGATGTCCAGGACGTGGGCGGCGACCCGGCTGCGGTAACGGGTCTTGGCATCACTGCCCGACCCGATCTCGAGGACGAATTCCTTGACGGCACCGAGCAGTTCGCCGGCGCTCGGGCTCCCGAACAGATCCGTGACCGCACCGGTCGCGTCGAGGTCGGTGGTACCGGCCGGGACGTCGAGGAGATCCAGCAGGTCGTGTTCGCACTCGGCGACGCGGCGGCCGATGGCGAGCAGCTCGAGACGGTTGTCGCCGCCCGAGGAGGCCGCCGCCTCCTGCATCCGGCAGATCACCGCCCACCGCAGGGAACCGTAGACCTCCCACCAGCGCACGACGTCCGGGTCGGGTTCCCGCCCCGATTCGTCGGCGTAGCCGCGGAAGAGATCCTCGCGGGAGCCGAATCCCCCGACGGGATGGGGCGATCCGAAGCGCCACGTGCGGGTGCACAGCCAGCCGAGGTCCTCCATCGGGTCGCCGACGTGGGCCAGTTCCCAGTCGAGCACCCCGCGCACACCCTCGGCGTCGACGAGCAGGTTCCCGTTGCGGAAGTCGCCGTGCACGAGCGTCTTGCCGGTCTCCTCCGGGCGATGCTCCGACAACCACCGGAAGGTGGCCTCGAGCATCGGGACGGGTTGCCCAGTGGCGGTGTACTCGTCGAAGAGGAATTCGAGCGGATCGTGGTCGGGTAGGTTCGGCACCGCCGCGACGTCCATCCGGTGGATCCGGGCGAGGATCCGGCCGAGTTCGTAGGGCAGGGCGGCACGGACCTCGGCGAGGTTCTCGTCGCGCAGCAGTTTCTGCGGCAGCGCCTCGCCGGGCACACGCGTCGTGATCAGGTAGCTGCCGAGGCCGGGATGAGGTTCGTCGGCGCTGCGGTCGACGACCGTGGGGACGGGTACGTCGACGCGGGCCGCCTCGTCGAAGGCGGCGGCCTCCATCGCGATGCGCCGGGTGTTCTCCCGGCCGGGGGGATCGCGCCGCAGGATCAGCTCGCGGGTGTCGCCGTCGGCGGACGCCGCCGTGATCGCCCAGGTCTCGCGGCTCGCCCCGCCGGTGAGCCGTTCGACTCGGCGCAGCGTCCACCGTCCCTCGAACGTCTCCGAAAGGCGCTCGGTCAGAGCTTCCTTCAGGTCCCCGCTCATCGCTCCCCTTCCGCTCCTGCGGACCACCGGCGAGCTCAACGTTCCTCGCTGCTCCCACGCACGGCGGCCTCCCGGTTCGGTGTCTGCGGTGGATACTCCCACGCGAACTCGACCCGTGCGGGCGCTTCCGACGGACCGTTCACGCTGCGAAACCCACCGCGCCGATGACGGGGATGATCGTCATGAACACGATGGCGACGGCGAAGAAGGTGATCGTGAGCTTCTTCGTCCAGCGCAACCGTGCCCCCAGGGCGGCGAGCATGAAGAAGACGAACCCGATGCAGATGGAGCCGATACCGACGACGACGGGTGTTTCGAGCATGCACCCATCATCGCCCACGACCCGGTGTGACCGAGCCTGTGGTCACCGGTTGAGCTGCCGGATCCGTCCCGTCAGGATCGTGGCGAATCCGGTCCACCCCGCATAGGGTGCCAGCGCGGCACCGGCCGCGGGGCTCGCCTCGGCGGTGCGGCGGGTCAGGTCCGCGGTGCTCGCGGCCAGGGCCGCGGCCAGCAGGGTGGCGGGGAGCAACCGGTGCCACTTGAAGAACACCCACGACCACGACGCGTTGAGCACGAGGTTGGCTGCGAGGGACGCGACGTAGCTGCGGCGGCCCGCGAAGTCGGCGGCGTCGGTGTACTCGTCGATCGCGACCGCCGAGGTCACCGCGATGTCGGCGTAGAGCGCGGTCCACACGATCGGGAACACCTCCGCCGGAGGCTGGAAGCCGGGCTTGCGAAGCTTGCGGTACCACCGTGAGTTCGTGTCCTGCGAGGCGATCGATCCGATGACGGCGGTGGTCGTCGTCGCGGCGGCGGTGGCGAGCACGGTGGTGAGCTTCATGCCGCATCGGCTACCCGCCTCGGCCGCGGACGAAACGGACACCCCGGTAGCGTGACGGCCACATCGGAAGGGGGCAGAGGATGAGCGGTCTGCAGCAGGTCGGGGACGGGGTCTGGGCGTTCCTGCGGACACCCGGGGGCTGGGGTGAGGCCAACACCGGGCTGGTCGTGGCGCCCGGGACGGCGTCGCTCGTGGTGGACACGGCCTGGGACGTCGGGGTCGCCCGGCGGATCGCCGAGGCGCAGGCACCGCTCGTCGCGGACGCCCCGATCACCGAGGCGGTGAACACGCACAGCGACGGCGACCACTGGTGGGGCAACGACAGCCTGCCCGCCGGCACCCGGATCACGACGAGCACGGCCGCCCTCGAGGGGATGCGCGAGGACCTCCCGCCGCGTGCCCTCACCGCGCTGGCCTCCACGGGATCGGTGTTGGGGCGGCTGCCGGGACCGATCGGCGCCGCCGGGGCCTACACGGCCCGGGTGCGCGGCGACGCACGTTTCCCGCGCCGCACCCCGCGTATGCCCGACCACACCTTCGACACCGCCACGACGCTCGAGGTCGGTGGCCGCACGGTCGAACTCGAGCGGCTCGGTCCCTGTCACACGGCCGGCGATCTCGTCGCGCGGATCGCCGACGCCGGGGTGGTGTTCACCGGCGACCTGCTGTTCATCGGGTCGACGCCGATCCTGTGGCACGGTCCCCTCGACAACTGGCTGTCGGCGCTGGACCGGCTGCTGGCCTGGGACGCCGCGGTCTACGTGCCCGGCCACGGTCCGCTGTGCGGCACCGCCGAGATCCGGACACTGCGCAACTATTGGCTGTGGCTGCGCGACGCCGCCGCAGAACAGCACCGGACGGGAACCGGCCTGCTCCCCGCCGCCCGCGCTCTCGTCCGCAGCCCGGAGTTCACGCAGTGGCGGCACTGGGAGTCGCCCGAACGGCTCGTGCTGAGCCTGAGCACCCTGTTCGACCAGTGGAACGGTAAGCCGCCCGGCCCGCCGACCGTCGTGCGGCGGGCCACGGCGTTCGCCGTCGCCGAGACGCTGCTGCGCGAGGGCGCACTCAACTCCTGAACACGGCTCAGGACAGGTGCTCCGGTTGCGGGCAGGTCTTGTGCGACCAGTCCGACCCGACCGTCTGCGTGCCGTGCACGTCGGGGCAGGAACTATCGCGCGTCCCGGCCGGCGCGAGAGAGACCACGACCGACTTGTAGGTGGGGCAGTTGCTCTGCAGCGCCGTCGAGTCGAGCGGAACCAGCGCGTTGGTCTCCGGATAGTAGGCGGCCGCACTCCCCCGCGGCAGGTCGTACTCGACGATCCGGAACTGCTCGGCACACCGCACGCGTTCGTCGCCGTCCCAGCGCGTGAACAGATCCACCATGTCGCCGTTGTCGAACCCGAGAGCGGCGATGTCCTCCCGGTGCACGAAGACGACGCGGCGGCCACCCTCGATGCCGCGGTAACGGTCGCTGAGCCCGTAGACGGTGGTGTTGAACTGGTCGTGGCTGCGCAGTGTCTGCAGCAGCAGGTGGCCGGGCGGGACCTGCACGACCTCCACCGGTGACACCACGAATTCCGCCTTCCCCGACTCGGTCTGGAAGGTGCGGCTGTCACGCGGCGGGTGCGGCAGGATGAAGCCGCCGGGCCGGCGGACGTTGACCTCGTAGCTCTCGCAGCCCGGCACCACCCGGGAGATGTGCTCGCGGATGTTCTTGTAGTCGTCGCGCATCGCCGTCCAGTCGATGCCGTACCGGTCACCGAGGGTGGCCTCGGCGATGCCGGTGATGATCGCGACCTCCGACTTCAGGTGCTTGCTGGGCGGTTTCAGGGGGCCTCGGGAGGCGTGCACCGAGCAGGTGGTGTCCTCCACCGACACGAACTGCGGACCGGACGCCTGCACGTCCTTGTCGGTGCGGCCGAGGGTCGGCAGGATCAGCGCCGTCTCCCCGCACACCAGATGCGACCGATTCGGTTTCGTGGAGATGTGCACCGTCGTGTCGAGGCGGGACATCGCCTCGGTGGTGACCGCCGTGTCGGGTGCGGCCTGCACGAAGTTGCCGCCGAGTCCGAGGAAGAAACGCGCCTTGCCATCGCGCATCGCACGGATGGAATCGACCGTATCGTAGCCGTATTCGCGAGGCGGATCGAAGCCGAACTCCTTCTGTATCGCGTCGAGGAAGCTCTGCGGTGCGCGTTCCCAGATGCCCATCGTGCGGTCGCCCTGCACGTTGGAGTGGCCCCGCACCGGCATCAGGCCGGCGCCGCGTTTTCCGATGTTGCCCTGCGCGAAGGCGAGATTGCAGATCTCCTTGATGGTGGCGACGGCGTTGCGGTGCTGCGTGATTCCCATCGCCCAGCAGAAGACCGTGGCCTTCGAGCGGCGCAACATCTGCGCGGCCTCGGTGATCTGCTGCCGCGACAGACCCGTCGCGGACACGACGACGTCCCAGTCGACACCCCGCACGTGCTCGGCCCACTCCTCGAATCCCCGGGTGTACCCGCGGATGAAATCGTGGTCGAGAGCGTCCCATTCGACGAGCAGCGACCCGAACGCCTGCAGCAGGGCGAGATCGCCGTTGACCGCGACGGGCAGGTGCAGATCGGCGATGTCGGTGCCCTTGCCGATGACGCCCCGTGGTGTCTGCGGGTTGCGGAAGTTGACGAGACCCGCTTCGCGGAGCGGGTTGATGGCGATGATCTTCGCGCCGTTGCGCTTGGCCTCCTCCAGCGCCGTGAGCATCCGCGGATGGTTGGTGCCGGGGTTCTGGCCCTGCAGCACGATGAGCTCGGCGTGGTGGACGTCGTCGAGGGTCACGCTGGCCTTGCCGATGCCGATCGACTCCTGCAGCGCGATGCTCGTGGACTCGTGGCACATGTTGGAGCAGTCCGGCAGGTTGTTGGTGCCCAGGGCCCGCGCGAACAGCTGATAGACGAAGGCGGCCTCGTTCGAGGCGCGACCGGAGGTGTAGAAGATCGCCTCCTCGGGACTGTCCAGCGACCGCAGCTTCTCCCCGATGAGGGCGAACGCCTCGTCCCAGTCGATGGGGGTGTAGTGCGTGGCGCCCGGGCGTTTGACCATCGGGTGGGTGATGCGGCCCTGCTTGCCGAGCCACAGTTCGCTGCGCTGGGACAGTTCGGCGATGCTGTACTTCGCGAAGAACTCCGGGTCGGCGCGCCGGCGGGTGCCCTCCTCCGCGACGGCCTTGGCCCCGTTCTCACAGAACTCGGCGATCTTGCGGTGGCCGGGATCGGGATCGGGCCAGGCACAGCTGGGGCAGTCGAAACCCTCGGCCTGGTTGAGTTCGAGCAGCGATTCGGCGGTGCGCACGAGACCCATCTGCTCGAGCGAACGTTTCATGGCCACTGCCACACCGGTGACGCCGGCGGCGGCCTCCTTGTGGTCGCCGATCTCGAGGTCGTTCTCATCGTAGTCGTTCCGGTAGTCGTCCAGCATCCCGATCACCTCTCGCCGCGCACAGTCCTGCACGACGGATACCCACCGTGCGGAACGACCCAAACCGTTCCGCGACGATCCCTCCGACCCGCCTCGCCGGGCACCGCGCAGACGTACGCTCGGGGCATGCGGTGGTCGAAGACGTTCGGAATCCCGGCGGCCGCGGCGGCAGCCGTCGGTGCGTACGATCTTGCGCAGAAGCGACATTCGTTGCTACGCAATTTCCCGGTTCTCGGGCATGCCCGCTACCTCCTCGAATCGATCGGGCCGGAGCTGCGCCAGTACATCATCACGACCAACGACGAGGAGCGTCCGTTCACCCGCGATCAGCGCAGATGGATCTACGCGTCGTCCAAGAACGTCACCAATACCTTCGGTTTCGGCAGCGACAACGACATCGAGTTCACGGACGGGTACACGATCGTCAAGCACCGCACGTTCTCGGATCTGCCGCCGTCCGCCGCCCCGCACGCCGGGGAGAAACTCACCATCCCGTCCGCGAAGATCCTCGGTGCCGCCCGCAGACGCAGGCGGGCGTTCCGTCCCGAGTCGTTCGTGAACATCTCCGCGATGAGCTTCGGATCCCTGTCCGGTGCCGCGGTGGAAGCACTCAACCGGGGTGCGGCCGCGGCCGGATGCCTGCAGAACACGGGTGAGGGCGGGCTGACGCGCTACCACCGCAACGGCGGCGAGCTGATCTTCCAGATCGGCACCGGCTACTTCGGATGTCGCGACGAAACAGGGCGTTTCGATCTCGCACGGTTGAAGGACGTGGTGGAGTCCGCGCCGGTACGGGCACTGGAGATCAAGCTCAGCCAGGGCGCCAAGCCGGGGCTCGGTGGATTGCTGCCGGGAGCCAAGGTCACTCCCGAGATCGCCGAGGTCCGTGGCATTCCCGTCGGCAGGGACTGCGTGAGCCCGTCCCGCCACACGGAGTTCCACGACGTCGACGAACTGCTCGACTGGGTGGAACTGCTCGCCGCGGAGACGGGGTTGCCGGTCGGCATCAAGTCCGCGGTGGGCGACCCGACGTTCTGGGACGAGCTGACCCGGCAGATGCGCGCGACCGACCGCGGCGTCGACTTCGTCACCATCGACGGGGGCGAGGGCGGCACCGGTGCGGCTCCCCTGGTGTTCGCCGACGCGGTGTCGCTACCGTTCCGCAGCGGGTTCGCCCGGGTCTACGCGGCCTTCGCCGAGGCCGGCCTGACGGACGGTGTCACCTTCGTCGGCGCGGGCAAACTCGGCCTGCCCGACAATGCCGTCGCCGCGATGGCGCTGGGATGCGACATGGTGAACGTCGCGCGCGAACCGATGTTCGCCATCGGGTGCATCCAGGCCCAGAAATGTCACACCGACCGATGCCCCACCGGGGTGGCGACGCAGAACCGTTGGCTCGTCCGCGGACTCGACGTCCCGTCCAAGGCCGAGCGGGTCACCGACTACATCGGCGCTCTGCGGCGCGACGTGTTCAAGATCGCGCAGGCCACGGGGGTGGCACATCCGGGACTGATCACCGTCGACGACGTGGAGGTCGCCGACGGGAACCAGCACGCCATCACTCTCCGCGAGCTGTACGGCTACCGGGAGGGCTGGGGCCTGCCCTCACCGAGCGATCGGGACGAGATCACCCGCCTCATGACGGTGGAAGCTGTCACCACACCGGGTGGCACCGATTCCGGGGGATCGGTTCCTCCCCCGGACCGGTAGTCGCACAACGGAGTTCGTCACCGTTCGGCCACGCGGGCCCGTTCGAGCAGAATGCGTTGCTCCGCTTGCGCTATCGTCCGCCGAGTCCGTGCGACGGCGTCCGGCGCCACCGACACCGAGGTGATGCCGCGCCGCACCAGGTGCTCGGCGAGGGCGGGGCTCGTCGACACCGCCTGACCGCACAACGAGACGGTCAGGCCCGCAGCCGAGGCCCTGTCGACGATCCGGTCGATCGCGTCGAGCACCGCGGGATCGAGGGTGTCGAACAGGTCCTTGCACACCTCGGAATCCCGGTCCACACCGAGGATCAGCTGGGTGAGGTCGTTGGTGCCGATGGAGACACCGTGGATGCCGAGCTTCGCGTACTCCGGCAACCAGTAGACGACCGACGGCACCTCCGCCATGATCCAGCGCTGCATGCGGTGGTCCGCACCGAGGGGATGCGCGTCGAGCTGTGCGAGGCACTCCTGCAGCTCCCAGCGGGTGCGTACGAACGGGATCATCAGGTGCACATCGGGATGCAGACCGCGCACGCGGTGCAGCACGTCGAGGTCGAGGGCGAACAACTGCGGGTCGCGCACGTACCGGAAGCACCCGCGGTAGCCGATCATCGGGTTCTCCTCGTGCGGTTCGACCTCACCGCCCTCGAGATCGGCGAATTCGTTGCTGCGCAGGTCGATCGCCCGGTACACGACCGGCCGGGGTGCGAACGCCGCGGCGATCCGCGCGACCCCGTCGGCCATCCTCTCGACGTACTCGTCGCGGCGGCCCTGCGCGATCATGCGCGCGGGGTGCTCCCCTGCCAACGCCTCGGTGATCATGAACTCCGCGCGCAGCAGACCCACCCCGTCGACGTCCGACGCGGCGACGGCCTCGGCCGCGTCGGGGGTCGCGAGGTTGACGTACACCGACGTCGCGGTGACCGGCAGGGCACCGGCCACCACCGTGGTGGCGGCCCGGTCGGCGGCGGGTTGCCCGGCCGCGGGATGCACCCGGCCTTCGAAGACCGCGCCGGCATCGCCGTCGACCGTGATCAGCTGACCGTCGTGCAGGTCGGTCGTGGCGGTGCGGGCTCCGACCACCACGGGCTTGCCGAGTTCGCGCCCGACGATCGCCGCGTGACAGGTGATGCCACCGCCGTCGGTGACGATGCCGCCGGCGCGCCGCAGGATCGGCAGCCAGTCGGGGCGGGTCATCGGCGCGACGATGATCTCGCCGTCGGTGAGCCGCTTGCCGTCGGCCAGTTCGTGCAGGATCCGCACCCGGCCGGTCGCCGAGCCGGGACCCGCACCGAGACCGGTGAGCAGAGGCTTGGCGTCGCCGCTCCCGACCGGGCCGTCGTCGGCCGGTGCGCCGAGGGTGGTGATGGGGCGGGTCTGCACGATCCACAGCTCGCCCTTCGCGAAGGCGAACTCGAGATCCTGGGGAGCTCCGTAGTGCTTCTCCACGTCGGCGGCCAACCGGGCGACGCGGCGGAGCTGCTCGTCGTCGAGGACGCGGGTCGCGCGGGCCGGGTCGACCACCTCGCGGGTGTCGCCCGCCGACGACGAGGTGATCCGGAACTCCTGGTGCCCGCGGTGCACGTCGAGGATCTCGAAACCGTCCTTGGCGACGACGTAGGTGTCGGGTTCGACCTGCCCGCCGACGACGACCTCGCCGAGGCCGAGTGCCGCCTCGACCACGATCCGGTCGAGGTCGCCGGTGCGGGGGTCGGCGGTGAACGCGACCCCGGAGGATTCGGACTCGACCATCACCTGCACGACGACCGCGATGGACGGCTCGTCCGCCACCCCGCGCAGACCCCGGTAGGTGCGGGCGCGTTCCGACCACAGCGACGCCCAGCACGCCTGCACCGCGCGGATCACCGCATCGGCGCCCACGATGTTCGTGTACGACTCGTGGATACCGGC
Organism: Rhodococcus sp. Z13; assembly: GCF_025837095.1. NCBI lineage: Bacteria > Bacillati > Actinomycetota > Actinomycetes > Mycobacteriales > Nocardiaceae > Rhodococcus > Rhodococcus sacchari. The sequence continues at coordinate 4,346,714 of NZ_CP107551.1, forward strand.
GAAGGAGGTGTCGGCGGCGTCCTCGGCGGGCGCCGACGAACGGACCGCGACGGGCACGTCCCCGCCGAGCGCCTCGTAGGCCGCGACGATCTCCGCCCGCAGTTCGTCCGGAACGGACGAATCGGTCACGAGCGCAGCGAGTTCGGTGGAGGTGCGGATGAGGGTGGCGTCGTCGATGTCCGGTGCGGGCACCGCCTCGGCGGCCAGTCGCGTCCGCACGCCCGCCGCGTCCATCGCGTCGAGATAGGCGTCGGTGGTGACGGCGAAGGCGGGGGGAACCGGGAAGCCCGCCCGCGTGAGCTCACCCAGATTCGCGGACTTCCCCCCGACCTTCGGGGCGTCGTCGGCACCCACGGCCTCGATCGGTCGTACCCACACGTTGTGCTCGCCCATCGGTGACTCCTCAGGTTCCACGTGAGACGGCCCCGATCCCATCCTCGCCCCGCCGGGGCGGGGAACGTAGGGCACAAGGTCCTCGTTACGGCACCAGCACTGCGGCCCCGCGGACCCGGTCGTCGGCGAGGTCGGTCAGCGCCCGGTCGGCTTCGGCGAGGGGATATCTCGTCGCGCTGACCCGGATGCGGTGTTCGCCGACGAAACGGAGGAACTGGTGCGCGTCCTCGCGGGTGTTGGCCGTGACCGACCGGATCTCGCGTTCGTAGAACAGATGTCGCTGATAGTTCAGGACCGGTACGTCGGTGAGGTGGATGCCGGCGAGCGAGAGGATGCCGCCGCGGTCGAGGGCCTCGAGAGCCGTCGGCACCAGTTCACCGGCGGGCGCGAAGACGATGGCGGAGTCCAGCGGGACCGGCGGTCGGTCGGCGGAGCCCTGCACCGAGTCCACACCGAGTTCACGGGCCAGTTGCCGCGCGTCCTCGCTGCGGGTCATGACGTGGACGGACACACCGCGATGCATGGCCACCTGCGCCGCGATGTGGGCGCTGCCGCCGAATCCGTAGATGCCCAGCCGGCCGCCGTCCGGGACCGCCGCGCGTTTCAACGCCCGGAATCCGATGATTCCGGCGCACAACAGCGGTGCGAGTTCCACGTCGTCGTAGCCCTCGGGCAGGGGCAGCGCGTAGGCGGCGGGCACGAGGGTGTACTCGGCGTAGCCACCGTCCTCGTCCCAGCCGGTGTAGCGCGAGTCCGGGCAGAGGTTCTCGTCGCCCCGGCTGCAGTAGCGGCACTGCCCACAGGTCCATCGCAGCCAGGCGACACCCACCCGGTCCCCCGGCGCGAACCCGTCGACGCCCTCGCCCACCTCACGCACCACACCGACCACCTCGTGTCCCGGCACGACGCCGGGGCGGTGGACCGGCAGGTCGCCCTCCGAGACGTGGAGATCGGTGCGGCACACGCCGCAGGCCTGCACCTCCACCAGCAGCTCTCCGGGTCCGGCGACGGGCATCGGGACGGGTCCGAAGGTCAGCGGTTTCTCGTGGATGGGGCGCGGATCGGTGACCCGCCACGCCGTCATCGTCCCCTCGGTCACGGTGATCCACCTCCGGGATCTGCGTTTCACGGTCGCCCTCGGTGGTCCCGGCCCGACGATCTCGGACCGGGACCGCCCGTCCAGTTTCGCGCGTGTCACCCCGGTGTGGGGAGGGGTTGGGGTTACTTGCGGCCCGCCTGCCAGCGCATGCCCCAGCCGTAGGCGCGGTCGAGGTCGGACTGGCTGCCGTCGACGTACTCGACGAGCCGGTCGACGGTGATGCCGCCGGGGGTGTTCTGGAGCATCGCGATCGCGCAGATGCGGGCACCGTTGTTCGGCGAATCCAGGCGCACCTCGATCTGTGGGCCGGACGGCGGGGTGAGGGTGACGACGCCGTCGACGGCAGCCCAGTTGGGGGCGCCCTCGTAGATCATCGCGAAGATCAGCACCCGCTTGAACAGCTCGGGGCGCTCGAGGTTGACGTACATGTTCTCGCCGCCCTCGACGGAGCCGGTGCGGTCGTCACCGTCGAGGTGGATGTAGGGCGGGGTGTGCAGCGCGCCGAAGCTGTTGCCGAGCGCCTGCACCACGCCCTTCGAGCCGTCCGCCAGTTCGTAGAGGCAGCCGAGGTCGAGGTCGACGCCGCCGGTGGCGCCGGCCAGCTTCGCGAGGAACCCCTTCTTCTGCTGGGCGCCGCGCGACCAGTTCAGGTTCACCCGCGTGACCCCCTGACCCGAACCGGCCTTGGTGAGGCTGACGCTGGGGGCCTCCTTGGTGAGGTTGATCTTGCTCAGGTTCACGCCGCCCGCGTTCGGCTGGGGCTTCTTGTTGTAGTCGATGGCCATGTCGTGCCTTTCGTCGTGGGGATGGGTCTGCGAACGAGGGGAGCCTCCCGGCCCGGATGTCGGGTCGGGAGGCTCCCCTCGTGGATGCGGATCGGTCTGCCCGGATCAGGGAGCGCCGGTCTCCACTGCCTCGGCGCCTTCCCGCGCGGCGATCCGGCGGTTGCGGTACACGCTCGACGCGAAGGCCGCACCGATCAGCGCCACACCGATGAGTCCGGTGACGACCTCCGGAACGTGCGTGCCGATCGAGTACAGCAGGATCAGTGCCAGCGCACCGATGGCCCAGTGGGCGCCGTGTTCGAGGTACACGTAATCGGAGAGCGTGCCCTTGCGCACCAGGAAGATGGTGATGGAGCGGACGAACATCGCGCCGATGAAGCCGAGGCCCAGGGCGATGATGATCGGATCGGACGTGATCGCGAACGCGCCGATGACGCCGTCGAACGAGAACGACGCGTCGAGCACCTCGAGGTAGAGGAACAGGAAGAAGCCGGCCTTGCCGGTGGCCTTCGCGAGGGTGCTCGGGCCGCGCGATTCCTCCTCGCCCTCCTCGGGCACCTCGAACATGTCGCCGAGGCCGTTGACCGCGATGTAGGTGATCATGCCGAGCGAGCCGGCGATCATGACGGTCGAGACCTTGTCGTCGGGGGCGATGACGGTGGCCGTGATCAGGAGCAGCGCCGTGGCGACGACGACCTCGAGCTGGTCGAGCTTGCCGGCCTTCGCCAGCGGCCGTTCGAGCCACTGGAGCCACTTGATCTCGCGTTCCTCGAAGATGAACTGCAGGAACAGCATGAGCAGGAACATGCCGCCGAACGAGGCGATCTGCGGATGCGCGTCGGTGATCAGGGTCTCGTAGCTGGGGCTGCCGTCCGGGAAGTAGGCGGCGCCGTCGGCCGGCGGGTTGAGGGCAAGGTCCAGGGCCTCGATCGGTCCGAGCCCGGATGCCGCCCACACGATGACGAGCGGGAACACCAGGCGCATGCCGAAGACGGCGATGAGGACGCCGATCGTGAGGAAGATCTTCTGCCAGAACTCGCTCATCCGCTGCAGCACGGTGGCGTTGATGACCGCGTTGTCGAAGGACAGCGAGACCTCGAGGATACCGAGGATCAGACAGAGGAAGAGGGCCTGGGGGCCGCCGTAGAGGAAGGCGACCACGAGGGAGACGACGGTGACCGCGAAGGAGACACCGAATATTCGCAGAACCACGAAGCGTGGCCTTTCTGTGGGAATCAGGTCATTGCAGGGTGGTTACTGCACATCGGTCGTACGACCCCCGCAGGCGGGGGCGGTGCCGGGTTCCGGCCTCGACGACACCGCCGAGGCCGGAACCGGGGAGCAGCGGACTAGACGTTGACGCCGTAGTCGCGGGCGATGCCCGCGAGGCCGGAGGCGTAACCCTGACCGATGGCACGGAACTTCCACTCCGCGCCGTGACGGTAGAGCTCACCGAAGACCATGGCGGTCTCGGTGGAGGCGTCCTCGGACAGGTCGTAGCGGGCCAGCTCGGTGCCGTTGGCGCGATCCACGACGCGGATGTACGCGTTGCGGACCTGGCCGAACGACTGGCCGCGGGAGTCTGCGTCGTAGATCGACACCGGGAAGAAGATGCTCTCGATGTTGGCGGGAACCGCCGCGAGATCGACGTTGATGACCTCGTCGTCGCCCTCGCCCTCACCGGTGCGGTTGTCGCCGAGGTGCTCGATCGAGCCGTCGGGCGACTTGAGGTTGTTGAAGAAGACGAAGTGCTGGTCGGAGACGACCTTCTTGTCGGCGCCGGTCGCGATCGCGCTGGCATCGAGGTCGAAGTCGGTGCCGGTGGTGGTGCGCACGTCCCAGCCGAGGCCGACGGACACCGCCGTCAGGTTCGGAGCTTCCTTGGTCAGGGAGACGTTTCCGCCCTTGGTCAAGCTGACGCCCATTCGGGGTCCTTTCGATCGTTCAACGGTCGACGTACCGGTAAGGGCACGCCCGGTGTGCGTGTGGAACCCCACAGTAGTAGCTCTCCGGACCCTCCCGCGAGGTACGCCCGTATCCACTATGCCCGTTCCGGGCGACATGGCCGCGGCGTCACCGCTCCGGACCCCGGACCGGGCGACCAGTACCATTCGGACCTGTGGCGAGCCGATGGACGCGCCGCCTGTTCGGCGGGGGAAACACCGAAGACCCAGCGGCGCGGCGTGCGCACGACGCGATGGTCAGCGCATTCCTCGACATGGACCGGCGCCAGTCGATCATCGAGGCGGGTGTCACCGCCTCCCACGAACTCGAACCCGAACGCGGTCTGCTGCGCGAGTGGGACCCGATCCGGCAGACCTGTTACCGCGCGGGCGAGGAGTACCTGCAGCTCGCGGTGACCGATCCGGACCGGCCGCTGGCGCCGGCCCACGCCTACGACCAGGCAGTTCACCGCCTGGGGGAGGCAACACGAATTCTGGATGAATTCTATGCGAACAATCGGGGTCATCTCGAGCACATGACCGCGATGGCACAGACGATTCCGCAGCTGGCGCACCGGGTTCGCACCGAGGCCCGCACCGTTCTCACCGCCGCCGCGGCACCGGAGAACACCGAGTTCGCGCACTATCCGTCGGTGCGTTCGGCTGTCGCCGATCTCGAGAACGCCCTGCGCGCACTCGACTCCGCACTGGGCATCGGCGCGGTCCGTGCGGCCGCGCTGCACGCCGCGGAGGTGACGTCCCGTCTCCACGCGGCGCTCGACGAGGCACCCGGGCGCGCGGCCGAGGCGAAACGCACGCTGGCGTCGGTCACCACCCGGCTCGGTGCCGTCCGCACCCGCTGCGAAGGCCTGGCCCCGGCCTTCTCGGCGTTGCTCCGCGAATTCAACGCGGCCAGTTCCGCCGACCTGACCGGCAACGACCGGCGCGCCGCCGAACTGCTCTCGCGTGCCGAGGAACAACTGGCCGCAGCCCGGGCCGCGGCCGCAGACGGCCGGCCCGAGGACGCCCTCGAGGAGGTCGCGGCGATCCGCGCCGAACTGTCGCGTGCCGAGGAACTCGTCGACGCGGTCACCGGCCGACTCGCGATTCTGCGTGCCGTGCGCGAGAATCCTCGCCGCAAGGTGGACGAGGTCCGGTTCCGGCTCCGTGACGCACAACACCTCGCGGTGCAGCGGGGGCTCACAGCAGAATGGGGGTCCGTCCTCGACGCGCAGTCGAGCCGGATCGACAGGGCGGTCGATGCGCTCACCGGTGTCCATCCGGACTACTGGGCGTACGTACGGGAACTCGACGCGGTGTCGACCTTCATCGCAGGGGTGGTGGATCGAATGAGAGGACGGCAGAACAGCGCATGACCGGGGCGACACTCACCGAGGCGCGTGCCATGCGGCACTTCCGTCAACTGGACCACCCGACGCTGGACCGGCTGTTCCTCCACCGTCCACAACCGTTCGGGCACGGGGATCTACGGGAACGCCTCGCGACCGCTCTCGGCGCGACCCTCTACGTTCCCGCCACCCGCCCCGATCTCACCGCGACGATCGTGCGGCGCGCCGTCGAGGGGGTGACCTCCATGGTTCTCGACCTCGAGGACGCCGTCGCCGACGACGAGGTCGAGGACGGATTCCGCAACGCGATCGACACGCTCGACGCGCTCGCCGCCCGCGGACCCGCACCGTTGATGCTGTTCGTCCGGGTGAGGACTCCGGACGGCATCGACCGGATCGTGTCGGGGCTCGGTGCAGGCGCCGGTGTCCTCACCGGCTTCGTGCTGCCGAAGTTCACCTCGCACACCGGATCCGATTATCTCCGGGCCGTGACCGCAGCCTCCTTGCGACTGGGACGCCGGTTGTACGCCATGCCCGTCATGGAGTCCTCGGAGATCGTCCACCGCGAGACCCGCGACGACGAACTGCGCGCGGTCTCGGCGATCCTTGCGGAGCACCGCGACAGCGTGCTCGCCGTCCGGATCGGCGCGACCGACATGTGCTCCACCTTCGGGATCCGCCGCGACCGGGACCTGACCATCTACGACGTGCGGGTCGTGGTCGACGTGATCGCCGCCGTCGTCAACTATCTCGGCCGCACGGACGGCACGGGTTTCGTGATCACCGGCCCGGTCTGGGAGTACTTCGCCGACCACGAGCGCATGTTCCGGCCGTTGCTGCGGTCCACTCCCTTCGAGGAGCACGACGCGGTGCTGTTCCGGCAGCAGCTCGTCAGCCGCGATCTCGACGGGCTGCTGCGCGAGATCGCCCTCGACCGCGCCAACGGGATCCAGGGCAAGACGGTCATCCACCCCTCGCATGTCGCTGCGGTGCACGCACTCTCGGCGGTCACCCACGAGGAGTACCACGATGCGACGGACATCCTCGACCGCGACACCGGGGGCGTGCAGGCGTCCGGTTACGGAAACAAGATGAACGAACGACGCCCGCACCGGACCTGGGCCGAGCAGACGCTCCTGCGCGCCTCCGTCTTCGGGGTCACCCGCAAAGGAGTCACCTTCGTGGACCTGCTGACCGCACTGGTGGAACGATGACCGGAGTCCTCGAAGTTCCCTGGTCCACTGCAGAATTCGGCCTCACGATCCGGCACGGCGAGTCGTCGTGCGGGTACACCGTCACCGGGCTCGTCGAACCCGGTCTGCGCCGCAATCCCCGCCGCGCGCACCTGCTGGTGTCCACGGTGCTCGGCAAGCACATCCCCACCGACCCCGCCGCGGTGCTCGGTGCGGGCCACCGGCTGGGCGAGCTGGTCGCGGATCTGCTGGGCGACAGCGCCTCCGACGCGGTCGTCCTCGGGTTCGCCGAGACAGCAACGGGTCTGGGCCACTGTGTCGCAGACGCTCTCGCCGCGGCGTGCTGCCTGCACTCGACGCGCCGGCGGGTCCCGGGTGCCGAGGTGTTCACCGGCTTCGAGGAAGGCCACTCGCACGCGACCTTCCATCTGCTCCAGCCCACCTCGGGTGACCTGTTCGCCAATGCGGCACCGCTCGTCCTCGTGGACGACGAGATCTCGACGGGGGCGACCGCGGTGGACGCCATCCGCGCGCTGCACCGCAGCCATCCACGCGAGCGGTACGTGGTGGCGTCGCTCGTCGACATGCGCACGGACGAGCACCGGCGCCGCACGGCCGAGGTCGCCGCGGAGCTCGGTGCCCGCATCGATCACGTGGCCCTCGCGAGCGGGCACGCCGTCGTACCCGACGATCTCGTCGCGCGGGTCTCGGCCCTTCCCGAGCCGCAGCTGAATCCCGTGGGGGACCGGCGCGGGGAGGCGCGGTTCGTGCAGGCGGCATGGCCGTCGCACGTGCCCGACGGTGGACGGCACGGGCTGCTCCGTTCCGACGCACCGGCTTTCGACGCGGCGCTGGAGGCCGTCACCGACGCGGTGACCGCCGTGCGGGACGCCGACCGGCCGGTGATCGTGATCGGGCACGAGGAGCTCATGTACCTGCCGCTGCGGCTGGCCGAGGCCCTCGCCGGGCGCGGCACTCCCACCCGGTTCCAGACCACCACCCGCTCCCCCGCCTACGTCATGGACGTCGACGGGTACCCGCTGCGGCGTGGATTCCGTTTCACGGCACCGGAGCACATCGCCGCAGAGGTCGAGGACGAGGTACCGCGTTATCTCTACAACGCGCAGTGGCCCTCCCCGACGCCGTCGTGTCCGGAACTACCGTCACGTCCGGAACTGGTGCTCGTGATCGACACACCCGCCGACACCGACCGGCTCCGCGCGCCGGGCGGCCTGCTCGATGTGCTCACCGCCGCCGGCGAGGACGTCCTCGTCGTGGTGGTCCCCGCCGCCGACCCGGCCGTGCTCCGTTCCTCCAGGGAGGCGAGATGACCACCCCGCTCACCGGGCCCGAATTCGGCTCGTACGCACCCGACGAGGTGACCTGGCTGCTCAAGGACCTCTCCCATGTCGACCTCGAGGGCGACATCGCCGAGCGGGAGGCACGCATCCAGGCCGGGCTGTCGCACTACGCCGAGTCGCTGCCGATCGAGTACCAGCCCGACGCCGCCTACCGCGAATTGTTCGAGAAGGCCCTGGCCGGCACGGCCGGGCGGCTCGCGCACGCCGTCGGGACGGTCACCGAACTGCTGCTCGCCGAACGCGGCACGGACCTCACGCTCGTCTCGCTCGCGCGCGCCGGCACCCCGATCGGTATCCTGATCCGCCGGTGGGCGCTGCACAAGCACGGCGTGACGCTGCCGCACTACGCGGTGTCCATCGTGCGTGGACGCGGAATCGATTCCGCTGCACTGGACTACATCACGCAACGGCACGATCCGGAATCGGTGGTGTTCGTCGACGGCTGGACGGGCAAGGGCGCGATCGCACGCGAACTGTCCGCCGCCCTCGTCGACTACGCCGCGGCCGGTGGTCCCGTCCTGTCCGACGATCTCGTGGTGCTCGCCGATCCGGGACACTGCGTGCGCACCTACGGCACCCGCGACGACTTTCTGATCGCGTCGGCCTGCCTCAACTCCACGGTGTCGGGGCTGGTGTCGCGAACAGTGCTCAACGACAGGTGGATCGGGCCCGGGGAGTTCCACGGCGCCAAGTTCTACTCCCAGCTGGCCGCCGACGACGTGTCGAACCGCCTCCTCGACACCGTCACCGCCGAGTTCGACCACTGCGGTGACGCCGTCGCCTCCGCCCGCGCGGTGCTCGACTCCGACCGCACCCCGACCTGGGCCGGATGGGAGTCCGTGGAGCAGGTGCGCGCCCGCTACGGCATCTCGAGCGTCAACTTCGTCAAACCCGGCGTCGGGGAGACCACCCGGGTGTTGTTGCGCCGTGTGCCGTGGAAGGTGCTCGTCCGCGACGTCACGGCCGAGGAGCACGCCCATATCCGGCTGCTCGCCGCCGCCCGGAACGTGCCCGTCGAGGAGGTCCCCGATCTCGCGTACTCGTGCATGGGACTGATCAAGGACCTGCCGTGACCGCGTCCGCTCTTGTCGCCACCGATCTCGATCGCACCCTCATCTACTCGCGGGCCGCGATGGCGGACGACCGGCCCGACGACCTGCTGTGCGTCGAGTACTACGAGGGTGCGCCGCTCTCCTACGTCACCGAGGTCGAGGCACGGCTGCTGCGCGAGCTCGCCGACGAGGTGGCCGTCGTCCCCACCACCACACGCACCCCCGAGCAGTTCCGCCGCATCGACCTTCCCGGTGGGCCGTGGCACTACGCCATCACCAGCAACGGCGGCTGCATCCTCGAGGACGGACGGGTGGACGAGGGCTGGCGCCGCCGCATCGAAGGTGCCGTGTGCGCGGGCGGGGCGGGCCTCGACGAAGTCACCACCGAACTGCGCCGCCGGATCTCCGAGGAGTGGGTGTCGAAGTTCAGGATCGCCGACGACCTGTTCTGCTATCTCGTCGTCGACGTCGCCGCGCAGCCCTCCGGCTTCCTCGCGGACTGGCAGGACTGGTGCGCCTCGCGCGGCTGGAACGCCTCGCAGCAAGGCCGGAAGATCTACACGATGCCGGACGGCGTGTGCAAGAGCCGCGCGGTCGCGGAGGTGCGGAGCCGGCTCCGGGAGGCCGGGCTCCTCACGGACGACGCCCCGGTCCTCGCCGCCGGCGACGGTGCCCTCGACGCCGAGATGCTCAAGGCCGCCGACGCCGCGATCCGCCCGCGCCACGGCGAACTCGAACTGCTGGACTGGCAGCATCCGACGGTGTCGGTCACCGAGGCCGCGGGCATCGCGGCGGGCGAGGAGATCCTCACCTGGTTCGCCCGGTCCGCTCGGTTCTCCGCGGCTTCGTAGAGTAGGGATGCCAGCCGACCGCCCGCCCGGTCACCGACACAGTGAGGACACATCTTGCCGACTTCGCTCTCCAAGGGTCAGAACGGACCGTTGACCGCGTCCGACGTGGTCGTCTCGCTCGAGTTGACCACCCCGGCGGACCTGTCCGCGCTGCTGGTCAAGGCGGACGGCAAGGTGCGATCGGACGCCGACTTCGTGTTCTTCAACCAGCCCACCGGCCCCGGTGTGCGGCTGGTGCCGGGCGCCCCGGGTCAGGCCGCCTCGCTCGCGGTGTCGCTCGCGCAGGTGCCCGCCGACATCGACCAGGTGCGTGCGGTGATCACCCTCGACGACCCGTCGAGCAGCTTCGGCCGGTTCGCGCCGCCGACCGCCCGTGTCGCCGACGGCACCGGCACCGTGCTGTACGAGTACCTGATCGAGGGTCTGACGAGCGAGTCCGTCGTCATCGCGCTGGAGCTGTACCGGCGCCAGGGCGCATGGAAGGTCCGGGCGGTGGGCCAGGGTTACGCGGGCGGATTCGCGGACCTGGTGACCGACCACGGCGTCAGCGTCGACGACGCTCCCGCGCCGTCCGCTCCGGCTGCTCCCACACCGCCCCCGGCTGCTCCCACACCGCCCCCGGCGCCGCCGGTGCAGACGGCACCTCCCGTGCAGTCTGCGCCTCCGGCGCAGCCGGTTCAGCCCGCACAGCCGGTTCAGCAGGCACAGCCGGCACAACCCGCCGAGGTCAGCCTCACGAAGGCCCGGCCGGTGAGCCTGGTCAAGGGTCAGAAGGTCACGCTCCGCAAGGACGGTGGCGTCGCCCTGACCTACCTGACCATGGGTCTCGGCTGGGATCCGGTGCAGAAGCGCGGACTGTTCGGCAACCGTTCCGCCGACATCGACCTCGACGCCTCGGCGGTGATGTTCGCCGACAACCAGATCGCCGACGTCGTCTACTACGGGCAGCTGCGTTCGAAGGACGGCTCGATCCAGCATCAGGGCGACAACCTCACCGGTGTCGGTGAGGGCGACGACGAGGTGATCCTCGTCGACCTCACCCGCGTGCCCGCGCACGTGAACACCGTGATGTTCATCGTGACCTCCTACAAGGGCCACACCTTCGAGCAGGTGCAGAACGCCTTCTGCCGCCTCGTGGACGGCACCACCGACATCGAACTCGCCCGCTACACCCTGCAGGGCGGCATGCCGTTCACCGGCATGGTCATGGCGAAGGTCTTCCGGCAGGGCGGCGACTGGAGGCTGCAGGCCATCGGCGAGGGGATGCAGGCGAAGCACCCGGGCGAGGCGGCCCCGCAGCTGAGCCGGTTCCTGGTCTCGTAGGCGCCCGTGAGCGAACACTTCACAGCGGGACGCAACGCCCCGCTGACGACTCGTACCGTCCGGTTCACCGCGACCGCCGGCGTCCCGCTGGACGTGTGCGCGTTCGTGGTGGACGACCGGTGGCACGTGTCGTCCCCCGCCGACGCGGTGTTCTACAACCAGCCGGCCACGCCGGGCGTGCGGCTCGAGGGCGACACGCTGCTCGTCGACCCCGCCGCGGTGCGGCCCGGTGCCCGGGTTCTCTGCGCGGTCGGCGCCGGACGTTCGGTACCCGTGACGACCACGCTGGCCGACGCGGCCGGTGGCGTCGTGGCGACGTTTCACGTGGAACCGACCGACGGTGAGACGGCGTTGCTGTGCTGGGAGATCTACCGTCGCGGCGACGCGTGGAAGATCCGCGCGCTCGGGCAGGGTTACACCGGCGGGCTCGAGCGGATGTTCACCGCCCACGGTGTCGAGGTCGACGGCGCAGAGGTCGACCGCGCAGAGGTCGACGGTGCCGAGGGCGGCACCCCGGTCGACGGTGCCGAGGGCGGCACCCCGGTCGACGGTGCCGAGGTCGGCACCCCGACCGACGGTGCCGAGGCTCCCGCGGAACCCGGGCTTCCTCCGCTCGAACTGCTGTGGCGCATCTTCGAGGACGCCGCCCGGTCGGCGGCGGCGTGCACGTCCACCTACGAGTTCGCCCAGCAGCGGCTCGACGACGAACTGTCCGCCGCCGTGGCCGACCCCGCGGACCGCACCGGCCCGGCCGCCGAACGACGACGCGAACGGGCCGAGGAACGCTATCGCGAACTCGTCGACGCCGCGGACGAGCGGTACCGGGACGACAGCGCGGTGCTCACCGCCGAACTGCTCACCGTCGACGCGACCCTGCCGCCGGCCCTCGCGTCATGGTCGTCGCCGAGCTGGTCGCGGCCCGGAACCCCGAGCGACGGGGTGCGCGTCGGCGAGGTGTGGGCCCCCGACCTCGGGGCGCTGCGCATCCCCCTGTGCCTGCCCGCCCCGCTGATCCGGCCGTTGTGGCTCGAGGGCGACCCGGCCGAGCTCGGTCCCGTCGTCTCGGCGCTGACCGTGCGGCTGCTCGCCGCGTGCCCCGGCACGCTGCTGCACCTGATCGATCCCGCGCGTTCGCTGCCCGGGCTCACGAGCCTCACCGCTCCTCTGCTCGCGGGACCACCGGTGCTCGACAGCGAGCACGTCGCGGCGCGGCTGCGGGGACTCGCCGAGGCCGCCGACCTCGACGCCCTGGCCCAGCAGATCGAATCGGAATCCGGTTCGCCCGCACCTCTTCTCGTCGTCCTCGGCAGCATGCCGCACGGATACGGCCAGGAAGACCTGATCCAGCTGCTGCGGTTGGTGAAATCACCTGCGAACCGCAGTATCTCAGTGATCCTCGCCGGTGAGGCGGGCGCGGACGACGATCCGATCGTGCGGTTGCTGCGCGAGGAGGCCGAGTGTCTGCCCGGCGACGCCGAGGGCCACCTGATCGACCCGTGGACCGGCGGGCAGTGGACGTTCACCCCGGACCGTCTGCCCACCGACACGGAGTTGCTGCGCAACGTCGTGGAGGGACCCGGCCGTCAGGACCGCGTGTGACGGCCGGACTCCGCTCATAGGTTTGTCCTAACGTTTCGTGCGGCTGCCGGTCTTTGTAGCCGACGTCACGATCGTGTTCGACTGAAACGCGTGGACGGCACGTCCCCGTTGTCTCGGCGATCAGGAGCGTGATGTGAGCGAGTTGCACCTTCCCAACCGCATCCGGCGGATGGCAGCGGAGCACCCCGATCGTGCTGCGGTCAGCTCCGGCGACACGACCCTCACCTACTCGCAGTTCGACGACCTCACCAACCGCGTCGCCTCGGCGCTCACCACCGTGCCCGTCGAGTCGAAGCGGATCGGTGCGCTGCTGCGCATGGGCCTGCCCGGCGCCGCGTCCTTCGTCGGCTGCGCGAAGGCCGGGCTCGTGTTCACCCCGCTCAACTGGCGTCTGAACCCCGCCGAGGTCGCCGACATCGCCGACGACGCCCAGCTCGACGCGCTGATCGTCGAGGCCGAGTTCGCCGACTCCGCCCGCGCCGTCGCGAAGGTCCGGCCCGGCATCCCGATCGTGGTGGTCGGCGACCCCGCCGCGGTGCCCGATGCCCGGTCGTGGGACGACTTCGTCGCCTCCGGCGACGGGGTGGATCCCGGTTTCGGCGACGATCCCGCGACCGAGCTGCTGCAGCTGTACACCTCCGGCACGACGGGCCGCCCGAAGGGCGTCGTGGCCACCCACCACAACCTGTTCAACGAGCCTCAGAACTTCGCGTTGTACGAGTTCACCGACGACTCCGTCGCCCTCGACGCCCTGCCGCTGTTCCACATCGCCGGTACCGGCTGGATGAGCACGACCCTCTCGGCGGGTCTGCACCTGGTGCTGCTCGGCGAGATGCGCCCGAATCTCGTCGCCGAAGCGATCGCCGAGCACCGCATCACCCACGCCTTCCTGGTGCCGTCGGTGATCGGGATGCTCGTCGAGATGCCCGATCTCGCCGAGTACGACCTGTCGTCGCTGCGACTCGTCGCCTACGGCGCCTCCCCCATCACCCCCGCGCAGCTGGCCCGCGCGATGGACACCCTCGGCTGCCGGTTCGTGCAGCGCTACGGCATGACCGAGACGATGGGGGCGCTCACCGCCCTGCGCGCCGACGACCACGACCCGCACGGCGCACGCTCGTATCTGCTGCGGTCGGCCGGCACCCCGCTGCCCGGCGTCGACGTGCAGATCCGCGATCTCGCCACCGGTGAGCCGCTGCCCGCCGGGCAGACCGGCGAGATCGTGTGCCGCTCCCGCAACAACACCCCCGGATACTGGCGGCGCGACGCCGAGAACGCGGCGCTGTTCACCGCCGACGGTTTCCTGCGCACCGGCGACGCCGGGCACATCGACGAGGACGGCTATCTGTTCGTCACCGACCGGGTGAAGGACATGATCATCTCCGGCGGCGAGAACGTCTACCCCATCGAGGTGGAGTCGGTGCTGGCCGAGCACCCGGCCATCGCGGAGGTCGCCGTCGTCGGGGTGCCCGACGACCGGTGGGGCGAAGCCGTCGTCGCCGCCGTGCGGATCGCGCCGGGCGCCGAGCGCCCGAGCGAGGACGAACTCGTGCAGTTCACTGTCGAGCGGCTCGCCTCCTACAAGAAGCCGCAGCGCATCCACTTCCTCGACGAGCTGCCCCGCAACGCCAGCGGCAAGATCCTCAAGCGCACGTTGCGCAACGAGTTCGCTCCCGCCCCGGAGGGGAGCACCTCGTGATCGTCACCGAGGACGTCGGCGTCGTCCAGCGCGAGGCATGGGCGGCGAAGGTGCTGCCACCCGTCGAGGAGGTCCGGCCGGGACTGTGGTCGATCCCGGTGCCGATGCCGCGGAATCCGTTGCGCTACGTGCTCTCCTACGCGCTCGCCCTCGACGACGGTCTCGCCCTCATCGACCTCGGCATGGACACCGAGGAGTCCTGGGACGCGCTGGTACGCGGTGTCGCCGCGACCGGTCACCACATCACCGAGGTGCGCTACGCGGCGATCACCCACCTGCACCCCGACCACTTCGGTCTCGCACCGCGGCTGCGGGAGACGACCGGCGCGACCATCGCGATGCACGCCGCCGACGCCACCGCCCTGGGGCACTTCACCCCCGTGGACACCGCCGCCGAGAAGGAGGCCTGGCGCGTCGACCTGACCGGCTTGGGTGCGCCCCCGGAGGTCGTCGAGGCCGAGCGGCTCCAGCTCGTGCGGTTCCCGCCCGGGGAGAGCGCCGATATCGTCCTGGCCCACGGTGACCGGCTCGACCTGCCCGGATGGAACGTCGAGGCGGTGTGGACCCCCGGCCACACCCCGGGCCACCTCGCGTTCGTCGACCGCGACCGCGACCTGCTGTTCAGCGGCGACCACATGCTGCCGCGCATCAGCCCCAACATCTCGTCCGGGCCGGGTGAGCTGCCCGACCCGCTGCACCGTTACCTGCTGTCGCTGCACGCCACCACGGCGCTGCCGGACTGCGAGGTGCTCCCCGCGCACGAGTACCGCTTCCGCGGGGTCGTCGAACGGGCCCGCCAGTTGATGGAGCACCACGAGGACCGGCTCACCGAGATCCGCGACGCCGTGGCGGCGCGACCGGAGTCGACGGCCTGGGAGCTCACCCGGAACGTGACGTGGTCTCGCCCCGTCGACGCGATGACCCCACGTCTGAAACGCCTCGCGGTGCGCGAGACCCAGGCGCACCTGATCGTCCTCTCCGACCGGGGCGACGTCCGTTCCGACGACGGCACTCCTGCCCGCTGGACCCTCTCCTCCACCGCTACGAAGAAAGAACACTGACATGAGCGTTGTCCTCACCGAATTCGCCGACGGCGTCGCCGTTTTCACCCTCAACCGCCCCGAGGCCAAGAATGCCGTGAACCTCGAGGTCTCCGAGGCGCTCGCCGCCGCCATCGACGAGTTCGAGGCACGCCCCGACCTCACCATCGGTATCCTCACCGGCGCCGGTGGCACCTTCTGCGCCGGCATGGACCTCAAGGCGTTCGCCCGCGGTGAGCGCCCGTCGATCCCCGGCCGCGGCTTCGGTGGCATCACCGAGGCCCCGCCCACCAAGCCACTCATCGCCGCGGTCGAGGGCTGGGCGCTGGCCGGTGGGTGCGAGCTGGCGCTGTCCGCCGACCTGATCGTCGCCTCCCGCGAGGCGAAGTTCGGCATCCCCGAGGTCAAGCGCGGCCTCGCCGCCGCGGCCGGAGGTCTGCTGCGCCTGCCGAAGATCCTGCCGTACCCGCTCGCGATGGAGATGGCCATCACCGGCGATCCGCTCACCGCCGAGCGCGCCCACGCGTACGGCCTGGTCAACCGGCTTGCCGAGCCCGGTGAGGCACTGACCGTCGCGAAGGAACTCGCCGCGCGGGTCGCCGAGAACGGGCCGCTGGCCGTGAAGGCCACCAAGCAGGTCCTGTCGATGGCCGCGAACTACACCGATCCCGACGCCTTCGTCGCCCAGCGCAAGTTCATCGAGCCGGTCTTCGCCTCGTCCGACGCCAAGGAGGGGGCCCAGGCGTTCGCCGAGAAACGCGCCCCGGTCTGGACCGGCGCCTAGGTCCCCGAGAACCGTCCCGGATCGCTCCCCGAGGGCCGATCCGGGACGGTTGCGTGCGGGCCGTTGTGGCCCGTCCCATACGATGGCGGGGTGGACCTGCACCTGGTGACCTATTTCGTGGCCGTCGTCGACCACGGCGGGATCACGAAAGCCGCTCAGGCTCTCTATATTTCGCAACCATCCTTGTCGCAGGCGATCCGTACGCTCGAGCGTCGCCTCGGAACGACCCTGTTCGACCGCAGCGGGCGCCGCCTCACCCTCACCGAGGACGGCCGCACCCTCGAGGTCGCCGCGCGCCGCATCCTCGCCGACGTCGAGCGAGCCAAGCAGAAGGTCGCGGCGGTGCGCGACCTCCAGGCCGGCCGCGTCGAGATCGTCACCTATGCGACCTTCTCGATCCACCCGATCATCGAGTTCGTCCAGCGCTTCCGGCAGCAGTACCCGAGCCTGACCGTGCGGGTCAACGACGCCGAAGGACCCGCCGGGGTGCACGCCGCCCTGCGCCGCGGGGAGGCGGAGATCGGCATCACCGACCTGTCCGTCGAGCACGCCGGCATGATCACCAAGCACGTGCTGGACCAGGAGATGGTGCTCGCCCTGCACCCCGACCTCGCCACCGACGTGCCCGAACCGATCACCCGGGCCGAGGTCCGCGAGTTCCCCCTGGTCCTCGACCTCGGTTCCCGCGCGAGCGCCGCCCGCACCGGCGAACTGCTCGGCGAGCAGAATGTCGTCGTCGACTGCTCCAACCAGGCCGCGCTGTGGCAGTTCGTCGAACGCGGCACCGCGGGCACGGTGGTGCCGCGGCGTGTCGCCGAGAAGCAGATCCCCGGCGCGGTCGTGCGGTCGCTGGACCCGCCCTTCCGGCGTCCCGTCGGGCTGGTGATGCGGCCCGGTGAACTCTCCCCCGCCGCCGCCGCGTTCGTGGCGACCACCACCTCCACCACCTGGGAAGCGTGACGACATGGAGTTCCGGCAGGTCGAATACTTCCTCGCCGTCGTCGAGAACGACGGGATCAACGGCGCCGCAGCCGAACTCGGTGTAGCTCAGCCGACCGTCTCGCAGGCGCTGCGCAGTCTCGAGCGCGAGCTCGGGGTGCAGCTGTTCCACCGCATCGGACGGGGCATGGTGCTCACCGCGGCGGGCAAGGCCCTCATCGGTCCGAGCCGTCAGATCCTGCGTGATGTGAACGCCGTCGAGGAGCTGCTCACCGTGTCGACCGGGGAAGTGACCGGCCGCCTGGACCTGATGGTCTTCCCCGCCCTCGCGACGGGGCCGATCGTCGATCTGGTGACGGACTTCCGGCGGTTGCATCCCAAGGTCACCGCGCGGCTCGGCGACCTGCGCGACGAGGAATCCACCGCGTCGGTTCTCCGCGACGGGCACTGCGAGTTCGTCGTCACCCACCTCCCGGTCGAGGACCGGGTGGGCCTCGAGGTCATCGAGCTCGGGCACACCGAGTACTGGCTGGCCTACCCGCAGGGCACCGACCTGCCGCCCGGCCCGCTGCCCCTGACCGAGCTGCCCGACATGCCGATGGTGTTCGTACCCCGCGGGATGGGATCGGTGAGCGACTCCATCGACCACGCGATGCGGCAGGCCCGGATCCGGCGGCCCATCTCGGTGCTCACCGACCACCGCGAGGCACGTCTGCCGATGGTCATCGCGGGTCTCGGCGGGTCGTTCGTCGAGCGGTCGCTGGCGGAGGCGGCGCAGGACGTCGCGGTGGTGCGCCCGTGCGAGCCGACCTTCACCCAGTCCTACGGCCTGGTCTTCGACCCGGCGGCGTTGTCGAAGGTGGGCCGGGCGTTCGTCGACTACGTGCGCTCCTCGGAGTAGCAACCGGCCCGATCCGGGGTCACCATGGGGGTAGACATCCGCTCCGGAACCCGGAGGTGACCTCCCGTGTCCACCTCGACGACCACCCCTCCCCTCACCGACTCCCCGGACGCCTTCGCTCAGCGCATCCTCGATGCCGTCCTCGGTGCGATGGACGCCCTCGCCATCCATCTCGGCGACCGGCTCGGCTGGTACCGCAGCCTCGCCGAGGACGGCCCCGCCAGCCCCGTCGAACTCGCCGAGCGCACCGGCACCGATGCCCGGTACGCCCGTGAATGGCTCGAGCAGCAGGCGGTGACGGGCATCCTCGGCGTCGACGAGGACGGTCGCTTCTCCCTGTCCCCGGTCGGCGTCGCGGTCCTCGCCGATCCGCACAGCCTGGCCTACAGCACCCCGATGGCGCGGATGGTGTGCGGTGCGGCGATGCATCTGCCGGAACTGCTCGAGGCCTACCGGACCGGCGGCGGGGTCTCGTGGTCGCGGCTCGGGCGCGACGCGCGCGAATCGCAGGCCGACGCGAACCGGCCGTGGTTCGAGCACCGTCTCGAAGGCGCGTTGCGGTCGGTCCCGGAACTCGACGCGGTGCTGCGGAAGCCGGGCGCCCGACTGCTCGACATCGGTTGCGGCGCAGTCTGGTCCACGATCGCTCTCGCCCACGCCTGCCCCGGCGGGCACGTCGACGGGGTGGACGTCGACCTGGCCTCCGTCGAACTGGCCCGCACCAACGTGGAGTCGGACGACGCTGTGGCGCAGCGGATCACCGTCATCGAGTCCGACGCCGCCGATCTGCCCGAGGCGACCTACGACGCCGCTTTCGCGTTCGAGTGCATCCACGACATGCCGCAACCCGTCGAAGTGCTCGACGCGGTGCGGCGCACCCTCGCCCCGGGCGCCCCGCTGATCGTCGTCGACGAGGCGGTCGCCGAGACCTTCACCGCCCCCGGCGACGACGTCGAACGCCTGATTGTCCGAATGAGGTTGGGGGAGGTTGTGTTCGAGATTTTCGAAAATTTCGGACACAACCTCCCCGAACTTTCGTATGCGCCCTGTGGATAACGGCAGGTTGTCCACAATCCCCTGGTCGCGCGACGACCGGGACGCCGGCGAGTGGTGCAAGCTCGGCGCGTGATCGACTTCGACGAACCCTTCTCGGGCCGGGAGGCCCTCGCCGCCGGACACGTCTCGCGGCACCGCCTCGCCCGCGAGTTCGTGCACCTGCACCGCGACGTCTACATCCGGCGAGGCGTACCGGCGACACCCCTGCGGCGCGCGAAGGCGGCATGGTTGTGGTCCCGAGGCCGAGGTGTCCTCGCGGGAGTCTCGGCGGCCGCTGTGCACGGCACCCGGTGGCTCGACCCGGACGCACCGGCAGAACTCGTCCGCGGCGACCACGTCCGGCCGGTACCGGGGATCGTGGTGCGCCGGGCCACGAGGCTCGAGACGTGCGTGGTGGACGGCATGGCTGCCACGACACCCGCGCAGACGGCCTTCGATCTCGCCCGGCGCATGCCGCTCGACCGGGTGATCGAGACGATCGACGCGCTCTGCAACGCAACCGATCTGAAGGTGCACGAGATCGAGGAACTCGCGGCGGGAAACAAGGGCGCGCACGGTATCGGTGCCGTGCCGAGGGTGCTCGCACTCGTCGACGGCGGAGCCGCATCACCACCCGAGACCCGCACACGCCTGCTCCTGATCCGGGCCGGTCTGCCGCAACCGGAGACCCAGATCGAGGTGTTCGACGGTGACGAGTTCGTGGCGCGTGCCGACATGGGCTGGAAGCAGTGGCGGGTGCTCGTGGAGTACGTCGGGGCGCAGCACTGGACCGACCCCACGCAGCGCACCCGCGACATCGACCGGTACACGGTGCTGCCGGAACTGGGGTGGACCGTCCTACACGTGGGTGCCGACCTGCTGTACCGCAGGCCCGAGGTGTTCGTCGAACGGGTACGACGTGCCCTGGCGTCGGCCGGAACCCCGGTCTGAAAAGAGTTCGGGGAGGGTGTGTCCTGAAATTTCGAAAATTTCGGACACAACCTCCCCGAACCGGCAGCCGGCTGGTTACGAGACGCGCTCGAAGATCGCGGCCAGGCCCTGGCCGCCGCCGATGCACATGGTCTCGAGGCCGTAGCGGGCCTCGCGGCGGTGCAGCTCGCGGGCGAGGGTGGCGAGCATGCGGCCGCCGGTCGCGCCGACCGGGTGGCCGAGCGAGATGCCGGAGCCGTGGACGTTGGTGCGGTCGAAGTCGGTCTTGCCGAACTTCCACTCGCGGGTCACAGCGAGGGCCTGCGCGGCGAACGCCTCGTTGAGCTCGATGAGGTCGACGTCGGCGAGGGTGATGCCGGCCTTGGCGAGAGCGACCTCGGTGGCGGGCACGGGGCCGATGCCCATGATCTTGGGCGCGACACCGGCGACACCCCAGGACACGATCCGCACCAGCGGGGTCAGGCCCAGCTCGGCGGCCTTCTCCGGGGTGGTCACGAAGGCCATGGAGGCGGCGTCGTTCTGGCCGCTGGCGTTACCGGCGGTGACGGTGGCCTCCGGGTCCTGCTTGCCCATGATCGGCTTCAGCTTGGAGAGCGACTCGAGGCTGATGTCGGGACGCGGGTGCTCGTCGGTGTCGATGACCTCGTCGCCCTTGCGGCTGCTGACGGTCACCGGGATGATCTCCTCGGCGAGGATGCCGTTCTTCTGGGCCTCGACGGCACGCAGGTGCGAGTTGAGGGCCAGCTCGTCCTGCTCCTCGCGGGAGATCGAGTACTCGCGGCGCAGGTTCTCCGCGGTCTCGATCATGCCACCGGGCACCGGGTAGAAACGGCCGCCGGCGGTCTCGCGGGCACGGACCAGGCCGTCGTGCATCTTCACGCCGGTGCGGGCGCCGCCCCAGCGGATGTCGACGGAGTAGAACGCCGCGTTGCTCATCGACTCGGCGCCACCGGCGACGACGAGATCGTGGTCGCCGTTACCGACCTGGAAGGCAGCCTGGATGACGGCCTGCAGGCCCGAACCGCAGCGGCGGTCGATGTGCATGCCGGGCACCGTGATCGGCAGACCGGCGTCGAGGGCGACGACACGGCCGATGGCGGGAGCCTCGCTGTTGCCGTTGCAGTGACCGAGGATGACGTCCTGAACCTCTTCGGGCGCAACGCCGGTACGCTCGAGCAGGCCCTTGAGAGCCGCGACACCGAGATCGACTGCGGTGAGGGACTTGAACATTCCGCCGTAACGGCCGATCGGAGTACGGACCGGCTCGCAGATGACGACTTCGCGCATGATGACCTGAAGACCTTTCGGGGAGGAGGGGGGTGACGGAGGGTCCGTCACATGAAGCGGCCGCCGGTGACCTCGAGGACCGTTCCGGTCATGTAGGAGGACATGTCGGAGGCGAGGAACAGTGCGACGGAAGCGACTTCGTCGACCTCGCCGGGACGGCCCATGGGGATTTCGCTCATCTTCTGGTCCCAGGCCTTCTGCGGCATCGCCTCGGTCATCGCCGAGCGGATCAGGCCGGGCTGGATGGCGTTGACGCGCACTCCGTGGTGGGCCATCTCCTTGGCGGCGGCCTTGGTCAGGCCGACGATGCCGGCCTTGGCGGCCGAGTAGTTGGTCTGGCCGACCATGCCGACCTTGCCGGACAGCGAGGAGATGTTGACGATCGCGCCGCGCTTGGCCTCACGCATGATCGCGGCGGCCTTGCGGGTGCCGTGCCAGGTGCCCTTCAGGTGCACGGCGATGACCAGGTCGAAGTCCTCCTCGGTCATCGTGCGCATGGTGGCGTCGCGGGTGATGCCGGCGTTGTTGACGACGATGTCGAGCGAGCCGAAGCCGTCGACCGCCTCGGCGAGGAGGGTGTCCCAGTCGGATGCCTCGACGACGTTCGCCCGCACGGCCCGTGCCACGTCGCGGCCGCCGAGCTTCTCCGCGGCGGCGGTGGCGGCGTCGAGGTCGAGGTCGCCGATCACCACGCGTGCACCGGCATCGACGAACTGTTGTGCGATGGCGAACCCGATGCCCTGTGCGGCTCCGGTGATGACGGCAGTGCGATTCTCCAGCAGAGACATCTACGATTCCTTTCGCGGGGCTCGGGACGGCCCCCAGACAAGTCGATGCTCCGAATATAACGGCGATCCGGCTCGTTGAACGGCCTCGATCCATCGACAATGCCTATACGGGAATGGCGCCATTCGTATTGGACACCTTCCGGCGGCCGCACGAAGGTTGTAGACATGACACTCTCCATCCCCGCCCCCGAGGTCGACGAAGACGACTTCCGCGAGATCCTCGCCCAGACCCGCGCGTTCGTGCGCAACGTGGTCGTTCCCCGAGAGCAGGAGATCGCCGAGACGAATGCGATCCCCGAGGACATCCGCGCTGCCGCCAAGGAGATGGGCCTGTTCGGATACGCCATCCCGCAGCAATGGGGCGGGCTCGGCCTGAACCTGATGCAGGACGCCGAACTCGCAATGGAGCTCGGCTACACCACCTTGTCGCTGCGCTCGATGTTCGGCACCAACAACGGCATCGCCGGGCAGGTGCTCGTCAACTTCGGCACCGACGAGCAGAAGGCACAGTGGCTCGAGGGCATCGCCTCCGGCGAGGTCGTCGCCTCCTTCGCCCTGACCGAACCCGGCGCCGGCTCCAACCCGGCCGGTCTGCGCACCAAAGCCGTGCGCGACGGTGACGACTGGGTGATCACCGGCGAGAAGCGATTCATCACCAATGCCCCGTTGGCGAACCTGTTCGTGGTGTTCGCCCGCACCCGCCCGGCCGACGAGAACGGCCCCGGCATCGCGGTCTTCCTCGTCCCCGCCGACACCCCCGGTGTCTCGGTGGGCAACAAGGACGCCAAGATGGGTCAGGAGGGCGCCTGGACCGCCGACGTGCACTTCAACGACGTGCGCGTGCCGAACTCCGCCCTGATCGGTGGCAGCGAGGACGTCGGCTACAAGGCCGCGATGGTCTCCCTCGCCCGTGGCCGCGTGCACATCGCCGCGCTGTCGGTCGGGCAGGCGCAGCGCGCCCTCGACGAATCCGTCGCCTACGCCGCGACCGCCACCCAGGGCGGCACCCCGATCGGCAACTTCCAGCTGGTGCAGGCGATGATCGCCGACCAGCAGACCGGGGTCATGGCCGGCCGCGCCCTCGTGCGCGATGCCGCCCGCGCCTGGGTGGAGGAGACCGACCGCCGTATCGCCCCGTCGGTGGCGAAGCTGTTCTGCACCGAGATGGTCGGCAAGGTCGCCGATCTGGCCGTGCAGATCCACGGCGGCACCGGGTACATGCGCGAAGTCGCCGTGGAGCGGATCTACCGCGATGTGCGTCTGCTGCGCCTGTACGAGGGCACCAGCGAGATCCAGCGCCTGATCATCGGCGGCGGACTCGTCAAGCAGGAACAGAAGAAGAACTCCTGACCCTCGGGTGCGGCTCCGGGACCGAGCGTCCCGGAGCCGCATTCCTGTCCCGGATCGGTTTCCCGCACAGACGAAGAGGCCACCGGCACTGACGTGCCGGTGGCCTCTTCGCGTGTGGGTCAGGAAACCGTCAGACGCGATCGCAGATCGGTCTTGAGGATCTTGCCCGCGGCGGAGGTCGGCAGGGCGTCGACCAGCACCACCTCACGGATCTTCTTGTACGGCAGGACGCGTTCGGCCACATAGGACTTCAGCTCGTCCTCGTCCGGGTCCGA
Source organism: Rhodococcus sp. Z13 (assembly GCF_025837095.1). Classification (NCBI taxonomy): domain Bacteria; kingdom Bacillati; phylum Actinomycetota; class Actinomycetes; order Mycobacteriales; family Nocardiaceae; genus Rhodococcus; species Rhodococcus sacchari. Next base: position 4,370,711 of record NZ_CP107551.1, read on the forward strand.
GCCCTCGACGGGGACCACGAACGCGACCGGCTCCTGCCCGACCGCGCCGGCGTCCCGGCCGACGACCGCGGCGGTGGACACCTGCGGATGGGTCACCAGGATCTCCTCGAGCTCACGCGGATACACGTTGTAGCCCTTGTAGATCAGCATGTCCTTGGCGCGGTCGGCGATGTAGACGAAACCGTCGGCGTCGCGGTAGGCGATGTCGCCGGTGGCGAGCCAGCCGTCGACGTACTGCTCCGCCGTGATCTCGGGGTGGCCGAGGTAGCCGTCGGTGACCTGGGGTCCCTTGATCCAGATCTCGCCGCGCTCACCGGCGCCGAGGACGACGGACGGGTCGGTCTGCGAACGGATCTCGATCTCGGTGTCGAACACCGGCAGGCCGACGCTGCCGAGCCGGTAGTCGGAGTCGACGACGAGCGGCATGGCCGTGACGACGCAGGTGCCCTCCGTCAGCCCGTAGCCCTCGGCGACCCGGGCGTTGGGGAACGCCCGCTGCAGGTTCTCGAGGGTCACGTGGTCGATCGGGGCCGCACCCGAGGAGACGACCCGCACGGTGCTCAGGTCGCGCGTCTCGACGTCGGGGTGGGTGGCCAGCGCGTGCCACATCGCGGGGCTGCCCGTGATGTAGCTGGCCTCGTACTGCTCGATCAGCACGAGCATCCGCGCCGGATCGAACCGGCCGGCGAGGACCTGGGTCAGGCCGCACGCGAGCAGGAACGAGGTGTTGATCAGTGCGTGCGCGTGGAACAACGGGGACACGACGATCGTCGACCCCTGCCCCGGGACCACACCGGCGATATCGAGATCGTCGATCTTTTCGAGCGACACCAGGCCGTCCTCGTCGGCGACGAGCTGGTGCCCGGCGCGCCACGCGCACATCTGCGTGACGTTGCCGATGACGTTGCGGTGCAGGACCCGCACGCCCTTCGAGATACCGGTGGTGCCACCGGTGTACGCGATGTGTGCGACGTCGTCGCCGGACACCGCGGCCGGTTCGAAGGCGGTGGGCCGGCCGTCGAGCAGGTCGGCGAACCGCACGACACCCGGGGCGGACGCCTCGACCGGGGTGTCCGAGACGACGGCGATCAGGCCGACGGTCGTACCGGCCGCGGCGCTCGCCAGGGTGCCGAACTGCTCGGGCTGTGTCACCGCCGCGACCGCCGCGGTCTCCTCGATCTGCCGGCGCAGGCCCGGTTCGGGCTGCAGCGGGTTGACGAGGGTGACCGCGGCGCCCACGCGCAGCGCACCGTAGTAGGCGATGTGGAAGTCGACACAGTTGCCGAGATGCAGCAGCACCACGTCGCGTTCGCGCACACCCGATTCGCGGAGTGCACCGGCGAACTGCGCCGAACGCTCGTCGAGTTCACGGAAGCTCAGGACCCGGTCGCCGTCGATGACGGCGGGCCGGTCGCCGTAGACGGCGGCAAGGCTCGGCGTCCACACCGCCATCGACGTCGCCGGATAGGACAGCGTCCGATTCACCCAGTCCGGACGGGAATTCATCGTCTGCTCCCGCATCAGCGCGGTGCCATGCGGATGGCACCGTCGAGACGGATCGTCTCGCCGTTGATGTAACCGTTCTCGAGGATGTTCGTGGCCAACCGGCCGAACTCGTCGGGGCGGCCCAGGCGCGACGGGTTGGGCACCGTGGCCTCGAGCGACTTGCGGACGTCCTCGCGCAGGCGGGCGAGCAGCGGGGTGTCCATGATGCCGGGGGCGATGGTGTTGACGCGGATGCCCTTGCTGGCGAGGTCGCGTGCCGCGACGATCGTCATGCCGACGATGCCGGCCTTGGACGCCGAGTAGTTGATCTGGCCGATCTGGCCCTCGAAGGCGGCGACGGAGGCCGTCATGACGATGGCGCCACGCTCGTCGTCGATGAGGTCGAGCTCGGCCATGCGCTCGGCGCCGAGGCGCAGGGCGTTGAAGGAGCCGATGAGGTTGAGGCGGATGACGAACTCGAAGTCCTCGAGCGAACCTGCCTTGCCCTCCTTGTCGAGGACGCGCATCTTGCGGCCGGCGCCGGCGCAGTGGACGACACCACGCAGGCCGCCGCGCTCGTGCGCGACGTCGAGGGCCGCGGCGAACTGCTCGGGATCGGTCACGTCGCCGGGAGCGAACACCGCGCCGTCGCCGAGTTCCTCGGCGACCTCGTCGCCGTTCGAGCTCGGCAGGTCGATGAGGGTGACGTTGCCGCCGGCGGCGAGGACGCGACGTGCCGTGGCGAGACCGAGACCGGAGGCGCCACCGGTGACGGCGACGGACAGACCCTTGAGTTCCATGCTGTGTTCCTTACGTGTCGAAGCGGGAGTCGAGAAAGGTTCGGGATCAGAGGAGTTCGAGAATGGTGGCGTTGGCCATGCCGCCGGCCTCGCACATCGACTGCAGGCCGTAGCGGATGCCGTTGTCGCGCATGTGGTGCACGAGGCGGGTCATGAGGATCGCGCCGGACCCACCGAGCGGGTGGCCGACGCCGATGGCGCCGCCGAGCGGGTTGAGACGGTCGGGCTTGGCGCCGGTCTCGGCGAGCCAGGCCAGCGGCACCGGGGCGAAGGCCTCGTTGATCTCGAAGGCACCGATGTCGTCGATGGACAGGCCGGAACGCTTCAGCGCCTTCCCGGTGGCGGGGATCGGGCCGGTGAGCATGACGACCGGGTCGTCGGCGGCGACGACGGCGGTGTGGATGCGCGCGAGCGGGGTCCAGCCCTGCGCCGCAGCGTATTCGCTGGTGGTGATGAGCAGGGCGCCGGCGCCGTCGGAAATCTGCGAGGAGTTGCCGGCGTGGATCACGCCGTCCTCCTTGAAGACCGTCTTGAGCTTGCCGAGCGACTCGAGGGTGCCGCCGCGGCGGATGCCCTCGTCCGTGGCGAAATCGCCGACCGGGACGATCTGGCCGGTGAAGGCCCCGGCGTCGGTGGCGGCCGCGGACAGTTCGTGCGAGCGCAGCGAGTACTCGTCGAGTTGCGTGCGGGAGAAGCCCCACTTCTCGGCGATCATCTCGGCGCCGATGCCCTGGCTGAAGCCGCCGACCTCGAAGCGGTCGAGGACGTTCTGCGGGAAGTGCTGGCCGTCCTTGCTGGCGCTGCCCATCGGCACGCGGCTCATGGACTCGACACCACCGGCGACCACGACGTCGTTCTGGCCGGAGACGACGGTGGCGGCGGCGAAGGACACGGCCTGCTGGGCCGACCCGCACGCCCGGTTGATGGTGGTGGCGGGCACGGTGACGGGCCATCCGGCCGCGAAGACGGCGCTGCGCGAGACGATTCCGGCCTGGTCGCCGACCTGGCTGACGCAACCCCACTGGACGTCGTCGATCGTGGCGGGATCGAGGCCGGTCCGCTCGGCCAGCGCGGTCAGCACGTGGGCGGACAGGTTGACGGGGTGGATTTCGGACAGTGCACCACCGCGACGTCCGATGGGGGTACGGACGGCGTCGACGATCACGGCATCGCGCATGCGAATCGGTCCTTTGCTGTTGCGGACACGGTTGCCGGGCAACCATGGTGGGTAAACGACGACCGGCCGGGTGGCGGCCCTCACATTCGAGGAGACCATGCACCCGGCCGGTAGGGGAAAGTCTTTCGGCGGAAGCCTCCGTTAGGTGGAAGCTATGCCGTTCGTCAGGCGATGCCCCGGATCAGCTTGCGATCGCGTTCGGGGTTGGCGAAGACCAGCACCGCCACCGCGGCGATCGCACCGACGATGCCGATGGCCTGGAACGCTGCCGCGTAGCCCTCGGCGGGCGTGGCGGCGTTGTCGACGAGCACACCGGTCGCGTAGGGGGCGACGAGGCCGCCGACGGCCATGAGGGCGAGGAAGACACCCATCGTGCCGGCGGTCTGCTGCGGCGGGCACAGCTCCGAGATCGCCGCGTTGATCAGCGGGAACGCGATGGAGCCGATGCCGTAGCCGAAGGAGACGACCGCGACGGCGAGCGCCGGGGTGCTGATCGAGGGCAGGAACACCAGGATGGCGCCGCACAGGAGGACACCGACGGACGGGACGATGATGCGCACGACCCGCGAGCGGTAGCCCTTGCCGAGCAGCCGGTCGGTGACGGTGCCGGAGAAGATCATCAGGCACAGGCCCACGATGGACGGCAGGGCGAACATCGAACCGGCCTGCATGGCGCTGTAGCCGAGACCGACCTCGAAGTAGGACGGCAGCCAGGTCAGCACCACGGTCGACAGAGCGTAGACGACCATGATCAGGGCGGCGCAGCTGATGAAGGTGCGGGTCAGCAGGATCTTGTGCCACGGAACCGACGGTTCGGTCGAGGCGGTGTCGGCGTTCTCGACGGCCTTGGCGGTCTTGGCCGTCTTGGCGGTGAAGGGGCCTTCCTTCCAGCCCGTCAGCCAGCACAGGACCCAGACGGCGCCGAGCACCGACAGCGCGATCAACGCCATCTTCCAGCCGTAGTTGACGGTGATGAAGGTCAGGACGGGCGCGAGCAGGATCTTGGCGACCGAGGCGGAACCGGTGAGGAAGGCGCCCGGCAGGCCGCGCTTGGCCGGCGGGTGCCACGAATAGGTGGCGGTGTGCATGAGCGCCGAGCTGGGGCCCTCGGCGAAACCGAGGAGCATGCGGCACACGACCAGCACCGCGAACGACGCGCTCACCACGAGCGGCAGCATCACGACCGACCAGACCAGACCGAGGGCGAGCAGCGCCCAGCGCAGGGTGAGGTACTTGTTCAGCGGGCCGGCGAGGAAGCCGCCGACGGTGAACGTGACGAAGAAGAGCGAACCGACCAGACCGATCTGCGAGGAGTTCAGTCCGAGGTCACGCGCCAGGGGCTGGGCGATGATGCCGAGCACCGCCTTGTCGGCGTAGTTCACGACGTACAGGAAGATGACGAGCCCCGTCATTCCCCATGCACGGCCCGGGGTCACCAGGGGTGTCGAGACCTTCTCGGGTTCGGACGGGCCGTCGGCGGCACCGGATGTGCCGCGCACGATTTCGCCTGTGGTCACTGGGAGTCCCTTCAGAACTCGGATGGATGACCGGCGTACGAACGTCCGTGGGACTTCGTCTGCCGGGAGAACGTCACGCCTGGCGTTGGCGTGTATTCAACGTGAGCCGGGTCACCACAGGCAAAGAGCGGGTTGCGAACGAATCGATCACCAAAACCTATGATTCGTCACAAGCGGGTTCCGGAAGGTCCGTGCTGGTCCCCGGATCATTGGTCTGCGCTAACCGAGCGATAGCCGATCGGTGGCTGTTGCCGGTGCCACCCCCGGGGCATGCTGACTGTGCACCGGGCCGGGACACATGTCTTCGGCCCCACCGGGACACGACCGTGTCCCCCACGAGACCCGCGACGAGGACAGCGAGCACAGCATGAACTCCACCGCTTCCACCGACGAGCTGCCCTCGTCCACTGCTCCCCTGGCCGGGGTGCGTGTGGTCGAGGTGTCGAGCTTCGTGGCCGCCCCGTTGTGCGGAATGACCCTGGCCGCGCTCGGCGCCGACGTCGTGCGCGTCGATCCGATCGGAGGGGCCGCCGACTACCGGCGCTGGCCGGTCACCGACGACAACGAGTCGATCTACTGGGCCGGGCTGAACAAGGGCAAGCGTTCGTTCGCCGCCGACTTCCGTGATCCCGGGGCGCAGGCGCTGATCCGCGATCTGATCATCGACGCCGGGGTGCTGGTCACCAACGCCGCCGGCCGTTCGTGGCTGGACTACGACGAGCTCGCCGCGGTGCGCCCGGACCTGATCCACGTGCAGGTCCTCGGCCGCGCCGACGGCACCGGCGCGGTGGACTACACCGTCAACGCCGCCGCCGGGTTCCCGCAGGTCACCGGCCCGGAGAACATCTCCGCCCCGGTCAACCACGTGCTGCCCGCCTGGGACGTCAGCTGCGGGCTGTACGCGGCGCTGTCGGTGGTCTCGGCGGTCTACCGCAGGGAGATCACCGGCGCCGGTACCAAGGTGGTGCTGCCGCTCGAGGACGTCGCGTTCGCCACCGTCGGCAATCTCGGCTACATCGCCGAGGCGCAGCTCGGCCGCCCCGAACGTCCCAAGGTCGGCAACGGTGTCTACGGCACCTACGGCGCGGACTTCGCCACCCGTGACGGCGTCCGGTTCATGATCGTCGCGCTGACTCCGCGGCACTTCCGCGACCTGACCGAGCTGACCGGCACCACCGAGGCGGTGACCGCCCTCGAATCCGCCCTCGGGGTGAGTTTCAAGGACGAAGGTGCCCGCTTCGAGCACCGCCACGTGCTCGACAGCCTGTTCGGCGCCTGGTTTGCCCGCCACAGCGGCGACGAGGTCGAGAAGGCCCTGGCCGGCACCTCGATCCTGCACGAGCGCTACCGCACCTTCGCCGAACTCGCCGCCGACCCGCGGGTGACCGACAACCCGATGTTCACCCGGCTCGAGCAGCCGCGGATCGGCACCTACCACGCGCCGAGCACCCCCATGTCGTTCGACGGCCGCTATCCCGAGGTGCGCCCCGCGCCCGCCAACGGCGACGACACCGCCGAGGTCCTCACCGAACGACTCGGGTTGACCGACGAGGAGATCGACGCCCTGGCCGCCTCCGGCACCATCCGTACCACGCAGAAGGATCACGCATGACCCGCCTCGCCCAGACCCTCGGCCTGACCGAGTTCCAGACCGAGATCCTGGACACCGTCCGCGCTTTCGTCGACCGGGAGATCATCCCCAACGCGCAGGAACTCGAGCACTCGGACACCTACCCGCAGGCCATCGTCGACCAGATGCGCGAGATGGGTCTGTTCGGGCTGATGATCCCCGAGGAGTACGGCGGGCTCGGCGAGTCGCTGCTGACCTACGCGCTGTGCGTGGAGGAACTGGCCCGCGGCTGGATGAGCGTCTCCGGTGTCATCAACACCCATTTCATCGTCGCGTACATGATCCGCCAGCACGGCACCGAGGCGCAGAAGCAGCACTTCCTGCCGCGCATGGCCACCGGCGAGGTCCGCGGGGCGTTCTCGATGTCCGAACCCGAACTCGGTTCCGACGTCGCCGCGATCCGCACCAAGGCCAAGCGCGACGCCGAGGGCAACTACACCATCAACGGCCAGAAGATGTGGCTGACCAACGGTGGCTCCTCCACCCTGGTCGCCGCGCTGGTGCGCACCGAGGAAGGTGCCGAGAAGCCGCACAAGAACCTGACCACCTTCCTGATCGAGAAGCCGGCCGGTTTCGGTGAGGTCGCGCCGGGCCTGACCATCCCCGGCAAGATCGACAAGATGGGTTACAAGGGCATCGACACCACCGAGCTCGTCTTCGACGACTACAGGGCCTCGGCCGATTCGATCCTCGGCGGCACCCCCGGCAAGGGCTTCTTCCAGATGATGGACGGTGTCGAGGTCGGCCGCGTCAACGTCTCCGCCCGTGCCTGCGGTGTTGCGATCCGCGCCTTCGAGCTCGCCGCCCGGTACGCGCAGCAGCGCACCACCTTCGGCAAGCCCATCGCCGAGCACCAGGCGATCGCGTTCTCCCTCGCCGAGATGGCCACCAAGGTCGAGGCCGCCCATCTGATGATGGTCAATGCTGCGCGCCTGAAGGATTCGGGTGAGCGCAACGACGTCGCGGCCGGCATGGCGAAGTACCTCACCAGCGAGTACTGTTCCGAGGTCACCCAGGCTTCCTTCCGCATCCACGGCGGCTACGGCTACTCCAAGGAGTACGAGATCGAGCGCCTCATGCGCGAGGCCCCCTTCCTGCTCATCGGTGAGGGCACCAGCGAGATCCAGAAGACCATCATCAGCAAGGGCCTCCTGCGCGAGTACGCGCTGTAAGGTCATCTCCCACAACTACATCCATCTCCGGAAGGACGACGCGTGAAGCGCACGCTGTACAACGAGGACCACGAGGCGTTCCGGCAGACGGTGCGCGACTTCATCGCCAAGGAAGTCGCCCCCGTCTACCACGAGTGGGAGGAGGCCGGTCATCCCCCGCGCGAGTTCTACAACCGCATGGGCGAACTCGGTCTGCTGGGCATCCAGGTGCCCGAGGAGTACGGCGGCGGCGGCGAGAAGTCGCTGAAGTTCAACGTCATCCTCGCCGAGGAGGCCTCGGCGGCCGGCGTGTCGTTCGGGTCGTCGTCGGTGCACTCGAATCTGATCCTGCCGTACATCATGCAGAACGCCACCGAGGAGCAGAAGCAGCGCTGGCTCCCCGGATTCGCCTCGGGCGAGCTGATGTTCGCGATCGCCATGACCGAGCCGGGCACCGGTTCGGACCTCGCGAACATCGCGACCACCGCGAAGCTGTCGGAGGACGGCAGCCACTACGTCCTCAACGGCGCCAAGACCTTCATCACCGGTGGTGCGCTCGCCGACCGCATCCTCGTGGTGTGCCGGACCTCCCCCTACAACCCGGAGGACCGTCGCGGCGGCCTGTCGATCCTGGTGGTGGACACCCAGAGCGAGGGCTTCTCGGTCGGGCGCAAGCTGAACAAGATCGGCCTCAAGACGTCGGACACCGCCGAGCTGGCGTTCGACGACGTGAAGGTGCCCGTCTCCGATCTGCTCGGCAAGGAGGGCGAGGCGTTCTCGTACCTGACGCAGAACCTCGCGCAGGAACGCCTCACCATTGCCTTCGGTGCCGCCGCGACGGCCGCCGCCGCGATCCAGCACGCCATCGCGTACACCAAGGAGCGCAAGGTCTTCGGTAAGCCGGTCGCGTCGTTCCAGAACACCAAGTTCGTGCTCGCCGAGTGCTCGACGGAACTGCAGGCGATGCAGATCATGGTCGACAACGCGATCGAACTCAACGACCGTGACGAACTGACGGTGCCCGACGCCGCCCGCGCGAAGCTGTTCGCGACGGAGGCTGCCGGTCGCATCATCGACAAGTGCCTCCAGTTGCACGGCGGTTACGGCTACATCACCGAATACCCCATCGCCCGCCTCTACGCCGACACCCGCGTGACCCGCATCTACGGCGGCACCAACGAGGTCATGAAGACGATCATCGCCAAGGATCTGGGACTGTAGGTCTTCACGGTTCTTCGGTGGAGTGGCCCCTGTGACCCGGGGCTACTCCACCGAAGTCGTTTCCGGCTATCGTGTTCCGCCATGCGACTAGTCGTGAAGACCAAGAGGGTGATCGAGGCGCACCTGAGCAACTCCTCCGTGCGTGCACTGTCGGGGTCGATGGTGGCGTACGAGGGGCAGATCGAGTTCAGGTCCGCCGGTTTCGGTGGCGGCGAGGGGGTGCTCGCCGGGCTCCGGCAACGCGCGACCGGTGAGGGACTGTCGCTCATGGAGTGCAGCGGCAACGGCGTCGTCTACCTCGCGCACGAGGCGCAGGACGTGACCGTGCTGGACCTGAACAACGAGACCCTGCAGGTCGAGTCCGAACAGCTGCTGGCGCTGAGCGGGAACCTGACCACGAACGTGACGTTCGCGGGCCTGCGCGGCGGCATGAGCGGCCAGGGCCTGTTCACGACCACGGTGACGGGCACCGGGCAGGTCGCGTTGCTGTCGGCCGGGGGCCCGCTCATCCATCTCGAGGTGTCGCCGCAGTACCCGCTCGTCGTCGATCCCGACGCCTTCGTGTGTGCGAAGGGTCAGCTCACGCAGTCGTTCGTCACCGACGTGTCGTGGCGGTCCGCCATCGGCCAGGGCAGCGGCGAGGCGTTCTCGCTCAAGTGGGACGGTGTCGGCGTGGTGTCGATCCAGCCGGCGGAACGGTAGGGGCACGATGACGTTCACGAAGATCAACGGCAAGGTCGTCCGGGCGGATCTGCGGCAGACCGGCCCGATCGTCGCGCGACGCGGCGCGATGCTGTTCTACACCGGCAACGTCCGGTTCTCGCCGCACGGCATGCCCGGTGGGGTCGGCGGCGCGCCCGGTCTCGGTGGGGTCGTGGGCATGGCCGGCCGCATGCTGCAGGGCGAGCACGAGGCCACGATGCTCGCCGAGGGCGACGGGGTCGTGCACTACGGCTTCCGCGGGCTCGAGACGCACGTCGTCGACATGTCGGCCGGTGGCGAGCTGCGGGTCGAGGCCTCCCGTCTGCTCGCCCACACCACGGGACTGCAGTCCACGGTGGTGTCGGTGGCCGCGGCGTCCGGTGGAGGCGGGGGCGGCGGCCTGTTCGGCGCCCTGCGCGGCGCCGCGACGGGCGCGCTGACCGGCACGGGCATGTTCACCACGCAGCTGACCGGGCACGGCACGGCGGTGTTGCTCGCGCACGGTGGTGTGATCGAGCTGCAGGTCGGCGGGCCGGCGCCGGTGGTGGTGGACCCACAGGCGTTCGTCGGCTCGTACGGGCCGGTGCGCACCGAACTGAAGTCGGCGATGAGCTGGCGCAATCTGGGCCGGACCGGTGGGGAGGGCATGCAGCTCGAGTGCACCGGTCAGGGCATCGTCTACGTGCAGGCATCGGAGGAGAAGCTGTGAGCACCGTTCTGAATCCGTCGAGTTTCGCCGGCAGCGACAACGTGCCCGGCAATTCCTACGCCTACTGCATCGATCTGCAGACGCCGTGGTTCCTGTCGAAGGGCGCGATGATCGCCTATTACGGTCAGGTGCAGTTCAATCCCCTGACCCACGGCCTGCAGGGACACCTGCTGCACATGGTGGCGCAGCAGTTCTCCGCTCCGCTCTATCTGGGCGACTACGTCGTGGCGGAGGGTTACGGGAAGCTGATCCTCGGCGACCGCGGGTACGACATCAACTCGTACGACCTCGACGACGGCAACCTCACCATCCGGCAGGCGAACCTGCTGGCCTTCGAACCGGGGCTGTCGCTCAACCAGTCGATCGTGCCGGGCTTTCTCACCCTCATCGGGACGGGGCGGTTCCTCGCGTCGTCGAACGGCCCGGTGATGTTCGCGGAGCCGCCGCTGCGCGTCGACCCGGAGGCCCTCGTCGGCTGGGCCGACTGCCCCTCCCCCAGCCACCACTACGACGAATCGTGGATCACCGGGTTCGTGGCGGCGGGGGCGCGGCGTTTCGGTGTGCAGTCCGGTGAGGAACGTCAGTTCGATTTCACCGGCAAGGGCACCGTGCTCATCCAGTCCAGTGAGAAGGTCATCACGGATTCGTCGCTCGTGCGGACGATCGAGAACCAGATCCCGGGATTGTCGACGTCGGGTTTGCACCGTATCAACCAGGTCGTCTCGCAACAGCTGCAACAGCAGCAGCACTGACACCACGTCCTGGGCCGAGACCGGAGAAATTACCGGGTCATCACCTCTTCCGGTGACGAGCTTCACAAGCTAGGCTTGCCTAACCAGAGGTAAGGTTTGGGCAACCTAAGAAGTGCCCTCGGTCCAGGAAAGGTGGCTCTGATGATCGTCTGCAGTTGCCACGCTCTTACTCACAGCCACATCGAGGCCGAGGTGGCCGCGGGAGCACGATGCACCCGTGAGGTCAGCGCCCGGTGCCGTGCAGGCACCGACTGCGGCAACTGTGTCCGCAACATCTCTGCGATCATCCGGCAGGCTCGCGTCCGGAATGAGACCATCGAACTCGAGACCGCCGTGTAGCCAGCCCCTACCCGGCGGTGAAACCCGATGGTTCCCCCGGGAGGTGGCCATGAAGGGCGACAAGAAGGTCATCGAGTTGCTCAACGAGCAGCTCACAGCAGAGCTCACCGCGATCAACCAGTACTTCCTGCATTCGAAGATGCAGGAGGACCGCGGCTGGTCCAAGCTCGCGAAGCACACGCGCGACGAATCGTTCGACGAGATGCGTCACGCCGAGAAACTGACCGACCGCATCCTCTATCTGGACGGACTCCCCAACTACCAGCGTCTCGGCGGCCTGCGCCTGGGCCAGACGGTCAAGGAGATGCTCGAGGCAGATCTGCAGGTGGAGATCGAGGCCCGCGACCGGCTCCGCAAGGGTGCCGAGTACATGCGCTCGGTCAGCGACATCACCTCGGCGAAGATCTTCGAGGACATCCTGGCCGACGAGGAGGAACACATCGACTATCTCGAGACGCAGCTCGATCTGGTCGAGCAGCTCGGCGAACCGCTCTACATCGCCCAGCACATCTCCCCGCCGGAGTGACCCGGCAGGAGTGACCCGACAGCGCAGAACGGGCCGCGGCGTCGTGCCGCGGCCCGTTCTCTATGCTGTGGGACACACCCGCTCCCCCGACGGTGAGAGGAAGACCATGAGCGACTCGTCCGTGATCGTGGTGCACAACGCCGAGCAGCAGCGTTACGAGCTCCACGACGACGATGCCGTCATCGGCTACACGCAGTACCACCCCGACGGCGACACCCAGCTGGTGTTCGACCACACCGAGGTCGACAAGGGTTATTCGGGCCAGGGTCTCGCCGGGAAGCTGGTCGGCTCCGCCCTCGACGACGTCCGTGCGCGCGGCAGGAAGGTCGTCGCGATCTGCCCGTACGTCGACAAGTTCATCGACAAGCATCCCGAGTACCGGGATCTGACGGCCTGAGACCGGATGCGACCGGCGCGGCGGTGGGATCACCGCCGCGCCGGTCGTCGTATTCGGAAGATCTCTCCGGGAGGGTCAGTTGCCCTTGCGGTTGCGCAGATCCAGGGCGACGTCGGTGATCATGTCCTCCTGGCCACCGACGAGGCCGCGCCGGCCGATCTCGACGAGGATCTCGCGGGTGTCGAGCCCGTAGATGCTCGCCGCGGTCTCTGCGTGCCGCAGGAAGCTCGAGTACACACCCGCGTAGCCGAGGGTGAGGGTCTCGCGGTCCACCTGGACCGGGCGGTCCTGCAGCGGGCGGACGATATCGTCCGCGGCGTCCTGCAATCCGAACAGATCGCAGGAGTGCTTCCAGCCGAGCAGGTCGGCGACGGCGACGAACGGCTCGATGGGGCAGTTGCCGGCACCGGCACCGTGACCGGCGAGCGAAGCGTCGACGCGGATCACGCCCTCCTCGACCGCGCACACCGAGTTGGCGACAGACAGCGACAGGTTCTGGTGGGCGTGGATGCCGATCTGTGTGGTCTCGTTCAGGACCTCGCGGTAGGCGCGCACGCGCTCGCGGACCCCGTCCATCGTCAGGCGGCCGCCCGAGTCGGTGACGTAGACGCAGTCGGCACCGTAGGACTCCATGAGCTTGGCCTGCCGGGCGAGTTCCTCGGCCGGCGCCATGTGCGACATCATGAGGAAGCCCGACACGTCCATGCCGAGTTCCTTTGCGGCGGCGATGTGTTGTGCGGAGACGTCGGCCTCGGTGCAGTGCGTCGCGATGCGCACGGAGCGCACGCCGATCTCGTAGGCGCGCTTCAGCTCGTGCACGGTGCCGATACCCGGGAGCAGCAGCGTCGTGAGGGTGGCCGAAGGGATCGCTTCCGCAGCGGCTTCCAGCCACTCCCAGTCGGTGTTGCTGCCGGGGCCGTAGGTCAGCGAGTGACCGGCGAGCCCGTCGCCGTGCGCCACCTCGATGGCGTCGACACCCGCACGGTCGAGGGCGCCGGCGATCTTCGCAACGTCCTGCGGCGTGATGCGGTGACGGATGGCGTGCATGCCGTCGCGCAGGGTCACGTCCTGGATGTACAGAGCCGTTCCGTCGGTTGCGAATTCGCGTGTCGTGGTTGCCGCGGTCATGCCGTCACCTGATCCTTCGTGCGTGCCGCGACGGCGCGTGCGACCTGCAGCGCCGCCGAGGTCATGATGTCGAGATTGCCCGCGTACTCGGGCAGGTAGTGCGCTGCGCCCTTGACCTCGAGGAACACCGCGACCTTCCACAGCGGACCGGTGTGGTCGGTGAGCGTCGCCATGGATTCGGTGACCTCGGTGAACTGCACCTCCTGCTTGAGGGTGTAGCCGGGCACGTACTCCTGGACGGTCGCGACCATCTCCTGCACGGACGCGACGATCTCGTCCTTGCGGTCCTCACCGACGAGCGCGAGCACGGTGTCGCGCATGATGACCGGCGGATCGGCCGGGTTGAGGATGATGATCGCCTTGCCGCGGGTGGCGCCACCGATGAGTTCGATGGCCTTCGAGGTGGTTTCGGTGAACTCGTCGATGTTGGCGCGGGTGCCCGGACCGGCGGACTTCGAGGAGATCGAGGCGACGATCTCGGCCCAGTGCACCTTGGTGACGCGGGAGATGGCCGCGACGATCGGGATCGTCGCCTGCCCACCGCAGGTGACCATGTTGATGTTGGGCGCGTCGAGGTGCTCGGTGAGGTTCACCGGCGGCACCACGTACGGGCCGATCGCAGCCGGGGTGAGGTCGATGAGCTTCTTGCCGTGGGGGCGCAGGATCTTCTCGTTGTGCTCGTGGGCCTTCGCCGAGGTCGCGTCGAAGACGATCTCGATCTCGTCGAAGCGGGGGTGCGCGACGAGGCCGTCGACGCCGTTCGAGACGGCGTCGATGCCGAGGCGCTTCGCCCGGGCGAGGCCGTCGGAATCCGGGTCGATGCCGACGAGGGCGACGGTCTCGAGTTCGGCGTCGGCCAGACGCTTGATCTTGATGAGCAGGTCGGTGCCGATGTTGCCCGACCCGATGATGGCCACTTTGGTTGTCATGAATTCTCCTGTGCCGTAGAGGGTGCGGACGAGAACTTCGCGGTCACGCCGCCGAGGGAGGAGATCTCGGCGCGCACGGTGACGCCGGGCGGTGCCGGCACCATCGGACCGAGGGCGCCGGACAGCACGACCTGTCCCGCCCGCAGGGGCTGACCGAACTCGCGGGCGGTGCGCGCGAGCCAGAGCAGTGCGTTGAGCGGATCGCCGAGGCAGGCGGCTCCGGTGCCCTCGGAGACGAGTTCGTCGTCGACGTACATCCGCATGGTGGCGTCGATCGGCTCGAACTCGTCGAGGGTGAGGGTCTGCGAGCCGAGCACGTACAGGCCGCTGGACGCGTTGTCCGCCACCGTGTCCGTGATCTTGATGTCCCAGCCGGCGACCCGGCTGTCGACGATCTCGAGGGCTGCGACGGCGTGGCTCACGGCGGCCCGCACGGTCGCGAGGTCGAGGTCGTCGGAGTCGAGGTCCGCGGAGAGGACGAAGGCGATCTCGGCTTCGACCTTGGGCTGGAGCAGCCGCTCGCTGGGCACCTCGTCGAGAGCCGTGACGTCCATGTCCTCGAAGAGGACACCGAAGTCGGGGCGGTCCACGCCGAGCTGCTGCTGCACGGCCGGGGAGGTCAAGCCGATCTTCCGGCCGACGACGCGGGCGCCGTCGGCCAGGCGGCGCGCGGTGAGCTGCTGCTGCACCTCGTACGCCAGGTCGATGTCGGTCTCGCCCAGCAGGTCGCGGACGGGCCCGCACGGGGTGGAGGTCCGGGTGGCCTCGATGAGGCGGTCGGCCGCTTCACTGGCGATGTGGGTGCGATCCGCCGCGGAAGTGGTGTTCGAGCTGGTTGTCATCACGTCCTCGTCGTTCGATGGATTACGACCATCGTGACGGGAAGCACCACGCGCACCTAGGGTCATGTTCCGGTGAGTGGAACGTTTGGGCGGAGGTCGTGTCGCCACACAGCTCGGGTCGCCACACAGCTCGGGTCGCCGCACGGGCCGTGTCGCCGCACGGGCCGTGTCGCCGCGGATCAGAGATTGCGGATGGCCTCGCGGCGCGCGTGGGTGGCGGCGATCCCGGCGGCCGCCGCCTGCACCGCACCGGCGTGCTTCTCGGGCCGGAACCGGGTGACCGGGCCGGTCACGCTCACCGCGGCGATCGGCCGGTCGTCGGCGTCGAAGATCGGGGCGGCCACGCACGTCAGCCCCACCGCCGACTCCTCGTACTCGAAGGCCACCCCGTGTTCGACGACCGCGGCGAGGTTCGCGCTCAGGCGGCCCGGGGTGGTGATGGTGCGCGGGGTCTTGCGGGGCATCCCTCCGGCGAGCACCTCGGCGAGCACCTCCGGCGGCGAGAAGGCGAGCAGGGCCTTCCCGATTCCGGTGCAGTACATGGGCATTCGACCGCCGATACGGGAGGGGATGGACGCCGGTCGGTGACCGCCGATCTTCGAGACGTAGACGACCTCGGTGCCCTCGGGAACGCCCAGATGGACGGTCTCGTGGGTCCGTTCGTAGAGATCCTCC
This sequence comes from Rhodococcus sp. Z13, assembly GCF_025837095.1. Taxonomy (NCBI): domain Bacteria; kingdom Bacillati; phylum Actinomycetota; class Actinomycetes; order Mycobacteriales; family Nocardiaceae; genus Rhodococcus; species Rhodococcus sacchari. The sequence continues at coordinate 4,386,691 of NZ_CP107551.1, forward strand.
ATGAACGGGATCGCGACCTCGAGCAAACCGCGTTCGAGGGAGGCACGCAGGCCGAGTTCGAACAGCTGACCGCTGAGGCGGTAGCCGGACTCGTCCCGGTCGAGCAGCCGGACGGCGACGAGGTCGTTGGCGATGCGGTGCAGGGTCGCCTTCGGCAGGCCGGTGCGGCGCGCCAGTTCGGCGAGCGGCAGACCGTGGTCGTCGGCGGTGAACGCCCACAGCACCGTGACGACCTTGCCGAGCACGGTGTTGGTGTCGACCTGCTGACCTTCCACGACGCTCAGGGTAGGACAGGCCCGGTGCGGCCTGCCGGAGGGCGCGCGCTCCTGGCATCCTGGAACGGTGACCGAGCGCAAGCGGGGGGATCTGACGTTCGAGAGCTGGATCGAACGTCAGATCCGCGTGGCGCAGGAACGGGGCGATTTCGACGACCTGCCCGGCTACGGCAAGCCCATCCCCGACCACGGCGACGACGAGCTGTGGTGGGTGAAGAGTTATATGGCGCGCGAAGGACTTTCGACCGAGGCGCTGCTGCCGCCGGAGTTGCAGTTGCGACGCGAGATCGAGCGGCTGCCCGAGACCGTCGGGGCCGTACCCAGCGAGCAGGTGGTGCGGGAGATCGTCGCCGACCTCAACCGGCGGGTCGCCTCCTGCCTGCTCTCCCCCGGCCGGTTGCCGGTCCCGGTGCACAAGGTGGACGCCGACGAGGCCGTGGAGATCTGGCGGGCCGAGCGGGCGCGACGGCGCGAGGAGGCGCGCCGGGCCCTGAACTCGACACGGCCCCGGCTCGAGACGATGTCCGAGACCGGGGCCGTGCCCAGGAGAGTGTGGTTCCGGTGGTTCCGCAGGCGGAACCGGCCGGCCGTCAGGGAAGAGTGAGCGGTGCGCCCGTCGCGGCCTGCACCTGCTCCGCGGTGACGCCCGGGGCGCACTCGCGCAGCACCAGGCCCTCATCGGTCACGTCGATGACCGCGAGGTTGGTGATGATCCGCTGGACGACGCCCTCACCGGTGAGCGGCAGCGAACACTGGGAGACGACCTTCGGGTTGCCCTGCTTGTCGGTGTGCTCCATGAGCACGATGACCTTGCGGGCACCGTGGACGAGGTCCATCGCGCCGCCCATGCCCTTGACCATCTTGCCGGGGACCATCCAGTTGGCGAGATCACCCGTGGCCGAGACCTCCATGCCACCGAGCACCGCGGTGTCGATGTGGCCGCCGCGGATCATGCCGAAGCTCAGCGCGGAGTCGAAGAAGGAGGCGCCCGCGTTGACGGTGACGGTCTCCTTGCCGGCGTTGATCAGGTCCGGGTCGACCGCGTCCTCGGTGGGGTACGGGCCGGTGCCGAGGATGCCGTTCTCGCTGTGCAGCGTGACGTGCACGCCCTCGGGCAGGTAGTTGGGGATCAGCGTCGGCAGGCCGATGCCGAGGTTGACGTACTCGCCGGGGGAGAGTTCCTGCGCGGCGCGGGCGGCCATCTCGGTCCGGGTCCACCCGTTGGTCTGCGTTTCGACGGTCGCTGTCATCTCAGGCACCCTTTCCGGCGGAGACGGTCCGCTTCTCGATCTGCTTGTCCTGGACACCGGTGTGCACGATGCGGTTGACGAAGATGCCCGGCAGGTGCACCTCGCCCGGATCGATCTCACCCGGCTCGACGAGTTCCTCGACCTGCGCGATGCACACGCGCCCGGCCATCGCGGCGAGCGGGTTGAAGTTCATCGCGGCCTTGTTGAACACGAGGTTGCCCTCGGTGTCGCCCTTGAGGGCGTGCACGAGGGAGAAGTCGGCGGTGATGGACTCCTCGAGCACGTAGCGCTTGCCGCGGAACTCGCGGATCTCCTTGGCCGGGGACGCGACCGCGACGGAGCCGTCGGTGTTGTAGCGCCACGGCAGGCCGCCCTGGGAGATGGGGGTGCCGACACCGGCCGGGGTGTAGAAGGCGGGGATGCCCGCGCCGCCGGCGCGCAGCTTCTCGGCGAGGGTGCCCTGCGGAGTCAGCTCCACCTCGAGCTCACCGGAGAGGTACTGGCGGGCGAACTCCTTGTTCTCCCCCACGTACGAGGCGGTGACGCGGCGGATGCGCTTGTCGCCGAGCAGGATGCCGAGGCCGTGGCCGTCGACGCCGCAGTTGTTGGAGAAGACTTCGAGGTCGGTGGCGCCGGAATCGGCGATGGCCTGGATCAGGACGTCGGGGATGCCGCACAGCCCGAATCCGCCCACCGCGAGCGTCGCTCCGTCACGGATGTCCGCGACGGCCTCCGCTGCCGTCTCGAAAACTTTCGTTGCCAACTCACACCTCTCGGGGCCCGGGAGCCACACGACTCCGATGTCCGGATGCGTCCACTGGATGAACGCTGGTTCTTGCTTGCCTTCCAATAAAGATGCTGCAGGTCAGGAATTCAAGGAATCACGAGAATCTCTCGAAAATTGATCGCTGTCCGAACGACATACCCTCATGCGTTCACTCAGTGGACGTATGCTGGGGGCATGTCCACCGGAGCACAGGGTCAACTGATCAAGCGGGTCACCGCGGTGCTGCGCACCATCTCGGCGCACGAACCGCACGGGGTGACCACCTCCGAGGCGGCCCGCGAGACCGACCTCGCGCGGCCGACGGTGCACCGGTTGCTCTCCTCGCTCACCGACGAGGGGCTCGTGGACCGGGACGCGGCGACGGGCCGCTGGACGCTGGGACCGGAGCTGTACCTGCTGGGCTCGCTCGCATCGATGCGCTACGACATCACCGATCTCGCCGGCGACGTGGTGCGCGAGCTGGCCCGCGCGACGGGTGAGAGCGCCTTCCTGTCGGCGCGGCGGGGCGACGAGACGGTGTGCCTCCTACGAGAGGAGGGCAGTTTCCCGCTGCGCTCGCACGTGCTCCACATCGGGATCCGGCTACCCCTGGGCGTCGCCTCGGCGGGGCTGGTGATCCTGTCGCACATGCCCGATCCGGAGATCGACGCCTACCTGTCGCGGGTCGATCTCGTGTCCGAATGGGGGCCGCAGCATTCACGGGAGGAACTCGGGAAGCGGATCGAGGCGACCCGCCTGACCGGATACGCCGTCAATCCCGCTCTCCTCGTGGAGGGCAGCTGGGGGTTGGGCGCCGCGGTGTTCGACCACCGCGGCGCCCCGACGTGGGCGCTGAGCCTCACGGGTGTGGAGAGCCGGTTCCGTCCCGACCGGATACCGGAGCTCGGTGAGGCGTTGCTGGACGGCGCCCACAGGCTCACCCAGCGGTTGCGTCAGCGCGGACGCTGACGTCCGCTCACGCGGACGCGGCCGCCGCGGCGCGCTGCAGTACCCGTTCGGCGTGCCGCAGGACGGGGGCGTCGACCATCTTCCCCTCGAAATCGAAGACCCCGCGCTCCTTCTCGGCGGCGGCGAGGACCCGTCGTGCCCAGTCCTCCTCCTCCGGGGTGGGGGCGTAGGCGCGGCGGACCACGTCGACCTGACCCGGGTGGATCGACACCTTGATGTCGAATCCGACCGCGACGGCGTCGAGGGCCTCCTCGAACAATCCGTCGATGTCCTTGATGTCGAGGTACACCGAGTCCAGCGCCCAGCGGGCGTGGCCCTTGGCGGCGAGCAGGGACACCGACCGCGCATGCTGCGCGACCGCACGGTAGGTGCCGTCGGCGCGGCGGCTGGCGTTGCCGCCGAGCCCGGCCACCAGATCCTCTGCGCCCCACATGATCCCGAGGGTGTTCTCGGCGGTGGCGATCTCCTCCACCTTCAGCACGCCCAGCGGCGACTCGACGAGTGCGACCACCTCGAACGGCGCGAGCGACCGTACCTCGTCGCCGCTCTCGCACTTGGGCAGCATGATCCGCGTGTAGGCGGTGCGCTTCAGTGCCTCGAGGTCGGCCTCGTGGTCGGCGGTGCCGACCGGATTGACCCGCACCACGGTGCGTTCCGGGTCGAGCGGGGTCGCGACGAGGGCATCGCGGGCGGCCGGTTTGTCGCCCGCGGCGACGGCGTCCTCGAGGTCGAGGATGACCACGTCGGCGCGGTCGGCGGCCTTGGCGTAACGATCGGGCCTGTCGGCGGGGCAGAACAGCCATGCCGGCCCGGGCAGTTCCCAGGTCATGACGTCGGCTTCTTCCTCACGAGGGTCTTGCGCACGGCCACGGCCACGATGTCGCCGTGCTGGTTGCGGCCGGTGTGCTCGAGGGTGACGATCCCCTCGCCGGGACGGCTCTTCGACTCGCGCTTGTCGAGGATCTTCGTCTCGGCGTAGAGGGTGTCACCGTGGAACAGCGGCTTCGGGAAGGAGACCTCGGAGAATCCGAGGTTGGCGACGATCGTGCCCTGTGTCAGCTGCGCGACCGACAGACCCACGATGGTCGACAGGGTGAACATCGAATTGACCAGACGCTCACCGAAACTCGTCTCGGCCGCGTAGGCCGCATCGAGGTGCAGCGCCTGCGTGTTCATCGTCTGCGTCGTGAACAGGGTGTTGTCGGCCTCGGTGATGGTGCGACCGGGCCGGTGCTCGTAGATCGCGCCGAGTTCGTATTCCTCGAACCACAGGCCGCGCTGGACGATCCGCTTCTCGGTGCCCGTCTCGCTCACAGTCCCAGCTCCCGTCCGATGAGCATGAGCTGCACCTCGGTGGTGCCCTCGCCGATCTCGAGGATCTTGCTGTCGCGGTAGTGGCGCGCCACCGCGTACTCGTTCATGAAGCCGTAGCCGCCGTGGATCTGCGTCGCGTCGCGGGCGTTGTCCATCGCCGCCTCGGAGGCGACGAGCTTGGCGATCGCGGCCTGCTTCTTGAACGGCTTGCCGGCAAGCATCGCGGCGGCGGCGTCGTAGTAGGCGGTGCGGGCGGCGTGCGCGCGGGCCTCCATGCGGGCGATCTTGAAGGCGATGGCCTGGTTGCTGCCGATGGGGCTGCCGAAGGCCTCACGCTCCTTGGCGTATTTGACCGATTCGTCGACGCAGCCCTGCGCGGCACCGGTCGACAGCGCCGCGATCGCGATGCGGCCCTCGTCGAGGATGCGCAGGAAGTTGGCGTAGCCGCGGCCGCGCTCGCCGAGGAGGTTCTCCTCCGGCACCCGCACGTCCGCGAAGGTGAGCGGGTGGGTGTCCGAGGCGTTCCAGCCGACCTTGTTGTAGGCGGGTTCGGCGGTGAAGCCGGGCGTATCGGTCGGCACGAGGATGGTGGAGATCTCCTTCTTGCCGTTCTCGCGCACACCGGTGACCGCGGTGACCGTCACGAGCGAGGTGATGTCGGTCCCCGAGTTGGTGATGAACTGCTTGTTGCCGTTGATGATCCACTCGCCGTTCTCGAGCCTGGCGGTGGTCTTCGTGCCGCCGGCGTCGCTGCCCGCGCCGGGTTCCGTCAGGCCGAAGGCGGCGAGATTGCGGCCGCTCGCGAGTTTCGGCAGCCATTCCTGCTTCTGCTTCTCGTTGCCGAACCGGTAGATCGGCATGGCGCCGAGGGAGACACCGGCCTCGAGGGTGATGGCGACCGACTGGTCGACCTTGCCGAGTTCCTCGAGCGCGAGGCACAGGGCGAAGTAGTCGCCGCCCATGCCGCCGTACTCCTCGGGGAACGGCAGACCGAACAGACCCATGTCGGCCATGCCCTGCACGACCTCGTAGGGGAACGAGTGCTCGGCGTCGTGCTTCGCCGCGACCGGCGCGACCACCGTGCGGGCGAAGTCGGCGACCGTCTTGCGCAGCTGCTCGTACTCGTCGGGAAGTTGGCCCGTGGCCAGGTATTCCGTCATGACTGTGCCTCTTCCGTATCGGCGTGCGGGACGACCCGCGCGAGAAGTTGATCGACCTTGACCTGCTCACCGGGCGCCGCGAACAGTTCGACGACGCCGTCGACGGGTGCGGTGAGCGAATGTTCCATCTTCATGGCCTCGACCACGACGAGCGTCTGCCCGGCGGTCACGGTGTCCCCGGATGCGACGGACACCGCGATGACGGCGCCCGGCATGGGGCTGGTGATGTCGGCGTCGCCGGCATGCGCGTCGTCGCCGCGCACCGAGGCCTCCTGCACCTCGCGGACGGCGACGCTGCCGCGGCCGTCGGCCAGCCAGATCGCCCCGTCGGATTCGGCGACGCGGTAGTTGTGCCGCCGGCCGTCGAGCACGACGGCGAGGGTGGAGCCGTCGAGATCGACCGTGATCGAATGGCTCTGTCCGCCTTCGACGTCCACGCGTCCGTTCCGGGGTGTGCCGGTGAGGTGGACGTGTTCGGTGCGGTCGCCCGAGGAGAGCCGGAACGAGACGGGACGGTGCGTCCCGACGCGCCAGCCGTCCGGCACCGACCAGGGGTCGGAAGTGTCGGCGGGCCAGTTCTCCAGCCAGCGCAGCGCGGCGGCCGCGACGAGGGTGGCGTCCGGAGTGCCGGGGGCGGCGTAGTCGCCGAGACGGCGGTCGAGCAGGCCGGTGTCGAGGGCGCCGGCGACGACGTCCTCGTCGGCGAGCAGGAACCGCACGAAGTCGACGTTGGTGACCACACCGAGCACCGCGGTGTCGGCGAGCGCCCGGTCGAGGCGACGCAGGGCGCCGGCACGGTCGTCGGCGTGCGCGATGACCTTGGCGAGCATCGGATCGTAGTCGCTGCCCACCACGGTGCCGGGCCGGATTCCCGAATCCACCCGCACCCCGGGGCCGGTGGGCTCGACGACGTCGGCGATCTCGCCGCCGGTGGGCAGGAAGCCGCGGGCCGGGTCCTCGGCGTAGACGCGGGCCTCGATCGCGTGGCCGGTGAGGGTGACGTCGTCCTGGGTGAAGCCGAGCGGCTCACCCGCGGCGATGCGCACCTGCCACTCGACGAGGTCGAGGCCGGTGACCATCTCGGTGACCGGATGCTCGACCTGCAGCCGGGTGTTCATCTCCATGAAGAAGAACTCGTCCGGCCTGTCGGCGGAGACGATGAACTCGACCGTGCCGGCGCCGGTGTAGTCGACGCTGCGGGCGGTGTTGCAGGCCGCCTCGCCGATGCGGGCGCGGGTGGCCTCGTCGAGCAGTGGCGAGGGCGCCTCCTCGATGACCTTCTGGTGGCGGCGCTGCAGGCTGCACTCGCGTTCGCCGAGATGCACGACGTTGCCGTGGGTGTCGGCGAGGATCTGCACCTCGATGTGCCGGGGGCGCTGGACGAACCGCTCGAGGAAGAGGGTGTCGTCGCCGAACGCCGAAGCGGCTTCGCGGCGGGCGGATTCGAGTGCGGCGGGCAGATCCTTCGAGTCCTCCACCAGGCGCATGCCCTTGCCGCCGCCACCGGCGGACGGCTTGACGAGCACCGGATAGCCGACCTCCTCTGCGCCGGCGATCAGTTCGGCGTCGGTCAGTCCCGGGCGGGAGATGCCTGGGACCACCGGGACACCGAACTTCGACACCGCGGCCTTGGCGGTGATCTTGTCGCCCATCGTCTCGATGGCGTGGGCGGACGGGCCCAGGAAGGCGATACCGGCGGTGGCGCAGGCGGCGGCGAAAGCGGAGTTCTCCGAGAGGAATCCGTAGCCGGGATGGATGGCCTGCGCGCCGGTGGCGAGGGCGGCCTCGATCACCTTGTCGATGACCAGATAGCTCTCGCGCGCGGCGGCGGGACCGAGCAGGACGGCGGTGTCGGCCTCGCGGACGTGCCGGGCGTTCCGGTCGGCCTCGCTGAACACCGCGACCGAGCGGATGCCCATCGCGCGGAGGGTGCGGATGACGCGCACCGCGATCTCGCCGCGGTTCGCCACCAGGACCGTGTCGATCCGATTCGTTTCACTCATGTCGCTCACATCCGGAAGACGCCGTAGGAGACCGGCTCGAGGGGCGCGTTCGCACACACCGACAGGGCCAGGCCGAGAACTTTTCGGGTGTCGGCGGGATCGATGATGCCGTCGTCCCACAGCCGCGCGGTGGAGTAGTAGGGATTGCCCTGCTCCTCGTACTGGGCGCGGATCGGTGCCTTGAACTCCTCCTCCTGCTCGGGGGTCCAGGGCTTGCCCGAGGCGTCGAGCTGATCCGACCGGACGGTGGCGAGCACCGAGGCGGCCTGCTCGCCGCCCATGACGGAGATCCGGGCGTTGGGCCACATCCACAGGAAGCGAGGCGAATACGCGCGCCCGCACATCGAGTAGTTGCCCGCGCCGTAGGAGCCGCCGATGACGACGGTCAGCTTCGGCACCCGCGCGCACGCGACGGCGGTGACCATCTTCGCGCCGTGCTTGGCGATGCCGCCGGCCTCGTAGTCGCGGCCGACCATGAACCCGGAGATGTTCTGCAGGAACACCAGCGGGATCGAACGCTTGTCGCACAGTTCGATGAAATGCGCGCCCTTGACGGCGGATTCACCGAAGAGCACACCGTTGTTGGCGATGATGCCGACGGGGTGCCCGTGGATGCGCGCGAAACCGGTGACGAGGGTCTTGCCGTACTCGGCCTTGAACTCGTGGAACGAACCCCCGTCGACCACACGGTCGATGACCTCGTGCACGTCGTAGGGGATGCGCGGATCGGTGGGCACCACGTCGTACAGCCCGGTGGGGTCGGCGTCGGGTTCGACGGTGGGTTCGACGTCCCATGGGCGCGGGTTGCGCGGCCCGAAGGTGGAGACGATGTCGCGCACGATCCGCAGGGCGTCGCGATCGTCCTCGGCGAGGTGGTCGGTGACGCCGGAGACCTTCGAGTGCAGGTCGCCGCCGCCGAGTTCCTCCGCGGTGACGACCTCGCCGGTCGCGGCCTTCACCAGCGGCGGACCGCCGAGGAAGATGGTGCCCTGGTTGCGGACGATGACGGCCTCGTCGCTCATCGCGGGGACGTAGGCACCGCCGGCGGTGCACGAGCCCATGACCGCGGCGATCTGCGGGATCCCCTTGGCGCTCATGGTGGCCTGGTTGTAGAAGATGCGGCCGAAGTGGTCGCGGTCGGGGAAGACCTCGTCCTGGCGCGGGAGGAAGGCACCGCCGGAGTCGACGAGGTACAGGCACGGCAGGTTGTTCTGGAGGGCGACCTCCTGCGCGCGCAGGTGCTTCTTGACCGTGATCGGGTAGTAGGTGCCGCCCTTGACGGTGGCGTCGTTGGCGACGATGACGCACTCGCGGCCCGCCACCCGGCCGATGCCGGTGATGATGCCGGCGCCGGGGCACTCGTCGTCGTACATGCCGTTCGCGGCCAGCGGGGAGAGCTCGAGGAACGGGCTGCCGGTGTCGAGGAGTTCGTCGACGCGGTCGCGCGGGAGGAGCTTGCCGCGGGAGACGTGCCGCTCACGGGCCTTCTCGCTGCCGCCGAGCGCAGCCGCGGCGAGCTTGTCGCGCAGCTCGCCGACCAGCTGTTCGTGCTGGTCGCGGCTCGTCGGGGTCGCTTGGGTGGTTGTCACGGACACCATCCTCGGTCGGTTTGGCGAATCACGATTAACTGAAATCTAGGTTAGTTATGATTAACCGAGTTGTCCAGACCACATTTCGAGCGGAGAGTGTCATGACCGAGTCCGCGATCGACGCCCCGACCACCTCGGGACGCCCGACCCGGCGCAGCCTCGCGAAGGCCGAACGCCGCCGCGACCTCCTGCGCGCCGCGTCGCAGCTGATCGCCGAACGCGGATTCGCCGGTGTCCGGCTCGAGGATCTCGGCGCCGCCGTGGGCATCAGCGGCCCCGCCGTCTACCGGCACTTCTCCAACAAGGACGCCCTGCTCGTCGAACTCCTCGTCGACATCAGCCGCCGCCTCCTGGCCGGCGGGCAGCAGGTCGTCGAGACCACCCCCGACCCCCGCGACGCCCTCGAGGGCCTGGTGGACTTCCACCTCGACTTCGCGCTCGGCGAGCCCGATCTCATCCGCGTGCAGGACCGCGAGTTCGCCTCGCTCCCCGAGGACGCCCGCCGGGAGGTCCGACGCACCCAGCGCCTCTACGTCGAGATCTGGGTGGGCGTCCTGTGCCGCCTCGACCCGGCACTGCCCGAGTCCGACGCCCGCACCATGGCCCACGCGACCTTCGGGCTCATCAACTCCACCCCGCACAGCGCCGACCCGCGCTCGCCCGAGAGCACCCGCGCGGTGCTGCGGCGCATGGCGCTGGCCGCCCTCACCACCACCGCCTCGGCCGCCGCGCCGAGTCCGGCCCGAACGGAGACCGCATGAGCTACTTCGAACGTCTCGGCCCGGCGTCCTTCCGCGCCACCTCGCACGTGAGCGGCGCCTGGAACGAGACCGAACAGCACATCGCGCCCGCCCTGGGCCTGCTGGCCCACGTGATCGAGACCGACCGCGACGAACGGCGCGACGACGGCCTGGCCGTCGCCCGCCTGTCCTACGACATCCTCGGCACCGTCCCGATCGGCCGCGTCGACACCCGGGTGGAGGTGCTGCGCCCCGGACGCACCATCGAACTCGTCGAGGCCACCCTCGTCCACGACGACCGCGCGATCGTCCGCGCGCGGGCCTGGCTCATGCAGACCCGCCCCACCGACGGGGTCGCCGCCACCGCCCTGACACCGATCCCCCGGCCGCAGGAGCTCGAACCGTGGGATCCGACAGCGCTGTGGCCCGGCGGATACATCGACTCGGTGGAGGTGCGCCGCGCGAGCCTCGGCGAGGGCCGTTCCTCCTACTGGGTGCGCACCGACGTGGCGCTCGTGGAGGGCGACAAGGTCAGCGACCTCGCCCGGTTCGCGGGACTGTTCGACATCGCCAACGGCATGGCCGTCCTCGCCGACCCACGCCGGGTCGCCTTCCCCAACGTCGACCTCACCGCGCACCTGTTCGCGGAGCCGCGCGGCGAGTGGCTCGGCTTCGACACCTCGGTGTCGTTCGGGGAGAACGGGATCGGTCTGACCACCAGCGTGTTGCACGACGAGGCCGGCCCGATCGGCACGTCCTCGCAGATCCTCACCGTGCGGCCGTCCTGACCGCACGGCGTCCCGTCAGCCCAGCAGCGCGGTGGCCAGTGTCCGGTACGCCTCGATCGGGAAGGTGAACGGATCGGCGGTGAGCACCTGAATCGCGACCTCGTCGGCACCCGCCGCGTAGTGCTTCTCGATGCCGGCCACCACGGTCTCGAGGTCGCCCCACGGGATCAGCGCGTCCATCAGCCGGTCGCTGCCGCCGCCGGCGACGTCCTCGTCGGTGTACCCGAGCCGCCGCAGATTGTTCGAGTAGTTCGGCAGCGAGAGGTAACTGCGCATGTACTCGCGGGCGATACCGCGCGCGGTGGTCTCGTCGGTGTCGAGCACGACCGCCACCTCCGGCGCCAGCAGCGGCCCGTCCCCGAGGGTCTGCCGGGCGAGGGCGGTGTGCTCGGCGGGCGTGAAGTAGGGGTGCGCCCCGGCGGCGCGATCGGCCGACAGCTTCAGCATGCGCGGGCCGAGGGCCGCGAGGACCCGGCGTTCGGCGGGCACCGGAGCGGCGGTCGCGTCCAGGGAATCGAGGTACTCGACCATGCGGCTGTAGGGCCGGGTGTACGAGGTGTTCTCCCTCGCGTCGACGACCGGCGCGTGGCTGGTTCCGAGACCGAGGAGGAAGCGTCCCGGATACTTCCGTTCCAGGTCGGCGACGGCCGCGGCGGTTTCCTCCGGGGCGGTGTGCCAGATGCTCACGATGCCGCTCGCGAAGCCGAGCCGCGACGTCGCCGCGAGGTAGTCGTCGTAGAAGGGTGGGAAGCCGTCGGCGAAACCACCGGAAGTCCACACCCGGTCGTAGCCGAGTTCGTCCAGTCCCCGCGCCGCGGCGAGCGCCGCCTCCCGGCTCCTCCGACCGATCCAGAACGCGCCGCCCCACACACTCACCCGTCGTGTCATGTGGTCGACCATAGCGACGACACCGGGGTCCGTGCAGGAGCGCGACCACCGCACCCCTACCCGCCTGGTCCGATAGAGTCGCTTCCGGGGCTGATCAGCAAGCCCGGACAACGTGTGTTCGTCGACCGATACGGTCCTGTCCACACCGCCCTCGGGACTCGTCGGCGTAGGCCGGACCGGGAAACGGGGTGGAGATGGCAGGTTTCGCTCGTTCCCGGACCATACGGGCGGGGGTGCGGTCGTGAGAGATCCGTCGGTCCCCGAGACCCGCACCGAACGCCTCGCGGCGCGGCTGGTCGTGCAGAGCTGGTTCCAGGTGGCGTTCGCCGTCCTGGCCGTCTTCGCCGTGATCGGCTCGATCGTCGGCGGCGTCTTCATCCAGCGCACCGTCCAGATCACCGACGAGGTCACCGACCGGATCCAGCCCGCGATGACCCAGGCCTACCGGCTGCAGGCCGCCCTGCTCGGCCAGCAGACCGCCGCCCGCGGCTACGCCCTCACCGGCGACACGTCGTTCCTCGAGCCCTACGAGTACGGCCGGAACGAGGAGGTGGCCGCGAACGCCCGGCTGCGCGAGCTGCTGGCCGGGCATCCGGAACTGCTCGAGGACGTCGAGCAGATCGAGACCCTGGGGGACGAGTGGCGCCGGCAGTACGCCGAGCCGCTCGTCGAGTCCGTCGAACCGGGGACCAACCGCAGGGTGGATCCGGCCGCGGCCGCCGCGGGCCGGGACACCTTCGTCCGGCTCCGGGCGTTGTTCGACGCGGAGAACACCGCGTTGTCCGCCGCTCTCGAGGACCGTCTCGACGACCTGTCGCGATCGCGCACGATCCGCAACTCGGTGCTCATCGCCATGGTCGTGGCGTTCATCCTCACCGGGCTGCTCATGGTGGTGCTCGTCCACAATCTCGTCGCTGCCCCGCTCGGCCGTCTCCGCCAGGCCGCGCGGCGGGTGGCGATGGAGGAGAACTTCGATCAGCACATCTACCCGCAGGGACCGAAAGACATCCGGGCCCTTGCCGGCGACGTGGAGACCATGCGCGGCCGTATCGTCGATGCCCTCACAGAGTCGCGCCGACAGCAGGATCTGCTCGCCAAGCAGACCGCGGATCTCGACGCGCAGGCCGAGGAACTACGACGTTCCAACACCGAACTCGAGCAGTTCGCCTACGTCGCCTCACACGACCTGCAGGAGCCGCTGCGCAAGGTCGCGTCCTTCTGCCAGCTGCTCGAGAAACGCTACGGCGACATCCTCGACGAGCGCGGGCAGCAGTACGTGCACTACGCCGTCGACGGCGCGAAGCGGATGCAGGTGCTCATCAACGACCTGCTGGAGTTCTCTCGCGTCGGCCGCATCCACGACGCGTACGTGCAGGTCGATCTGGGGCGTTCCCTGGACAAGGCGCTGGCCAATCTGTCGACCTCCGTGGAGGAGACGCAGGCCCGCATCGAACGGCCCGACTCGCTTCCGGAGATCGTCGGCGACCCCACGCTGCTGACGATGCTGTGGCAGAACCTGATCGGGAACGCGATCAAGTTCCGTCACCCCGACCGCGCTCCGGTCGTGCGGATCGAGTGCGAACGCATCGGAGAGGCGGACGGAGAGGCCGAGGGGCAGTGGCAGCTGTCGGTCACCGACAACGGCATCGGGATCGACAAGGAGTTCGCCGACAAGGTCTTCGTCATCTTCCAGCGTCTGCACGCCCGCGACGACTATCCGGGTACCGGCATCGGCCTGGCGTTGTGCAAGAAGATCGTCGAGTATCACGGGGGACGCATCCGGATCGACACCGATTACACCGACGCCCACTCCGGGGGAACTCGAATCTGCTTCACCCTCGGATCCTCAGCCCGCCCCGCCGAACCGGTGAAGCACGGGAGCGACACACCAGGAGCACCATCGTGAACCATTCCGCCGCTCGGCCGGTCGACGTCCTGCTCGTCGAGGACGATCCCGGCGACGAACTGATGACCCGTGAGGCGTTCGAACAGAACAAGATCGGGAACACCCTGCACGTCGTGCGCGACGGCGAGGAGGCCCTCGACTTCCTGTACCGCCGCGGGCGGCACGCCGACGCCCCCCGCCCGGATCTGGTCCTGCTCGACCTCAACCTTCCCAAGTACGACGGCCGGCAGGTGCTGACGCAGATCAAGTCCGACCCGGACCTGGCCGAGATCCCCGTCGTGGTGCTCACGACGTCTTCGGCCGAGGAGGACGTCCTGCGCAGCTACCGACTGCACGCCAACGCGTACGTCACCAAGCCGGTCGATCTGGACCAGTTCCTCGGTGCCGTCCGGCAGATCGACGAGTTCTTCGTGCAGGTGGTGCGGTTGCCGGGTCGGCGCGGCTAGTGCCCCGGCACGATCGACCCCCGCCCGGGTGCCTCCCGGGCGGGGTGCGGTGTCCTCGTCAGGACAGTATGCCGATGATCACGACCAGGAAGACCACCGCGATCACGGCGACCGCCAGCAGTGTCAGCCAGCCGCTGATCGGAAAGCGTTTCCTGGTGTCCGGTTCCGGCGCCGAGAGCCCCGAGGTGGTGCCGGAGTCCGGCGGCGTCGATCCGGGAGGTACTCCCCCACCGGGCTCGAGGTCGGGGGTGCGGGACGGGTCGGGGTCCTGATTGCCGTGCGGTTGGGGATCCGGGACTGACACGGGATCTCCTTTCGTCGATCGTCCGAAGAGGCACGTCGCATGTGCCTGTCCGACGGAAGCTCCCTTCAGCGGAAGTCCCTGCACTGCCGCATACCCCTCGGCTCCCGCCACAAACGACCCCCGCCACGAACGACCCCCGCCACGAACGACCCCCGCCACGAACGACCCCCGCCACGAACGACCCCGCCGGGCGTTTGCCGCCCGGGCACCGGGGTAGGCACCCGCAGGACGCATTCCCGACGAGCCGAGGAGCGACGATGAAGGCAGTGACATGGCAGGGCAAGCGGTCGGTGAGCGTCGAGACGGTGCCCGACCCGCGGATCGAAGATCCCGGTGACGCGATCGTCCGCATCACCAGCACCAACATCTGCGGATCGGATCTGCACCTGTACGAGGTGCTCGGCCCCTTCATGGCCCCCGGCGACATCCTCGGCCACGAACCCATGGGCATCGTCGAGGAGGTCGGCCCCGAGGTCACCCGGCTGAAGCCCGGGGACCGTGTCGTCATCCCCTTCCAGGTGTGCTGCGGGCAGTGCTTCATGTGCGAGCACGGCCTGCACTCGCAGTGCGAGACCACGCAGGTCCGTGAGCAGGGCACCGGAGCCGCGTTGTTCGGCTACTCCGAGCTGTACGGCAGTGTCCCCGGCGGGCAGGCCGAGTACCTGCGCGTCCCGCACGCGGACGCCACCCACATCAAGGTTCCCGACGGCCCCGCCGACGACCGCTTCGTCTATCTGTCCGACGTGCTGCCCACCGCGTGGCAGGGCGTCGAGTACGCCGAGATCCCCGAGGGCGGAAGCGTCACCGTGCTCGGCCTCGGACCGATCGGTGAGATGGCGGCACGCATCGCCGCGCACCGCGGTGCCCGCGTCATCGGTGTCGATCTGGTGCCGGAGCGCCTCGCACGCGCGGCGTCCCGCGGCATCGAGGTGGTCGATCTGCGCGACGTCGACGACCGTCCCGGCGACGCGATCCGGGAACTCACCGCCGGCCGCGGCACCGATTCGGTGATCGACGCGGTGGGCATGGAAGCGCACGGCTCCCCCGGCGCGAAACTCGCCCAGACCGCCGCGGGCCTGCTGCCGTCGGCGATCTCCGAGAAGGTCATCGAGAAGGCCGGAGTCGACCGGCTTCACGCCCTCTACACCGCCTTCGACGTCGTGCGGCGCGGCGGCACCGTGTCGCTCAGCGGCGTGTACGGCGGTGCGGCGGATCCGATTCCGATGCTCACCCTGTTCGACAAGCAGCTGAGCCTGCGCATGGGTCAGGCCAACGTGTTGCGCTGGGTACCGGAGATTCTGCCCCTGCTCACCGACGAGGATCCGCTGGGCGTGGACACCTTCGCGACACACCGCCTGCCGCTCGACGAGGCGCCGCACGCCTACGAGATCTTCCAGAAGAAGCAGGACGGCGCCATCAAGATCACGTTGCGGCCCTGAGGCCGGTCACGGGAAGGGTCCGGGGCACGCCCCGGACCCTGTCCGTCGTCAGCGTCCTGCCGTGGCGAGCCGTTGGCCGTCCTCGGACGCCTTGCCGGCGGATTCCTTCATCGCCTCGTGCATCGGTTCGGCCGCCGCGCTCTCGATCGCGCTCTGCGATTCTTCGAGGGCGTGGTCGTGATCGGCGTCGATCACGGTGATCTTGCGCGGCTTGGCCTTGTCGGCGATCGGGATGGTCAGGCGCAGCACACCGTTTCGGTAGTGGGCCTCGATCCGGTCGGTGTCGAGGGCGTCACCGAGGAAGAGCCGGCGGGTGAACATGCCCCGCGGCCTCTCGGCCGAGATGTACTCGCGGTCCCGGTCGAGTTCCGGACGCTCGGCGCGCACGGTGAGGACGTTGCGTTCGACGTCGAGTTCGATCGATCGGGCGTCGACACCGGGAAGATCGAATTCCGCGATGAAGCGGTCGTCTTCGCGCCATGCGTCGAGGGGCATCACGGCGGGTCTGGTCATCGTGCCGAGTACCTGCTGAGTGATGCGATCGAGATCGCGGAACGGGTCGGTGCGCATCAACATGGATTGTCACCTCCGACTGTCCGGCCGTCAGGAACGGCCACTCGCTTTTCAATTATCTGTGCCAATTGACACAGATTTATTATGGCCTCGTTCTACAATGTGGTCAAGAACCGATGGAACCGGACGAGGACGAGCGAGGAGAACGATGACGCAGGATCCCACCCCGCGGTCCCAGCGCGGCGTGTACGGGATCTCGGTGGCCGCGGAGCTGTCCGGCCTCGACCCGCAGACCCTGCGCCTGTACGAACGCCGGGGCCTGCTGAATCCTGCACGCACCGCCGGTGGAACCCGACGGTACAGCGATCACGACCTGCAGACGGTGCAGCACATCGTCGAACTGGTCTCGTCCGGCATCAACATCGCCGGGGTCGCGCGCATCCTCGAACTCGAGGCGGCCAATGCCGCGTTGCGGGCCGACATCGAGCGTCTGCGCGCCGCCCTGGGGAACGGATCCGACGCACCACCACGGTGACGCGAATGTCCGTTCCGTGCAGATGCTTGAAAAATCTGAATCATGCGATATAGGAATACTGAGTCCGGTCCACGCGGATCGGGATAGTATCGATAACACACCTCACAGGTGCCGAGGAATGCGTCGCAGCAGGCGGCGCACCGAAAAGCAGTAAGGGGTGACATCCGTGCGCAGAGCGCAACACGACTCTCCCACCCGGGAACAGGCGCGGGTCGAGGAAGAGAACCTGTCGAATCAGATTGCGGACGAACCGATCCGGTGGCCCGATCCCAGCCCGCTCGAGGACTGGTGGGCCCGGGTCATGGCGAAATCCATTCCCTGATCCGGTTTCTCCGATCCGTCATGTTCCCGTCCACTTCCGACTCCGTTTCGACGAGGTAGAGGCGCACGATGCCACACCGAGATCTGCTGGCCGGAAACCGGTGGGTCTTCCGTTGCGAACACTGTGATCACAGCTATCGCGCTCCGGCGCAGAACCGGCTGCACGCCGAGCTCTACGCCCATGTGAACGGCTGGGCAACCGAACCCCGGACATTGTGTCCGGGCTGTGCCACGCTGTTCGTCCACGAGGATCGTCCGGGAGTGCATCCACCCGCGAGCGGGTACGGTGACGTGCATGGACCACTCGCACGCACCGATAGTCGATGCGCGGGCGGACTATCACCGAACTGACCGATACGGATTCACCCCGCCCCGGCCACCGCCAGGGCCGCGGGACCGATCCGCGCGTCGTCGACGTCCTCGGAGCCGATCCGTTCCGCTCCGACCTGCTGGCGAACTCGGGTGTGGACGACCGGCTCGCCCGGGGCGGATATCTGGCCGACGCCGAGGAGCTCATGGCCGACGCCGTGGGATCCGATCAGGCATTCGTCTCGACTTGCGGAAGTTCGCTGTCGGTCAAGGCCGCGATGATGGCAGTGGCCGGGCACCACCCCGGTGGGCTGCTGCTCGGCCGCGACTCCCACAAGTCCGTCGTCGCCGGCCTGATGTTCAGCGGCATCACCCCGCGCTGGGTGCCACCACGCTGGGACGCCGGGATGCACTTCTCCCATCCGCCCTCCCCCGCCGAGATCCGGGAGGGCTGGGAGCGGCATCCCGACGCGGCCGGGGCGCTGGTGGTCAGCCCCAGTCCCTACGGCACCTGCACCGACATCGCCGGGATCGCGCAGGTGTGCCACGAACGCGGCAAACCGCTCATCGTGGACGAGGCCTGGGGTGCGCACCTCCCCTTCCACGAGGACCTGCCGACCTGGGCGATGGACGCCGGGGCCGACATCTGCGTGGTCAGCGTCCACAAGATGGGGCACGGCTTCGAACAGGGCTCGGTGCTGCACCGGCAGGGCGACCTCGTGGACGGTGCCCACCTGTCGTCGTGCGCGGACCTGCTGATGACCACCAGTCCCAACGTGATGATCTACGCCGCCCTGGACGGCTGGCGCCGCCAGATGGTCGAACAGGGCCACGAGCTCATCGGCCGGGCGCTGGATCTGGTCCGGCGCACCCGGGAGCGTATCGCCGGGATCGCCGGGCTCACCGTGCTCGAGGATCGGCTGCTGGGCAAGGAGGCCTCGCACGATCTCGACCGGCTGCAGGTCCTCCTCGACGTCACGGAGACCGGCGCCTCGGGCTACCAGTGCGCCGACTGGTTGCGGGAGGAATGCTCCGTGGACGTCGGAATGGCGGACCACCGGCGCATTCTGGCGACCTTCTCGACCGCCGACGACGAGGACACGGCCGCACGTCTCGTCCGTGCGCTGACCGCGCTGTCCCGTGCCGCACCGGATTTCACCCCTCCCCCGAATATCGACCTGCCGGCACCCGCCGATCTCGAACTCGAGTCCGTGATGTCCCCGGCGGACGCCTTCTTCGCGCCCACGGAGACGGTCCCGACCACCCGGGCGGAGGGCCGTATCTCTGCCGAGCAGCTCACGCCCTATCCACCCGGCATCCCGGCGATGATCCCGGGGGAACGACTCGACCGGGAGGTGCTCGACTATCTCGCGAGCGGCCGCGGGGCTGGAATGGCGATCCCCGATGCCACGGATCCGTCACTGGAGACCGTACGGGTGGTCGCGGAACGGTGAGCGCGACACCCAGGGAACCGGATCGGTGTGGTCACCCGCCTGGCGGGGTCCGAGCATCTACTCTCGCCTCATGGCAGGCGACGCGACGACCGTGCGTTCCCCCGGGGAACTAGCGGCTGCACTGGAATCCACCGGGTATCTGGCCGACGAGGGGCTCGCCACCGTGGCCTTCCTCGCGCTCCGGATGGGGCGCCCGTTGTTCTGCGAGGGCGAACCCGGCACCGGGAAGACCTCGCTCGCCGCGGCCCTCGCGCAGGCCCTGGACCTGCCGATGGTGCGGTTGCAGTGCCACGAGGGGATCGACGCGTCGCAGGCGCTCTACGACTGGGACTTCCCGCGCCAGCTGCTCCACCTGCGCACCCTCGAGGCCGCGAGCGGGGGTGAGCTCGACGCCGACGCCGCCGAGCGGTCCCTGTACACCGAGCGGTATCTCCTCGTCCGCCCACTGCTGCGGGCGCTCACCGAGTCACCGTGCGTGCTGCTCGTCGACGAGATCGACCGCGCCGACGACGAGTTCGAGGCGTTCCTGTTGCAACTGCTCGACGAGAACACGGTGACGGTGCCGGAGCTGGGTGAGATCCGCGCCGCCACACCACCTCTGGTGGTGCTCACGTCCAATCGCACCCGGGAGGTCCACGACGCGCTCAAGCGCCGCTGCCTCTACCACTGGGTCGACCATCCCGGGCTCGACCGGGAGATCGCGATCCTCCGGCGGCGCCTGCCCGATCTCGACACCGGCCTGGCCGGGCAGGTCGCCCGGGCGGTGCGGGTACTGCGGGAGCAGGAACTGCTCAAACCACCGGGTATCGCCGAATCCCTCGACTGGGCACGGGCATTGCGCGCCCTCGACCGCGACGTCCTCGACGCGGCCACCGCCGCGGCGACCCTCGGTGCGGTCCTCAAGTACCGGGAGGACATCGACCGGGTCACCCGCGCCGGGCTGGAGAAACTGGTCGCGGTGGGGTGACGGGCGCCACCCCACCGCGGGGCGTCATTCCGTGAAGGTGCGCCCGTTGATCGTCAGTTCGATACCGCTCCCCCGCCGGATCGTGTTGTAGATCGGGCAGGCGGCGACGAACTTGCGGCCGAGCGCGAAGGCGTCCTCGTACTCGACGCCGGACACCTCGATCTCGAGCACCGTGCGGTCGTACCGGGTGGGATCGACCGTGCCCCGGGTGTGGGCGGCCCGCGCGACGATCCCGTCGACGGGCAGCCCGTCCTGCTCCGCGTTGTGCTCGAAGTTGGCCATCGCGCAGGAGGTCAGGGCGGCGAGCAGCAGTTCACCGGCGTGCACCGCTTCCCGGCCGGCGAGCCGGGAGTCGGTGACGAAGTGGTTGCTGCGCGCGCTGACGACGAACCGTCCGGTCTCGGTGGTGACGGTGCCGGTCACCACCGCGTCGTGCTCCGCCTCGAGACGGCCCGCGGGAAGGTCGACCCGCTCGGGGGCGCTCATGCCCGAGCCCCGGAGCGACGCTTCCACTCCCCTGCCGCGGGGCGGGCCAGACCGAGATTCTCACGCAGGGTCGTGCCCTCGTACTCGGTGCGGAAGATGCCGCGCTTCTGCAGCTGCGGGACGACCTGCCGGGTGAAGGTCTCGAAACCACCCGGCTGGTAGGGCACCTGGAGGGTGAAGCCGTCCGCGGCGCCGTCCTCGAACCAGTCCTGCAGGCCGTCGGCGACCTCGTCCGCCGTGCCGATGAAGTTGCCCTCGTAGCGGCCGCCGTACTGCTTGCCCAGCTCGCGCAGAGTCAGTCCTTCGCGTTCGGTGATCTCCCGGACCTCGTGGTAGTGCCCGGCCACACCCGGAACCTCGACCTCGGGGAGCCGCTCGTCGAGCGGGAAGGTCGACAGGTCGACGTCGAGATGGTAGGCGAGCGTGGACAATCCGCCGATGGGCGGCACCAGCTCGAAGATCTCCTCGGCGAGTTCCTTCGCACGGGCGGTGGTGGACCCGACCACCGGGGTGATCGACGGGAGGATCTTGATCTCCTCAGGAGCGCGGCCGAACGTCGCGGCGCGTTCCTTGATCTCGGTGTAGAACGCCTGCGCCGACTCCTTCGAGGCGTGGCTGCAGAAGATCACGTCCGACCAGCGGGCCGCGAAGTCCTTGCCCTTGGAGGACGCCCCGGCCTGGATGAGCACCGGGTAACCCTGCGGCGGGCGGGGCACGTTGAGCGGGCCCTGCACCGAGAAGTAGTGACCCTCGTGATCGATGCGGTGGACCTTCTCGGGATCGGCGAAGAGGGGCTGCTCGGCGTCGAGCACCAGCGCGTCGTCGTCCCAGCTGTCCCAGAGCTTGCCGGTGACCTGGAGGAACTCGTGGGCGCGCTCGTAGCGGGTGGACCGGTCGAACTGCTGGTCGAGGTTGAAGTTGCGGGCCTCGGACTCCTGGAAGGAGGTCACGATGTTCCACGCCGCACGTCCCGCGGACAGATGGTCGAGGCTGGCGAAGGTGCGCGCGATGTTGAACGGCTGGGTGTAGGTGGTGGTGACCGTCGCCGCGAGCCCGAGGTGGCGGGTCACCGCCGCCATCGACGCGATGACCGGCAGCGGGTCCACGCGCAGCGATCCCAGCGCGCCGTAGCGCAGCTGCGAGTCGGTGCTCCCGCCGAAACGGTCGGGGACCGAGAGGATGTCGGGGAAAAAGGCGAGATCGAACCGCCCGTCCTCGAGGGTGCGCGCGATGTTCTGGTAGTAGCCGGCGTCGAGCCAGCCGGGCACCGAATCGGCCATGCGCCACCCGCCGGGACGACCCGGTCCCGCGGTGATGAACGCGGCGAGATGCATCTTCCTGCTCACGAATACTCCTGACTTGCTGTGTGCCGGAACGGATCCGGTCAGGCCTGCGCCAGTTCGGCGGACACGGCGGAACGGACGGGCTCGAAACGGCTGTCGGACAGCCAGGTCCGCACGTCGACCGTCTCCGGGTACACGCCCAGCGCGTGGAAGTTGTCGGCGAGGTCCTGGGTGCCCTCGATCGCGTCGGTATCCACGGCGGTGAATTCACCTGCACCCGAGTAGGACAGGCGGCGGTCGACGACGAGGTCGCGGTAGACCTCCTTCTCGAGCTGCGAGTCGCCGAAGCCGCCGAGCGCGGCGAACTCCTCGACCGCGACGTCGGGCTGTGCCTCGATCCAGCGCTGCGCGTCGCGCACGTTGCGGGCGAGCTTCGCGGCGATCTCGGGGTGCTCGAAGGCGAACTTCTCGCTGGCGACGAAGAACGCGTAGTCGTAGGTCTGCACGTCGGGGAGGGTGTCGGCGTCGTGCTTGCGGCGGGCCAGCTCGATGGTGGGCTGCCAGTTGATCCACGCGTCGACCTTGCCCTGCGCGAAGGCGGCCTCGGCGTCGGCGGCGGTGAGATTGCTGTACTCGATGTCGTCGAGGGTCAGGCCCGCGCTCTCGAGGTACTTCACGAGGCTGTAGGTGCCGGTGGTGCCCTGCTGGTCGGCGACGCGGCGGCCCTTCAGGTCCGCGGCGCTGCGGATGTCGGAGCCCTTGGGCACGAGGATGTCGACCTCGTTGCGCGGCAGCGGGTAGGCGACGAGCGGGACGAACGGCACGTTGCCGCCGATGCCGTAGATCACGGCGGTGGCGGTCGCGAAGGAGAAGTCGATGCTGCCGGCCTTGATGGCCTCCATGACCGGGAGGGAGGCGGTGAAGCCGGACTGGAAGTTCACCGGCACACCGAGATCCGCGGAGACGTCGAAGCCACCGAGGTTGTGGGAGAGCACGGCGCCGGGCTCCGCCTTGCCGTCACCGATGAGCGCGTAGCGGACCTCGGAGAGCTCACCGTCGTTCGCCGAGTCGCCGGAGCCGCACGCGGTGAGGGCACCGAGCCCGGCCAGGCCGAGCGCGCCGATGCCCGCGGCACGCAGGAACCCGCGGCGGTCGAGGACGGGACGGGGCAGAGCGTTCATGTGGGGGAGAACCTTTCGAGGTCGATCGGGATGGAGCGGCGGGGATCAGGAGCCGGTGGCGGCGTGGACGGCGCGGTCGGCCTCGAGCAGGCCGTCGAGCAGTTCCTCCTTCCACGCGGCGAGCTGGGCGTCACCGCGGTGACGTGGACGGCTCTGGGGGACGCGGAGATCCCGGGTGATGCCCTGCGGGGTGAGCAGCAGGACGCGGTCGGCGAGGACGAGGGCCTCCTCGACGTCGTGGGTGACGAGCAGGACGGTGCGAGGATGCTCGGCGAGCACGCCTTCGAGCAGCTGCTGCATCGTGACGCGGGTGATGGCGTCGAGGGCGCCGAAGGGCTCGTCGAGCAGCAGGATGTCGGGGCGGTGCAGCAGTGCGCGGGCGAGCGCGACGCGCTGGCGCTGACCGCCGGACAGTTCTGCGGGCCAGGCCTTCTCGCGGCCGGCGAGCCCGACCTGGGCGAGCAGCTCGGCGGCCTTGTCGCGCTGTCCCTTCGTGCCGAGCTGGACGTTGTCGAGCACCGACTTCCACGGTAGGAGCCGGTCCTCCTGGAACATCATCCGGGCGGTGGGGCCGCCGGCGGGGACGTCGCCGATGGGGGTCATGGTGCCGGAGGTGGGTTCCTCGAGTCCGGCGAGGATGCGCAGCAGGGTGGACTTGCCGACGCCGCTGGGGCCGAGGATCGCGACGAAGTCGCCGGGGTCGATGGTCAGGTCGAGATCGCGCAGGACCTGGTTGTCGCCGTAGCGGCGGCCGATGGAGGACAGTTCCAGGCCGACGAGGCCGCGGGTGGTGGTCATCGATCGCCCTTCCGGTAGTTCGGGTTCCAGCGCAGGACGCGGGCCTCGATGAAGCGGGTGATCTGGTCGGCGAGCAGGCCGGCACCGGCGTAGAGGACGATCGCGAGCACGATGCGTTCGTTGCGGAGCATCTCGCGGCCGTTCTGCGCGAGGTAGCCGATGCCCTCGCGGGTGGCGATCGTCTCGGCGACGACGAGGGTCAGCCAGGCGACGCCGAGGGCGTAGCGGATGCCGGTGAGGATCATCGGCATGGCTCCGGGGACGATCACCTCGCGGATCAGCTGACCGCGGCTGAGTCCGTAGGAGCGCCCGAGCTGGATGAGCTTCTCGTCGACGGTGCGGATGCCGCTGACGGTGTTGAGGTAGACGGGGAAGATCACGCCCAGGGTCACGAGCAGGACCTTGGGGAGTTCACCGATTCCGAAGGCCGCGATGAGCAGCGGCACGAGGGCGAGGTGGGGCAGTGCGCGCACCATCTGGAGGGTGCGGTCGAACAGGCCCTCGGCGATGCGGGACAGGCCGACGGCGAAACCGAACGCCAGGCCGATGGCGGAACCGATCACGAATCCGATCGCGATCCGGCGCAGGCTCACGAGGATGTGCGACTGGAGTTCGCCGGTGGACCACAGCGAACGCGCGGCGTCGACGACGTTCGTGGGCGGCGGCAGGATCGACGCGGGGATGACACCGGTGCTCGACGCCCACTGCCACCCGACGACGACCAGCACGGGCACGACCCAGGGCAGCAGCGTCGTCCAGTGCGGGGCGCGCAGGCGGCCGAGGCCGCGGCCGGTGGCCGGGACGGCGGGGGCTACGGAGACGGTGGCGTCGCTCATCGCAGGATCCCGCGGGCGGGCCGAGCGGTGTGGTCGGTCATGGGTTCTCCCTGTCGGTGAAACGGTCGCGAAGCACGCTACGACTCGCGCACGCAGATGTCGTCGTTTGTATACAGATGGATTCAAAATATGTACAACGCGGGTACCCCGTGGTAGTTCTGATCGGATACCGCCCGGATCGGAAGCGGACACCAGAGCGACGACGGGGAGGCCTCCGGATGGAACGTGCAGCCACGAATCCCTATCTCGAGCTGCGCAGACGCATCCTGGACGGGGTCTACTCGCCGGGCGATCTGCTCGTCCCCGCGACCGTCGGCGAGCAACTCGGGGTCTCCCGCACCCCCATCCGCGAGGCCCTGATCCGACTCGAGATCGAAGGTCTCGTGACGAAAGTCTCACGCGGATTCCAGATCCTCCGGCGCACCCCCGAGGAGATCCTCGACATCTGCGAGGCCCGCATCGCCCTCGAATCGGCGGTCGCCCGCTCGGCCGCACAGCGCCGCACCGAACTCGACCTCGCCCGCCTCCGGCGGAGCCTCGACGAGGCCCGCGAGGAGACGGACCCGGACGTCCGGCTGCGCCGGCACGCCGAGTGGCACGTCGCCCTGCGGCTCGCCGCCCACAACCCCACCATCACCGAACTGATGGAACTGCTCGACACCCGGCTGCACGTCCACGACGGCAGCGCCTCACGCGCCCCGTCGAACCTCGATCTCATCGAGGGCGAGCACGAGGACATCTATCAGGCCGTCGCCGAAGGGGACGGCGACCGCGCCCGGGAACTGATGGTCGCGCACCAGAGCCGCACCCGGGACATTCGCATCGCCGAGATGGCGGCGAAGAACGGCTGAGCACCTCCGATCCGTCCCCAGCGCGACCGGCGGGCAGTACCGTCAGCGAACGGACCCGGTGACAGGAGGGCGGATGACGGGCACACGGACGTCGGACGACCGGCAGGCGCCGGCCTCCGGCACGATCGTGGGCCTCGTCGGGTTCGGCCGCGCGCTCGCCGAGGCCGGCCTGTCCGTCCCCCTCGACGCGACCACCACCTATCTCGACGCCCTCCGCCACCTCGACGTCGCCGACCCGGCCCAGGTGTACTGGGCGGGCCGCGCCGTCCTGTGCCGCGCGCCCGACGACATCGACCGCTACGACGCGGCGTTCGTCCACTGGTTCGGCGGCACCCTGCCGACGGCCTCCCACCGGCAGGGGCGACGCACCCGCACCGCCCGCATCGCGGCGCTCACCCGCACCGGCGACCCGGCGGACGGCTCCGGGGACGACTCGCCGCACCTGCAGGTCGCCGCGGACGACACCGATCTGCTGCGCCGCCGCGACATCGCCGAACTCACCGCCGCCGAACGCGCGCATCTCGGTGAGATGCTGACCCTGCTGCGGCCCCGCCCTCCCCGCCGCCCGGCGTTGCGCTCACGGCCGTCGCGGCGCGGGCCCGTCGACCCGTCCCGCACCCTGCGCGACATGCTCGCCGCCGGGGGAGAACCCGTGCGGCCCCGGCGGCACCACCGCGCGACCCGGCCCCGCCGGGTGGTGCTGCTCGTCGACGTCTCCGGATCGATGACCCCCTACGCGGACGCACTGCTGCGCTTCGCGCACGTCGTCACCCGCGCGGCCCCGGCGTCGACCGAGACGTTCTCCGTCGGCACCCGGCTGACCCGGTTGTCGCGAGCCCTGCGCGCCCGCGACCCGGAACTCGCGCTCGCCGCGGCCGCGCGGGCGGTGCCCGACTGGGCGGGCGGCACCCGGCTCGGTGACACCCTGCGCGCCTTCCTGGACCGCTGGGGCCGGCGTGGCCTCGCCCGCGGCGCGGTCGTCGTGATCTTCTCCGACGGCTGGGAACGCGGCGACGCGACGCTGCTCGGCGAGCAGATGGCGCAGCTGCGGCGCCTCGCCCACCGGGTCCTGTGGGTGAACCCGCACGCGGGTGGGGAGGGATACGAACCGATCCAGTCGGGTATCTCGAAGGCCCTGCCGCACATCGATCGTCTGCTCGCAGGACACAGTCTCGCAACCCTGGAGGAACTGCTCGAGGAGGTTCATCGTGCGTGAGGTTCTCGACGAACTGGACCGTCGATGGAGGGCGGGGGAGACCGTCGCACTCGGCACCGTGGTGTCGACCTTCCGGTCGGCACCACGCGGCCCGGGCGCGTCGATG
The DNA here is from genome assembly GCF_025837095.1 of Rhodococcus sp. Z13. NCBI lineage: Bacteria > Bacillati > Actinomycetota > Actinomycetes > Mycobacteriales > Nocardiaceae > Rhodococcus > Rhodococcus sacchari. The sequence goes on from NZ_CP107551.1 coordinate 4,413,384, forward strand.
CTCGTCGCGCAGGACGGCACCGTCACCGGCAGCGTCTCCGGCGGCTGCGTCGAGGGCGACGTCTACGAACTCGCCCGCGCCGTCATCGAGGACGGCGCCCCGGTGCTGCAGCGCTACGGGGTGTCCGACGACGACGCCTTCTCCGTCGGACTCACCTGCGGCGGCATCATCGACGTGTTCGTCGAACGCATCGACCCGCAGGGCTTCCCGCAATTCGGCGCCCTCGTGGACTCGGTGCGCGACGGGGAGCCCGTCGCGCTCGCGACCGTCACCGAACATCCCGATCCGGTGGTGCGCGGACGCCGGGTGCTCGTGTGGCGGGACCGCGACGAGGGGCGGCTGGCGTCGGCGCGGATGCACGACGCCGTCGTCGACGACGCCCGCGGCCTGCTCGAGGCCGGCCGCTCCGGCACCCTCCACTACGGCACCGACGGGCAGCGGCGCGGCGAGGGAATGTCGGTCTTCGTCAACGTCTTCCAGCCGCCGCCACGCATGATCGTGTTCGGGGCGATCGACTTCGCCTCGGCGATGGCCCGTCTCGGCTCGTTCCTCGGCTACACGGTGACGGTGTGCGACGCGCGCGGTGTGTTCGCCACCGAGGCCCGTTTCCCCGGCGCCGACGAGGTGGTCGTGCAGTGGCCGCACCGCTATCTCGCCGCCGAGGCCGAGGCGGGGCGCGTGGACAAGCGGACGGTCATCACCGTGCTCACCCACGACCCGAAGTTCGACGTGCCGCTGCTGGAGGTCGCGTTGCGGCTCGACGTCGCCTATGTCGGGGCGATGGGGTCGCGGCGCACCCACGAGGACCGGATGGCGCGGTTGCGGGAGACGGGCCTGACCGACACCGAGCTCGAGCGGCTCTCGTCGCCGATCGGGCTGGACCTCGGTGCCCGCACCCCCGAGGAGACCGCGGTGTCCATCGCGGCGGAGATCATCGCGCTGCGCTGGGGTGGGGGCGGTGGCCGTCTCGCGGAGACCGCCGGGCCGATCCATCGGCACGAGGAACCCGCCGTCGGGCACCGGCAGTAGCGGTCGCCGCCCTGGCCCGGACGGGATTTCCCGATTCGGGTCCTTTTCGTGCGCTACATAACGCAGAGTGTCAGTGATCTGTATCACCGCGATACGTGAAGGTATCTGGAGGCTCGATGCGCATCACTGTCACCGTCGACGGCACGCAGTACACGGACGACGTGGAACCCCGGCTGCTCCTCGTGCACTACCTGCGGGAAAGACTCGGCAAGGTGGGCACGGTGGTCGGCTGCGACACCAGCAACTGCGGCGCCTGCACCGTCCTGCTCGACGAGCGCAGCGTCAAGTCGTGCTCGGTGCTCGCAGTGCAGGCCGACGGCCGGTCCGTCACCACCGTCGAAGGACTCGACGCGAACGGGAGCCTGCATCCCGTCCAGGAGGCCTTCCGGGAGAAGCACGCGCTGCAGTGCGGCTTCTGCACCCCGGGGATGATCATGTCGACCATCGACCTGCTCTCCGAGAACCCCGACCCCACCGACGAGGAGGTGCGGCACGGACTCGAGGGAAATCTGTGCCGCTGCACCGGTTACCAGAACATCGTCGCCGCCGCCCGCGACGCCGCGCAGCGGCTGCGTGAACGCCCGGCCACCACCCGGGAGGTAGGACGATGACGAGCACCGCCGACCCGGAGACCACCGTGACCGACCCCGAACCGGAACTCGGGCGGGCCCGGCGCCGCAAGGAGGACGAACACCTCATCACCGGGCGCACCCGCTGGACCGACAACATCGTGCTGCCCGGCATGCTGCACGCGGCGATCCTGCGCAGTCCCGTCGCGCACGCCCGCATCACCGGTATCGACGTCTCCGAGGCCCGCACCCGGCCCGGCGTCGTCGCCGTCTACACCGGCGCCGACCTCGCCCAGGAGCAGGGCAGCCTGCCGTGCGCGTGGCCGATCACCGAGGACATGTTGACGCCGGACGCGCCGGCCCTCGCGGTCGACACGGTCCGGTTCGCCGGTGAGGCCGTCGCCGTGGTCGTCGCCCGCAGCGCCTACGAGGCCCACGACGCCCTCGACGCCATCGACGTCGACTACGAGGACCTGCCGGTCGTCCTCGACCTCGAGGCCGCGGTCCGGGGCGGCGACCTCGTCCATCCCGATCTCGGCACCAACGTCAGCGCCACCTGGGTGTTCGACTCCGCCGAGGCGGGCAGCGGCGGGAAGGTGGACGACGCGATCCGCGACGCGGAGATCGTCCTCGAGCGCACCTTCCGGCAGCAGCGGCTCATCCCCGCCTTCATGGAACCGCGTTCGGTGGTCGTCGACCCCACCGCACCGCAGATCACCATGTGGTCGGCCACGCAGGTCCCGCACGTGCTGAAGCTGATGCTGGCGATGACCCTGGGCATCCCGGAGCACAAGCTGCGGGTGATCGCCCCGGACGTGGGCGGCGGGTTCGGCGGCAAGCTGCAGGTGACCCCGGAGGAGGTGCTCACCCTTCTCGTCGCGCGGCGCCTGCACAAGCCCGTCAAGTACACCGAGACGCGCAGCGAGTCGATGCTCGCGGCGCACCACGGCCGCGACCAGGTCCAGAAACTCACCCTCGCGGCGCGCCGGGACGGCACCGTCACCGGCCTGAAGGTCGAACTGCTCGCCGATATGGGCGCCTATCTGCGGCTCGTCACCCCGGGTGTGCCGATCCTCGGGGCGTTCATGTTCAACGGCATCTACAAGTTCGACGCCTACCGGTTCGAGTGCACCAACGTGTTCACCAACAAGGTGCCCACCGACGCCTACCGCGGTGCCGGGCGCCCCGAGGCGACCTTCGCGATCGAACGGCTGATGGACGAACTCGCCGTCGAACTGTCGATGGACCCCGTCGAGATCCGGGAGAAGAACTGGATCCGCCACGAGGAGTTCCCCTTCGACACCGTCGCCGGACTGACCTACGACTCCGGCAACTACGAGGCTGCCACGGCCAAGGCGCGAGAGTTGTTCGACTACGACGCATTACGGCGCGAACAGGCCGAGCGACGCGCACGCAAGGACCCGGTGCAGCTCGGCATCGGGGTCTCGACGTTCACGGAGATGTGCGGTCTCGCTCCGTCGCGGGTGCTCGGTTCGCTGTCCTACGGTGCCGGCGGCTGGGAGCACGCGGCGATCCGCATGCTTCCGACCGGCAAGGTCGAGGTGGTCACCGGTTCGTCCGCGCACGGGCAGGGGCACGAGACGGCGTGGAGTCAGATCGTCGCCGACCGTCTCGGAATCCCGTTCGAGGACATCGAGGTTCTCCACGGCGACACCCAGACCGCGCCGCGCGGACTCGATACCTACGGCTCCCGGTCGCTCGCCGTCGGTGGTGTCGCCGTCGTCAAGGCCGCGGAGAAGGTGGTGGCCAAGGCCCGGCCCATCGCCGCGCACCTGCTCGAATGTTCCGAGGACGACCTCGATTTCGAGTCCGGGCAATTCCGCGTGAAGGGCACCGCGAAGTCGGTGGCCCTGACCGACGTGGCGCTCGCGGTGTTCGCGGCCCACGACCTGCCCGAAGGTGTGGAACCGAATCTGGACTCCGACGCGACCTACGATCCCGACAACTTCTCGTTCCCGCACGGCACGCACCTGTGCGCCATCGAGGTCGACACCGAGACCGGGCACGCCCGCATCCGGAAGTACGTGTGCGTGGACGACATCGGGCACGTCGTCAACCCGCTGATCGTGGAGGGACAGGTGCACGGTGGTCTCGCGCAGGGTATCGCGCAGGCCCTCTACGAGGAGGCGGTGCACGACGAGTCGGGCACGCTGCTCAGTTCGTCGTTCGCCGAGTACCTGCTGCCCACCGCGGTGGACCTGCCGCCCTTCGTCACCGACCGCACCTCCACCCCGGCTCCGGGTAATCCGCTGGGGGTCAAGGGCGTCGGGGAGGCCGGGACCATCGCGTCGACACCGGCGGTGGTCAATGCGGTGCTCGACGCGGTGCGGCAGTTCGGGGTCACCGACATCGAGATGCCCTGCACGCCCATGCGGATCTGGCACGCGATTCGAGACGCGCAGACGAGGCAAGGAGGAGCGGCATGATTCCCGCACCGTTCGACTACATCGCCCCCACCACCGTCGACGAGGCGGTCGCCGCCCTGCACGAGGCGGGGGAGGACGCCAAGGTCGTCGCCGGCGGCCAGAGCCTCATGCCGGTGCTGCGGCTGCGGATGGCCGCACCGAGCGTGCTCGTCGACCTCGGCCGCATCCCCGAGCTGCGCGGCATCCGCGACGACGGCGACGCCCTCGTCATCGGTGCCACCACCACCCACCACGACGTGCTGCACGACCCGCTCGTCGCGGAGCACGCCCGGCTGCTGGCCGAGGCCACCGCGACGGTCGCCGACCCGCAGATCCGGCACCGCGGCACCTTCGGCGGGTCGCTCGTGCACGCCGACCCGGCCGGTGATCTCGCCGCTCCTGCAGTGGCTCTCGGCGCGAGCTTCACGGTGGCGGGACCGTCCGGCCGCCGCACCCTCGGCACCGACGAGTTCTTCCAGGACTACTTCACCACCGCCCTGGAACCCGACGAGCTGCTCGTGGAGGTGCGCGTGCCCAAGCACACCGGCTGGGCGGCGCGATACGAGAAGTTCCACCGTGCGGCGCAGCAGTGGTCCATCGTGGGTGTCGCCGCGACCCTCGAGGTCACCGGGGGCACCGTCGCGCAGGCCCGGGTGGCGCTGACCAACATGGCGGCGGTGCCGGTGCGGGCACGCAGTGTGGAGGAGTCGCTCGTCGGCCGGCCCGCGACCGCCGAGACGATCCGGGAGGCCGCCGAGCACGCCGCGGAGGGCACCTCCCCGATGACCGACGGCAACGCCGACGCCGAGTATCGGAGCCATCTCGCGCGGGTACTCACCCGGCGGGCGGTGACCACGGCCGCCGGGGTCGGGTCCGCCTAGGCATCCCGTCCCGGAACCACTCGTTCGGAAAGGTCCACATGCAACTCGAACACACACTGTCCGTTCCCGCGCCGATCGACGAGGTCTGGGCGGCACTGCTGAATCCGGAGAAGGTCGCGCCCTGCATGCCGGGGGCGACGCTCACCGGCGTCGACGGCGACACCTTCACCGGCACCGTGAAGGTGAAGCTCGGGCCGGTCGCGCTCACCTTCAAGGGCAAGGGCGTCTACGTCGAGAAGGACGAGACGGTCCGGAAGGCGGTCATCCAGGCCGACGCGAAGGACACGCGCGGCAACGGCACGGTGAGCGCGACGATCACGGTCGGGCTCACCGGCCACGGCGACCGCACCGACGGCACCGTGAACACCGACATGAAGATCACCGGCAAGCCCGCCCAGTTCGGGCGGGGCATGATCTCCGACGTCGGCGGGAAGATCCTCGAGCAGTTCGCGGACTGCCTGTCGAAGAAGCTGGGTCCGGCCGCCGAGCCCGGGGGGAAGGCCGTGCCGGAGACGGCGGCCGCGAAGGCCACCGCCGAGGCGGCCGAGTCGCAGCCCAACGAATCGGTGGCGCCGAGCCCACCCCTGCCCGGCAGCGGCCCCGAGGAGCAGCCCGCGGGCATCGGTGGGCTCTCCAGCGACGAGGACGCCGGGAAGGAGGAGGCAGCCACGCCCCGCCCCAACGAGTCCGTGCCTCCGAGCCCATCCGTCGCCGCGGCGGCACCCGAGGCGGCGCCGGTGCAGCAACCCGAGGCCGAGCCGCTCGACCTCATGCAGTACGCCGGGGGATCGGTGGCCAAGCGGGTGGTGCCGGTCGCGGTGATCGCAGCGCTCGTCGTCGTCCTCGCCGTGATCCTCCAGCGACGCTCGGGACGCTGACACCCTCGTCCTCCCACACCGATACTGCGGCCCGGTTCGATTGCGAACCGGGCCGCAGTTCTCATCGGGGGTCAGGCCGTGGCGTGCACCGGGGTGATCGGGTCGATCCGGGAGCGCAGCCAGATGTGCGCCGGGTCGGTGTCGCGTTCAGCGTGCCAGACGGCGAACTGCCGCAACGGCGGCAGCGGGAAGGTGGGTTCGAGGATGCGCAGGGACGCGACGTCGGCGATGTGACGCGCCATCCGCTCTGGCAGCAGGGTGACCAGGGAGGTGTTCTGCAGCGCGTAGGGCAGCACGGCGACATTGCCGGTGGTGGCGCCGGTGCGGGTGACGATACCGGCCCGCAGCAGCGCGCGGGCCGGGTTGGTCTCGTCCGCGTACTGGACGTAGGACAGCAGCGGATACCGGGCCAGGACCTCGCGGGTGAGGTCGGTGCCGGGATACGGATGCCCCGACCACACCGCGCCCACGAACCGGTCGGACAGCACCGGGCGTCGTCGGCAGGTCGCGAATTGCGGTGCCTCCAGGAGATGTTCGGGGAGGACGGCGAGATCGACCTCGAAGCGGTGGAACGCCTCGAGTCCGGCCGCGCTGAGCGGCCGCAGGTCGTAGCGGATGTTGGCGGGAGTGCCGCCGCGCACCAGCATGCGCAGCAGCGACACCTCGGCGTAGTCGCCCGTCAGCAGGGTGAAGGTGCGGGTGTCGGTGGCGGGGTCGAAGTCCGGGGACGCGAGCACCGACTGTTCGAGCGTCCGCAGCGCCGCCCGCAGCGGTTCGACGAGTGCCTGCGCCCGCGCGGTCGGCCGTAGGGTGCGGCCGCTCTTGACCAGCAACGGATCGCCGAGTTGCTTGCGCAGCCGCGCGAGGGCCGTGCTGGTCGCCGGCTGGGACATGTTCAGACGCCGGGCGGCGCGGGTGACGTTGCGTTCGGAGAGCAGGACGTCGAGGACGACGAGCAGGTTCAGATCGACCCGTCGTAGATCCATTCGACCCCCCCTGACGTCGAAAGCGGCGGAACGGGTAATTCCGGCGGGCATAGTGAGGTTTTCTCACCAGGCCGGTGCTTGCAGGTGAAGAAGAACGAGAGCCGCAGCAGCGATCGAGCCGATCCTCCACGGACATAGACTGATTCGCTGCAGCGCCTTCCACCGGGTCTTCAGCAGCGCGTTCGCGCGTTCGGCCGGAGCACGCATCGCAGACAGCAGCGTGTTGCGGCAACGAGTGCCGATATCGAGATCACGGCCTTTCGTCGGGACGTGGACGCCGATCCCGGCACCGGTGTACCCCTTGTCGGCGAGGGTGGGCATCCCGCCGGCGGCAGCGTGGTAGAGGGCGCCGAGGATCCCGCCCCGACGAGCAGCGGTGAGGTCGTGCACCGAACCGGGGGCAACCTCGGACACCCAGATCGGGTAGCCGGTCGGATCGGTCAGGACCTGGACGTTGCCGCCGTGGCGGCGATGTTTACCCGAGTACCACACGTCGTGCCCGGACTCGGAACGCTCCCGGCAGCGAGTCGAGGCGATGAGGGTGCCGTCGAGACAGACATGCTCCCAGCCGGACTCGATCCCACGTTCGAGCACGTCGTGCAGGTCCGGGGCGTGCGCAGCGATCACGTCGATACCTTCGTGGAGATACCGGTAGGCGGTGGCCTGCGAGATGCGGGCATCGCGCGCCAGGGTGGCGACGTCGGTGCCGTCGCGGAACCACCGCAGCACCATCAGAGCCTGGACGTAGACGGTCGCGGCCCGCTGCCACGGCCGGCGATCGGTCCTGCGGCGGTGGGCAGCGAGGATACGGGCGACGAAGGTCAGGGTGTGCTCGGGCACGTCGAGCGTGGCACGATAGGTAATCACGTGGGGTCCTGCTCCGGGTTGCTTCTTGCTCGAAACAATCCCTACCAGGCAGGACCCCACGTCCTCTTTTCACGCCACACCGTTCGGATGTCTTTGCTGTCGTCGGTGACTCTCTGGTGAGAAAACCTCAGTAACCCACGTCCGAGACGTATACGCAAGATCGAATACCACCTATCGGAGTTGGACGTCGATCTTGTGAGCGGGGTGGTCGACTCCTAATGTGGCCCACGTCCTGACGGCATCGAACCGTATTTCGCCGTGGCCCGCATTTCAGTACCGATCTTCTTCAGCGCCGAAGTCCTCCGGTGCCGAAATCATTCCGGCCGCCGGCTCAGGCATGCAGAGAGTTCGGGGGGCCTTGGCAGTGGATCTTCTTCGGGGAGTACGACGGCACACGCCGGAGAACTGGCGTCTGTGGCGGAAGATGACCGTGGTCGTCGCCGTCCCCATCGTGGCCGCGACCCTGTTCGGTTCGCTCCGCGTCCACAGCCTGTTCGACGAGTCCCGCACCTACAGCCGGGCCGCCGAAAGCGCCTCCATCCTGCCGGCACTTGCCACCTACGGCACCGGTGTCACCGGCGCCGCCGCCGCGACGATCCTGTCGCTGCCCGTGGACAACGGTGCGCAGGCCGCCGCCGAGGCGGAGGTGCAGTTGACAGCTTTCCTCGACACCAAGGACCTCGACGGGCAGACCACCGTGCTCGTCGAACGCGTCCTCGCCGAGGGCCGCAGTCTGCTCGACAGCGCGCGGTCCGGGACGCTGGCCCCGCTGGTGGCCAGTGAACGCGCCGAAGCGTTCGTCACCCGGGTGCAGACGGTCTTCCGGTCCCTCGTCGACGACACCGGCGCACCCGCCGTGCGGACCTCGGGAGCGACGCTGTCGGACATGTGGGGCACCCAGTGGAGCCTGCTCGACCAGGTCGTCGCCTACCCGTCTCTGCGGGACGGAACCGAAGGCGCGCTGCTGATGTGGTCGAACGCCCTGGGCACCGAGGCGGCGAAGCTGTCGGTGCTGCGCGAGGAGATCTCCTCCGATCCCGGTGCCGACGACGCACTCGTCGACACGCTCTCCGCCGAACTCGACAACCGCCGCGCCGTCACCGCCGACCTCGACAGTGCCGCAGGCGATGTCAACGCCCTGCGCACTTCGATCTTCACGAGCCTGATGGCCTACCAGTCCGGGGTCGCCGACTCGGCGACCCGGATCGTGGCGGTCCTCGACGACCTCGCCGGGGAGGCCCGCACGGAGGCGGTGAAGAACGCCATCGGTGTCGCCTGTGTGCTCGCCCTCGCACTGACCCTCGCCGTCCTCATCGCGGCCTCGCTCGTCCGTCCGTTGCGCCGCCTCCGGAACGACACCCTCGATGCCGCGGAAGTGGTCCTGCCCCAGGCACTCGCGGCGATCAAGGACGGCGCGGAGATCGAGTCCGTGAGCCTGCCGCCGGTCCGCGTGCGCACACGCGAGGAGATCGGTGAGGTGGCCCGCGCGATCGACAGCATGAACGAGGGCGCCCTGCGGCTCGCCGGCGAGCAGGCGCAGCTGCGACGACAGGTCAACGAGATGCTCGAAACCCTCGCCCGCCGCAACAAGACTCTCGTCGAACAGCAACTCGCCCTCATCGACTCGCTCGAGCACGAGGAACGCGATCCGGCCCGCCTGCAGAGCCTGTTCGCCCTCGACCATCTCGCCGCGCGCATGCGGCGCACCGGCGACTCCCTGCTCGTCCTCGCCGGCACCCGCCCCCGCCTGGGCCGCATCCCGGACGCGCCGCTCGTCGACGTGCTGCGCGCCGCCGTCTCGCAGGTGGAGAACTACCAGCGCGTGCAGATCGGTCCCGCCCCCGACGGCAGCCTCGCCGGCCACGCCGTGACCGACGTCGTGCACCTCGTCGCCGAGCTCCTCGACAACTCCCTGCGGGCGTCGCCGCCGGAGAGCCCCGTGGCGTTCGTCTTCTCCCGCGCCATCGACGGCGGCCTGTTGCTCGAGATCGTGGACCGCGGAATCGGTATCCCGCCCGAGGAACTCGCGCAGATCAACAAGCGGCTGGCGTCCGGTGACGCGAACACCTCCGACGCCACCCGGCGCATGGGCCTGTTCGTCGTGGGCCGGCTCGCCGAACGGCACGGCATCACGGTGCGGTTGCGGCCCACCTCGGACGCCACGACCGATCCGGGGATCACGACGAGCGTGTACCTGCCGACGACGCTCCTCCGGGGAACGGACGACCACGACGATCCGTACCGCACCGAGCGACCGCGCCGGCTGCCCGGCGAGTACTCCGGACCGAAGCGGCCCGGGCCCCGCTCGCTGGTTCCCGCAGTGTCCCCGAAACCGCGTGCGGGTCTGCCATCCTGAGGACATGACCCCACCACGGGTCGACGTCCACCAGCACGTGTGGCCGGCGTCCCTCCTCGCCGCGCTGCGGGCACGCACCCGCCCGCCGCGGCTCGTCGACTGGACGCTGCATCTCGAGGGCGAACCACCCTACGAGGTGCGGCCCGAGGATCATTCGGTCGCCGAGCGGGCCGGTCTCGCCGCGCGCGACGGCGTGGACCGCGTGCTGGTGTCGTTGTCCAGCCCGCTCGGCATCGAGGCGCTGCCCCCGCGCGAGGCGGCGGTGCTGCTCGACGCCTACCACGAGGGGGTGCTGGCCCTGCCCGATCCGTTCGCAGCCTGGGCCGCCGCCTCGGTGCACGATCCGGACCCGGACGCCCTCCGCGACGTCCTCGCGGCGGGCTGCGTGGGTCTGCAGCTGCCCGCCACCGCGCTGTGCGACGCGGAGGGCTACGGCCGGTGCACACCGCTGCTCGAGGAACTCGACCGGATCGGGGCGCCGCTGTTCGTGCATCCCGGTCCGGCGGCGGCGCGGCCGTCGGATCCGTCCTGGTGGCCCGCGATGGTGTCGTACGTGGCGCAGATGCACACCGCGTGGTTCGCCTGGCACGAATACGGGGCGCCGCGCTTCCCGCGGCTGCGGGTGGTGTTCGCGATGCTCGCCGGGCTCGCCCCGTTGCACCGCGACCGGATGGCGGCCCGCGGAGGACCACCGGTCCCGTCGGCCGGGGTCTTCGTGGAGACCTCGTCGTACGGTCCGGAGATCGTGGCGTCGGTGGGGGAGGTGCTCGGTCCCGAGCGCGTCGTCCTCGGTTCCGACCGTCCCTACGCGGCGCCCCTGCTGCTCGGCGACGAGTGTGACGGGCCCGTGCGGCGGTACAACCCCGCCGCCCTGTTCGACGGATCACATGCGCGCAAACCTTGACACCCGTCCCGCCCGGCGCTGAAGTGGTCGGCATGCATTCTCCGGCGACCCTGCACCATCGCAGGCTCCACGTGGACCTCGTCCGCATCGCCGGCGGTTTCTGTGGTTGTCGCGCCTGTCGTTGAACCGACCCGGCCCTCTCCCCCGTCACCCCAGGAACCACGATGACCCCTGCTGTATCCACCCCTGCTGTGTCCACCCCTGTTCTGTTCACCCCCGAGCTGTCCGCTCCCGCGCGTCCGGATCTCGCCCGGATCGCCCGGCGGATCGCTGCGGATCCGGCTCGCTGGCGTCCTCTCGTCCGGTTCGACGCGGACGAACGCTGGTACACCCGCCTCGCGGTCACCGACGACCACGAGGTGTGGCTGCTGAGCTGGCTTCCCGGTCAGCGCACCGGAATCCACGATCACGGCGGGAGCGCGGGAGCGTTCGCCGTGGCGCAGGGCGTGTTGCGGGAGGACACCGTCGACGGACTGCCGGGCGGGGATCCGGCGGGGCGCCGGGTGGCGGTCTCGTCCGCATACCATGAAGCCGGAGCGGTGCGCCCCTTCGACAGCCGCCACGTCCACGAGATCGTCAACGACGGGACGATGCCGGCCGTGAGCGTCCACGTCTACGCACCGGCACTGGACTCGATGAACCGCTACCGGCTCGTCGACGGTGTCCTCGAACTCGCGGTGTCCGAACGCGCAGGTGCCGACTGGTGAGACCCGGGCTGGGCCGGGAGTCCCGAGCCGGACGAACAGCGCAACACCGACTCGGCGAGAAGACTATGATTTGTATCACAAGAGTTGTCGGGGGCCGGGAGCAGACTACGCGTAGAGACGAATCGTCATCGAGGAGGCGCAGGTGCGATGTATGCACAACGCGAAACCTACTTCGGGTGGACGTCTCGCCGCGTACCGCTGTCCTCCGATCTCCCGCGCGACACCCCGCGTGAACGGACTCCACACCCCGACGAGGAGGACTCCGCTCCGTCCGGCGTGACCCTGGACCGGATCCTTCCCGAATCGCTGCTGCACGGCCGGCTGGTGGCCTACCACGACGCCGAGGAGGACAAGGACTACGTCGCCGTGGCCGTGGGCGAGATCCGCGGCGAGGACGACGTGCCGGTCCATGCGGTGGAGGAGGAATGTCTGGTCGTCTCCGCCGCGCACAGTCCCGTCGGCGGCATCCTCGTCGGCACCGACGACGACGATCTCGACGACCGCGAGATCGAACGCCAGCTGCGGCGGGGAGGCCCGGTCAGGGATCTTCTCGAGTATCTGGGGGTGCGGTCGGTGGTCGTCGACTGGACCTCGATGAGGGTGTGACCCGCGGGCACGGACACATGCCCCGAGTCCACCCTCGGGTGGTACCGTCGTTCGCGTCACCACCGTGACCAAACCGTGATTTTCTGTCCGGTTTCGGAAGATTCGCCACGGGTATGCCCTGTCGGACACGAGCCGGGTGGGTGGTGTCACGCGAAGGCGGTGCCGGACTGAATGCATGCCCGTCGGGGGCAGTCCGGCACCGCCCTTCTCGTTCTCGGCCGCGCCGGCGGACCTCAGCGTTCCTGGGGGACGCCGTCGACGATCTCGCGGACGAGCAGCTCGGGCGCCTCGACCGACAGGAGATGACCGGCGTCGGCGACCGCCACGAAGCGGCCCCCGATCTCGTCGGTGAGCTTGCGCAGCGCCGCGACCTGCACCAGGGGATCCTTCTCGCCCACCACGACCTCGACGGAGTGCCCACGCCAGCGCTTCAGCAGCGTGCGGTCGATCCGCGGCATGTTGATCAGCGAGGTGCAGTAGGCGCCCACCCGGCACGACCAGCGCAGCGTCTGCTCGTCCGGCTCGAAACCCGGACCGGCCAGAGCGCGCAGGTACCGCTCGGTGTTCTCCAGATTGGGCTCGCTGCGCCACTGCAGGCTCGGGATCAGGGCGCGGTTCCAGCGGATGCGCGGCACCAGCCCCAGCGGGGCCGCCAGCACCAGCTTCTCGACCCGCTCGACGTCCTCCACCGCGGCGGCGACGGACGCCGCCCAGCCGAGGCCGATGACCGGGACGCGGTCGGCGCCGAGCGCGTCGAGGATCTCGGTCAGCCAGTGGCCGTAGACGGCGTGCAGGCGGGCATCGGGGCGGCTGCCGGCGCTGGCACCGGGAAGGCCGGGGAGGTCGACGAGGACCACACGGTTCGTGTCGCCGAACCGGTCGGCGAGCAGGCGCAGACCTGCGGCGGGGAGGTCACCGCCGGCCAGCACGACCACCGGCGGGGCCGTGGTGGGACCGGTGGTCAGCACGTAGGTGTCGCCGAGCGAGGTGCGGGCGACATGCTCCTCCACGGGACGCTTCCAGTGGCTCAGCAGCCCTGCGCACGCCTGGTGGATGACCGTGTCGTCGCCGGGACAGCGATACGGCGAACGGGTGAGCATCCTCATCACCCGCCGACCCGGACGAGCCCGGGAGCGACAACGTGATCACTGGTGAACGGCATGGATGAATCTTCTTTCGTCGGTACGACATCGTTGGTACGACGTGGTTACGTCGACCGGCCTCCGGCACACCGCACGACACCGTAGCCCACCGCTCGGGCGGAAGGCCAGCCCCTCTCGCGGAAATTCTCACTCACGTCCCAGACGACACATCCGTGCCGAAACTCACCGCCGGTGAAGGAGTCTCGTGAGGATCACCGCAACGAGCGATGGTGAGACATACATCACTCCGCGCTCGTTGGGTAGTCGAAGCAACAGTTGCCCGGCACGCCGGGCCCGCGTGCTCGGACCCCCGTGTCCAACCCCGTATCCAGGGGTACCGGTTGAAGCCCGCGCGCCACGGGTATGCGGGGGCCATGACCGATCTGCCCTCGGTACTCTCGGCACCCTTCCGGCTGGGCTCCGCGCTCCGCGGAGCACGGATCTTCCACCCCCGCGGTGCGACATTCGAAGGTACAGCCGAACTCGGCTCGTCCTGGTGGCCCCGGCAGATGCCCCGGCACCTTCCGGTGATCGCCCGGCTCTCGCGCGGCATCGGCACCCCCGACGGCCTGCCGGACGTGCTGGGTCTGGCGATCCGCTTCCCCCTCGATTCGGGACCGTGGGACGTGCTGCTCGCCTCGGCGTACCTGCCGGGCCGGGTGACGCTCTCACCCGCGCGGTCGTGGTCGAGTGCCGGATACAGCACCCTCATGGCCTATCGCACCCACGTCGACCCGACGCCGCGCTGGATCACGGTTGTTCCCCGCGGGGAACAACCGTCGTCCACCACGTCCGTGGAGGCGTTGCGCGGACCGTTGCCGTTCTCGCTCCTCGTCGGCTCGGCCCGCGGACCGTTGGAGGGCGCGGGCACGCTGGTGCTGGAGCGGCGGATCCCGGAAAGCGACGAGAACCAACCGTCTTTCGACCCGACCGTGCACTGCCCGGATTTCGTGGATCCCTGGCCGGGATGGCTCGGCACCGTGCGGCGCGACGCCTACCGGGCGAGCCGGACCGGGCGCGGTGCGATCCTCGCCCGGTCCGGCCGCACCGTCAGCTGAGCACGGCGTCGACCGTCTTCTTCAGCGCGGACGGCTGCGCGGGGGAGCGCGGCGCGTCCTCCCTCAGCTCCAGCATCCGGGCACCGATCTCCTGCAACCTCTTGCGCCCCAGTGCTTCCCGCACCTTGGGGAACCACTCCTCCTCTTCCTCCTCGATGTGGTGCTCGACGTTCTCGATGAGGACGGTGGCCTTCGCCTCGAAACGCTCTGCGCCGGGCTTCATTCCGGCCAGTTCCGTCACCAGCACGTCGGCCACGTGGTGCTCCTCGTAGGACTCGAGGACGTCCTCCTCCAGATCCGGCAGCAGCGAACGTACCTCCGGATACATGCACTCGTTCTCGATGTAGGTGTGGACGGTGAGGGCCTCGATGATCCGGTCGACGATCCGGCCCTGGTCCTTCTCGCTCTCCGCCTTCCGGAACTCGCGGAAGAGCTTCTTGATCTCCTTGTGGTCTTCCTTCAGCAACACGATCGCGTCTGTGGACACCGGATCCTCCTGCAGCGTGGGACATCATCACCCCGGCGGGCGTGGCACAGGGGTACCCGCCGCAAATGCCCTCACACGCGGACCCGGTGCCTCAGACGCGGACGCGGTGGGCGTCGGTGAGGATCGCGTCGCGCAGGGCTGCCTCGGGCCCGCTCAGCACCGAGCGGCGGGAGAGGAGCACGAACTCGATGTCCCCGGCGTCGGGCAGCACCCGCTGCGGATCGCGCGCCGGGACGAGACCCGGGGGTGGCAGCCCCTCGGCGTGCAGGACGACACCCAGCCCCGCCAGGGCGGCGGCCCGCAACCCGTTGAGACTGTCGGTGGTACAGGCCACCCGCACCCCGCGGCCGGTGCGCTGCAGCACGTCGAGCGCGATCGCCCGCGTCAGTGCCGGCTGCGGGTAGGTGACGAGCGGGATCGGCTCGCCGGGGTCGACGACGTAGTCGGGGGCCGCGAGGAAGACGAGCCGCTCCCGGAAGATCAGCTCGCCGCGCCGGCTGCCGGGTCGGCGCTTGCCGAACACCAGGTCGAGTTCGTTGCCGTCCAGGCTCCGCTGCAGGTCCTCGCTGAGGCCCACGGTCAGCTGGAGGTCGATCCGCGGATGGCTGCGCCGGAAGCCGGCCAGGATGGTGGGCAGTTCGTAGAGGACGAGGTCCTCGGAGACACCGAAGCGCAGGCGGCCGGAGATCGGCGACTCGGAGAAGTGGCGGCGGGCGGCGTCGTGCCGGTCGAGGATCTCGCGGGCGAAGGCAACCATGTCGGCGCCGTCGGCGGTCAGCTCGACACGGTGCGTGTCGCGGACGAACAGCCGCCGTCCCACCTCCTTCTCGAGGCGGGCGATGTGCTGGCTGACCGTCGACTGCCTCAGCCCGAGCCGGTGCGCCGCCGCGGTGAAACCGCCCTCGCGCTCGACGGCGAGGAAGCTGCGCAGGTGGACCGGATCGAACACGACCCCCACTGTAATCACGATCCGTGATCGCAGAAAACGTCGCTACCGCCTTCTGTAATTACACGGCGCTGTCGTACCGTCGAATCCGTGCTCTCCAAGATTCCCGTGCTCGGCCGACTCGACCCGTTCCTGCTGGCCATCCTGCTCACCGTCCTCGTGGCGGCCCTCCTGCCCGCCGACGGTGTCGTTCTCGACGGCGTGAACTGGGCCGCCAAGATCGCCATCGGGCTGCTGTTCTTCCTCTACGGTGCGCGGCTCTCCACCCAGGAGGCGATCGACGGTCTCAAGCACTGGCGTCTGCACCTGGCGATCCTCGCCACCACCTTCGCCGTGTTCCCGCTGCTCGGCCTGGCCGCGAAGGCGTTCGTGCCCTCCGTGCTCACCGAACCGCTCTACCTCGGTGTGCTGTACCTGTGCCTGTTGCCCTCGACCGTGCAGTCGGCCATCGCACTGGTCTCGGTGGCCCGCGGCAACATCCCCGGCGCGATCGTCTCCTCGAGCGCCTCGAGCCTGCTGGGCATCGTCGTGACCCCCGTGCTGGTCGCGCTGACCATGTCCACGCAGGGCGTCACCTTCAGCGGTGGTGCCGTCGTCGACATCATGCTGATGCTGCTCGCCCCCTTCATCGCCGGTCAGCTGCTGCGCCGCTGGATCGGCACGTGGGTCAAGGAACACGGCAAGCCGCTCAAACTCGTGGACCGCGGCTCGATCATGCTGGTCGTGTACGTGGCGTTCAGCCGCGGCATGAACGAGGGCATCTGGTCGATGGTGTCCGTCGGCCACCTCGCCGCCCTCGTGGGCGTCTGCGCCCTGCTGCTCGCGATCGTGCTCGGCCTGACCTGGTACTCGTCCCGGGCCCTCGGCTTCTCCTACGAGGACCGCACCGCGATCCTGTTCTGTGGTTCCACCAAGTCCCTCGCCACCGGCCTGCCCATGGCGATCGTGCTCTTCCCCGGCCAGCCCATCGGCCTGATCGTGCTCCCGCTCATGCTGTTCCACCAGATGCAGCTGCTCGTCTGCGCCGCCATCGCGGGACGGCTGGCGAAGACGCAGCCGGAGGAACTGGTGGCCGCGTGACCGGTCCGTAGCGCGACGAACGGCGGTGTCCCCGGATCCCGGGGGCGCCGCCGTTCTCGTCACGTCACGCTCCCGTTCGGCGACATCGAGGGTGAAATCCGCCGTGTCGAGTGGCGGCGACGGCGCCGTGCCGCCACCGTGCAGAGGAACCGATCGATCCACGGACCTCGACCGAAGGAGCACTCGAATGGGTCTTCTGTTCCACGATCACCTCCACGACGAGTTCGGGACCTGGCCACTGGCCTACATCCCCTACGGCGGCGCCGACTTCGGTGAGATCGCGGCGGTGGCCCGCCGGGTGGGCGACGGGGACGACGGGGACTTCCACACGGCATGGATCGAGGCCGGCGACCGCCTCGTCACGGAAGCGGAGTCCTGCGCCGCCGCCGGGCACGACAATTCGGCCCGGGAACTGTTCCTGCGGGCGAGCGCCTACTACGCGACCGCCTACCACCCGCTGTACGGCTCCCCGGTCGATCCGCGGCTGCTCACCGCCTTCGGCAAGCAGAGGGCCGCCTTCGATGCCGGGCTGGCGATCGGGGACACGCCGGTGACCCCCAGCAGGATTCCGTTCGAGGACACCACGCTGCCGGCTTACCTGATTCCCGCACCCGGCCACGAGAACAGCGTGCGCCCCCTGATCGTCTTCACCAACGGCTACGACGCCACGATCACCGACATGTACTTCGCGTCGGCCGTCGCGGCACTGCGGCGCGGCTACCACTGCCTCCTGTTCGACGGACCGGGACAGGGCGAGATGCTCTACGAACAGAACGTGCCGCTGCGACCGGACTGGGAAGTGGTGGTGCGCGCGGTGATCGACCACGCCGTGGCGTCACCGATCATCGACCCCGAACGCATCGTCCTCAGCGGGTGGAGCCTCGGCGGACATCTCGCGCCGCGTGCCGCCTCCGGCGAGCACCGCCTGGCAGCGGTGGTCGCCGATCCCGGTCAGTGGAGCGTCGCGGCCGGCGCCCGGGCCCTCGGCGCGGCGTTCGGTCTCCCACCCGAGGTGCTGGACGATCCGCTGTCGATGAGCGCGCAGGACGCCGAGGCGATCATGTCTGCGGTACAGGCGGATCCGGCGCTGCGGTGGAAGCTCGTCTCCCGCGGCTTCTGGGTCCACGGCGTCTCGGACATCCGGGAACTGTTCGCCGCACTCGACGAGTACACCCTCGACGGGATCGGGGAGCGCATCTCGTGCCCGGTCGTGGTGACCGCCGCCGAGAACGATCCCCTCGCACGCGGTGCGGGCGTCTTCGGAGATCGACTCGGCGACAAGGTGACTCTCCTCCGGTTCACCGACGCCGAGGGCGCGGGGGAACACTGCGAGATGACCAACCGCACCCTGCTCAACAGAAGGGTTCTCGACCGGCTCGACGAGATCCTGGCGCCCGGCTCGCACACCTAGGAGCCGAAGGGCAGATCACTCCGCGGGCTGTTGCCCCACGCTGCGGGCGATGCCGCGCGCCGCCGTCATGAGCACACCCACGATCGTCTGCTTGCGGTGCGTCCCGGTGGGCACCACCACTCCGAGAGCCGCCAGCGCATGCCCCGACCGGGCGAGGACGGGAACGGCGATGCCGGTGGTGCCGTCGTCGAGCAGGCCGTCGAAGCTCGCGAAACCCCGACGCCGGATCTCCGCCAGGACCCGCCGGAAATCCCGGGTCGTGGTGGAGGCGAAGAGGGCCTCGACCTCCGGATAGCGGCGCCGGTAGGCGTCCTGCACGTCGGTGGGGGAGAAGGCGAGCATCGCCATGCCCATCGATGTGCGGTGCGCGGACATGCGGCGGGCAACCGACGCCTGGTTCACCACCGACTCCGACGCGGAGAGCCGTTCGAGGACGAGCACCTCGTCGTTCTCCAGGACGGCCAGCTGGGTGTGCTGGTGCACCACCGACTGCACGTCCTGCAGGAAGGGCAGCGCCGCCTCACGCAGGTCGCGGGCGGGCGCACTCCGCGCGACCAGCTCCCACAACCGCAGGCCGAGACGCACCCGGCCGTCCGGGTCGCGGGTGACGAGACCGTGGCGGGTCATCTCCCCGACGAGCCGGTAGACCGTCGCCGGCGGGATGTCGGCCCTGCGGGCGAGCGCACCGACCGTCAGCCGCGGTTGTTCCTCGTCGAACGACTCGAGGATGCGGACGACACGATCGAGCATCGAGTCACCGGACGGTGAGTTGGCCATGCGTCCATTGAACTGGAACCACGCCCGCCCTCCGCGGCGGGGCGTGTTCGACCCCTCGGTGGGCCGAGGCGCGTAGTTTCGGATTCGGTACCGTTCGAACGCGACCGCAACGGCGTGTCGTTCGATCGGCTCGGAAACAGCCGGACAATTGGGAGGTTCCCGTGGCTGGTGGTCTCGTCGCCCTGCTGGACGACGTCGCGGCGCTCGCGAAGGCGGCAGCGGCATCCATCGACGACGTCGGTGCCGCGGCGGGCAAGGCGAGCGCCAAGGCGGCCGGTGTGGTGGTGGACGACACCGCCGTCACCCCGCGCTACGTGCACGGCTTCACTCCCGACCGCGAACTGCCGATCATCCGCAAGATCGCGATCGGCTCGATCCGCAACAAACTGCTGATCATCCTGCCGGTCGCGATGCTCCTGAGCCAGTTCCTGCCGCAGGCCCTGCCGTACCTGCTCATCGCGGGCGGCCTGTTCCTGTGCTTCGAGGGAGCGGAGAAGGTCTACGAGGCGTTCACCGGTGGGCACCACGAGGACGACGTCCCCGCCGCCGCGGCCGGGCCGGAACTCGAGAAGTCGATGGTCAGCGGCGCGATCCGCACCGACCTGATCCTCTCCGCCGAGATCATGGTGATCTCGCTGTCGTCGGTCGAGGACGAACCGTTCCTCACCCGACTGCTGGTGCTCATCATCGTCGCCTTCTTCATCACCGCCCTCGTGTACGGCGTGGTCGCGCTGATCGTGAAGATGGACGACGTGGGTCTCGCGCTGGCCCAGCGCAAGTCGACGTTCTCGCAGAAGATCGGCCGGGGTCTGGTGGCCGCGATGCCGAAGCTGATGGCGGTGCTCACCGTCGTCGGTATCGCCGCGATGCTGTGGGTGGGTGGCCACATCCTGCTCGTCAATGTCGGTGAGGCCGGCTTCCACTGGCCCGCCGACCGCCTCCACGACCTCGAGCACTGGGCAGGCGAACTGGTGCACAACGGTTTCGGTGGTGTCCTGTCGTGGACGGCGGGCACCGTGACGTCGGCACTGGTGGGCCTGGTGGTCGGCATGATCATCGTGCTGGTCGCGCACCTGATCCCGAAGCGGAAGAGCAAGGCAGCCCACTGACGAACGCGTTCGCGCGCCCTGGAGACGTTTACGCACGTTCAGAAGGTGTGTATGTGTCTGCAGGGCGCGCGAACGCGTTGTAGGAGGGGGTCAGCCGCGGGCCATGTCCACGAACCGCGACAGGTGCAGCTGATGGGCGACGGTGATCGTGGCCGTCGGGCCGTTACGGTGCTTGCCGACGATGAGGTCGGCCTCGCCGCCACGCGGGTCGTCGCGCTCGAAGGCGTCGGGGCGGTGCAGCAGGATGACCATGTCGGCGTCCTGCTCGAGCGAGCCCGACTCACGGAGGTCGGAGACCATGGGGCGCTTGTCGGTTCGCTGCTCGGGACCACGGTTGAGCTGACACACCGCGACGACCGGGACCTCGAGTTCCTTCGCGAGAAGCTTGAGGCTACGCGAGAATTCGGAGACCTCCTGCTGACGCGACTCGACCTTCTTGCCGGAGGTCATCAGCTGCAGGTAGTCGACGACGATGAGGCGGATGTCGTGTTTCTGCTTGAGCCGCCGCGCCTTCGCGCGGATCTCCATCATCGTCAGGTTCGGCGAGTCGTCGATGAACAGCGGTGCCTCGCTGATCTCGCTCATGCGGCGGGCGAGGCGGGTCCAGTCGTCGTCGGTCATGCGACCGGACCGCATGTCGGCGAGCTTGATCTTCGCCTCCGCCGACAGCAGACGCATGACGATCTCGGTCTTGCCCATCTCGAGGGAGAAGATGACCGAGCCCATGCCGTGCTTGATGGAGCACGAGCGCATGAAATCCATGCTGAGCGTGGAGTTGTGCGTGGGCACCATGGTGCGACCGGCGAGATACATGTGGTCGCCGTCGACCTCGACGCAGCGCACCGGCACCGACGCGACCGGACGGACCGCCACGATGCGCCGCTCCCGCAGGACGTCGGAACGGCATTCCTTGTGCCGCAACGCCTTGCTGGGGAGGACGAAGACGTCGTCGTCGGTGGTGAAGGCGACCTCCGTGCCGTCGAGCACCGGCGCGTGGCCGAGGCCCGCGAGGAGTTCGGCGACGTCGTCGGCGAGCTGCGGTGACGACGCGGTGAAGCGGACGGTGCCGTCGTCGTCGATCTGCCCGCCGGCGTCGAGCAGCCCGGCGAGGAGTTCGCGACGCTGCTGTTGGGAGGCCCGCTGGTATTCGGTGGGGATGTGGGCACCCAGCTCGAGGAGCTCACCGGTGAAGCCGCCCTCTCCGTCGACCCGCATGTGCACCTCGGGGTCGGAGGACGGACCGCCCAGCCACGCGCCGAGGGTGAACGGCGCGACCGGCAGGTCGGCAGCGGGCAGCGACAGGGGAGCGGCGTGTGCGACGGCGTGCCGGGCATCGACGTCGGCGGCGAGTTCACCGGTGGTGCGGATGCGGCCGTCGGTGGTGCGCCACTGGTGCTGTTCGTCGGCGACGAGCACGGTGCCGTCGGAGAAGACGACGTCGAAGCACGGGCGGGCGTGCATGACCTCGGTGGCGGCCACGACCCGGGTGGGCCGGCCGTCGGCGCCGAGCAGTTCGTCGCCGACCTGCACCTCGCCCATCGTGGTCCACCCGGTGGGGGTGGGCAGGGGAGTGTCGAGCGCGAGCGCCTTGCCGACACCGGGACGCGCGGCGACGATGATCATCTGGCCGGGATGCAGGCCGTTGGTGAGTTCGTCGAGCTCCTGGAAGCCGGTGGGCACACCGAGGGAGATGCCGCCGCGGCTGGCGATGGAGTCGATCTCGTCCATCGTGGGCTGCAGGAGTTCTTCGAGGGGCACGAAGTCCTCGCTGGTGCGCCGCTCGGCGACCTCGAAGATCTCGGCCTGGGCGCGGTCGACGACCTCGGCGACGTCCTGGCCCTCGGAGCCGGCGTAGCCGTATTGGACGATGCGGGTGCCGGCCTCGACGAGGCGGCGCAGGATGGCCTTCTCGGCCACGATCTCGGCGTAGTAGCCGGCGTTGGCGGCGGTGGGGACGGTCTGGGTGAGGGTGACCAGGTAGGCGGCGCCACCGATGCGCTTGAGCTCGCCGCGCCGGTCGAGTTCGGCGGAGACCGTGACGGGGTCGGCGGGCTCACCACGGCTGTAGAGGTCGAGGATGGAGTCGTACACGACCTGGTGCGCGGGACGGTAGAAGTCGCCGGGGCGCAGCACCTCGAGGACGTCGGCGATGGCGTCCTTGCTCAGCAGCATGCCGCCGAGCACGGACTGCTCGGCCACGAGATCCTGTGGGGGTTGCCGACCGAAGTCGCCACCCGGCTCTTCGGGAGGGCCCGGGTAGTCGGGATTTCCACGATCGTCCACGACCGCCAATGCAGTGCCTGCCTTCCTCCACGTATCCATGCCCGGCCGGAACGAGCCGCCGGATACCTGCACGCACTCCCGGTTCCGGTACCGGGGTTCGTCTCCGGTTCTACTCGCCCCTACCGACAACCTGTGTGTGGAGTCGTGCGCTCGACGTTAGGGATCGGATCAGCCCTCCACAACTCGGGTTGTGCACAGCGCTGTGGATGAATTGTGGAAATGGGAGGACAGAGTTGTGCACCGTCTGTGGACAACTTGGGGACAGTGCATCTCACACTCTACATTTCCCCAGGTCGTAAGCGAAAAATGCCTGTTCACACCTGTGGAGAAAAAGTATTTCGGCGTGTCGGAGGGTCGGGCGTGTCAACCTGTTCGTTCCCGGAACGACACGCTGTGGACTCACATCGGTGTGGTTCGTCACAGAGTTATCCACAGGTTGTGCACAGACGACGAGGAGCCCCGCGCCTACCAGGCACGGGGCTCCTCGAAAGAGCTGGAATCAGGCAGCCACGACGTTCAGGGTGAACTTCGCGGTGACATCCGGATGCAGCTTCACGACGACCTGGTGCTTGCCGGTCGCCTTGATGTGAGCCTTCGGCAGCTCGATGATGCGCTTGTCGAGAACCGGACCACCGGCGGCCTTGAGGGCACCGGCGACGTCGGCGGCGGTAACCGAACCGAACAGCTTGCCCGAGTCCGAGGTCTTGACGCTCAGCTCGACGTTCTCGAGGCCCTCGATGGCGGCCTTGAGCTCCTGGGCGTGCTCGAGGTTGCGCACGGCGCGCGCAGCCTGGGCGCGACGGATGCCCTCGACCTGCTTCTGGGCGCCACGGGTGGCGACGATCGCCAGGCCGCGGGGCAGCAGGTAGTTGCGGCCGTAGCCGTCCTTGACCTCAACGGTGTCGCCAGGCGCACCGAGGTTGTCCACGTCAGCAGTGAGGATGAGCTTCATCGTGTCCCTCCCTTTCCTCAGCGAGTCGTCGAGACGTAAGGGAGCAGAGCCACCTCACGAGAGTTCTTGACAGCAGTAGCGATGTCGCGCTGGTGCTGCACGCAGTTGCCGGTGACGCGGCGAGCGCGGATCTTGCCGCGGTCGCTGACGTACTTGCGCAGCAGCGCCGTGTCCTTGTAGTCGATCTGCACGTTCTTTTCCTTGCAGAAGGTGCAGACCTTCTTCTTCAAAACCTTCTCGCGCGCGGGCGACTTAGGCATGGTCTTTCTCCGTAATTTAGGAAGTTCCGATCGAAGGTCGGATCAGAACGGAGGCTCGTCGTCCCCGCCGCCGCCGAACGAGCCGGCCTGCGGGGCGTCGCCCCACGGGTCGTCTCCGCCGACGTTCGCGGTGGGACGGCCACCGCCCGATCCACCGGAGGAACCGCCGAAGCCGCCTCCGCCACCGCCGCGGCCGGCCTTGGTGACCTTGGCCGTGGCGTAACGGAGCGAGGGGCCGATCTCGTCGACCTCGAGTTCGACGACAGTGCGCTTCTCGCCCTCACGCGTCTCGTAGCTGCGCTGCTTGAGCCGGCCCTGCACGATCACGCGCGAGCCGCGGGTCAAGCTCTCGGCCACGTTCTCCGCTGCCTCACGCCAGATGTTGCAGCGCAGGAACAGAGCCTCGCCGTCTTTCCACTCGTTGGTCTGACGGTCGAAGACGCGGGGAGTGGATGCGACCGTGAAGTTCGCAACCGCAGCACCCGCGGGGGTGAAACGCAGTTCGGGGTCGGCGGTCAGATTGCCGACCACGGTGATGACGGTGTCGCCTGCCATGTGGTTCCTCCTGCAGTGTGTGGAGTCCTGATGCGCCAGAGCCTACGGCCCGACGCCGACAGGCTCACTTGCCGTGGCGCAGAAGCTTGGTGCGGAGCACCGACTCGTTCAGGCCGAGCTGGCGATCCAGCTCTGCAACGGCAGCGGGCGTAGCGGTGATGTCGACGACCGCGTAGATGCCTTCGCTGTTCTTGGCGATCTCGTACGCGAGACGACGCTTGCCCCACACGTCGACCTTGTCGACGTTGCCGCCTTCCTTGCGGATGACATTGAGGAACGTCTCCAGCGAGGGAGCGACGGTGCGCTCATCCAGGCTGGGGTCCAGGATGATCATCAGTTCGTAACGACGCATTAGACCTCATCACCTCCTATGGACTGTGAACGGTCACGGACGATCCGTGACAGGAGGGTCGTTGCGTCAGCAACCCATGAAGGGTACACGACGGCCCGGTGAGCAGCGAAATCGTCGTCCCCCCGCGAGGCGGGATCTGACCTAGGGTGAGGACATGCGTACGAGCCCCCGGACCGTCTCGCTCGTCGCTGTCCTGACCTGCGCGGTGATGCTGCTGCTGGGCTGGCTGAACAAGGCACGCTGCGCCGGGGGACCGTTCGACGCCGAGGGCCGCACCCTGCGGTTCGAGGAGATCAAGGACGCACACGTCTGCTATTCCGACATCCAGCAGCTGTGGATCGGCCGCGGCATCAACCTGCACGTCTTCCCGTTCATCGACGGCGGCATCACCGACACCGGCGCCCTGACCGGCGGCACCGTGGAATATCCGGTGCTCAGCGGGGTGCTCATGTGGATCGGTGCGCTCGGGGCCCACAACGACACCGAGTTCCTGCTGCACTCGGCGCTCCTGCTCGCCCCCTTCGGACTGGTCACCGCGTGGCTGCTCGCGCGCATGGCGGGCTGGGCCGCGTTGCTGTGGTCGGCGACGCCGCCGCTCGTGCTCTACGCCTTCCTCAACTGGGACCTGTCGGTCGTGGCGGTGACCGTCGCCGCGTTCGCGGTGATGACGGTGCAGCGCTGGTCGCTGCGCACCCGCGGGGTGATCGCCGCGGCGCTCCTCGCGGTGGGGTTCTGCCTCAAGCTCTATCCGGGCCTGTTCGTACTGCCGCTGATCGCCTACGTGTTCACGGGCGGCGAGACTCCCGAACGCCGCCGGGACGTGTCGGGGGCACTCGCCGTCGCGGGCACCGCCGCGGTCGTCGCCGCGGCGATCAACGCGCCGTTCGCCCTCCTCGGCTACGAGGGATGGCGCGCGTCGTTCGTCTTCCAGCAGAACCGCGAGGCCGACGGGACCAGCAACTCGATCTGGTACTGGGGGCTGCGACCGCTGCTCGGCGGCTACCAGGAGTACGAGAACACCCAGGAGTTCATCGACCTGGTGGCGGTGCTGTCGCCGGCGCTCGTCGCGGCCTCGCTCGTGCTCGCACTGTGCCTCGGATGGCGTCGCTACCTGCGGGAGGGGGTGTACCCGTGGCTGGGGACGGGCGCGGCGATGCTGTGCGGCTTCCTGCTCTTCCACAAGGTGCACTCACCGCAGTACACGCTGTGGCTGCTGCCGCTGCTGATCCTGCTGCGCGTGCCGTGGGGGCTCGTCGCGGCCTATCTCGTCGCCGACCTGGCGATCGGGATCGGCATCTTCCGGTGGTTCGCGGCCACGGCGGGCATGACCGACGAGACGCTGCCCCTGGTCCTCGTGCACGTCGGGGTGTGGGGCCGGGCCATACTGTCGATCGTCCTGTTCTTCGTCTTCCTCCGGAGCTCGCCCCGGGACCCGTGGCGGCGTACCGAGAAGACGGACGACAGCCGCCGACCGACCATCCCGGAGGGAGTGCGTCGACCGACATCTGGATGGAGCATGCAGTGCCCGAATGGATGGAGCATCCGGTACTCGAAGGTCCCCGGATCCGCCTCGAACCGTTGCGCGGGTCCCACGCCCCGGGGCTGGTGGCCGCCGCGGACGATCCCGACGCGATCTTCGCGTGGTCCTCGACCGTGATCCGCGATCTGGACGACGCGTCCGCGTTCGTGCGTGAGGCAGATGCGGATCCCTCCCGGTCGCCCTACGCGATCGTCGACCGGGCGACCGGGGAGGTGCTGGGGTCGACCTCCTACTACGGGATCGAGCCGAAGCACCGCACGCTCGTCATCGGTTACACCTGGCTGGCGACCCGGGTACAGCGCACCCACGTCAACAGCGAGTCGAAGTACCTGCTGTTGCAGCACGCCTTCGACGTCCTCGGTGCGGTGCGGGTGACCTGGCAGGTCGACGAGCGCAACGCGCGGTCGCGGGCCGCGGTGCTGCGTCTCGGCGCGCAGGAGGAGGGACTGCTCCGCAAGCATCGGCGTCGTCGCGACGGCAGCTGGCGGACGACGGTGTTGTTCTCGCTCCTCGACGACGAATGGCCCGCCACCCGGGACCGGCTGGAGAAGAGCATCTCGTGACCCGGACCGCCCATCCCCTCGCCGCCCCCGCCGTCGTCCTCGCGGGCGCCGCCGGGGTGTGCGCGCTGGTGGCGTGGGCGGATCCGACGACCCCTGGCGGCATCATCCCGCCGTGCCCCACCTACACCCTGTTCGGCATCCACTGCCCGGGCTGCGGGCTCTCCCGGATGCTGTACTCGCTGGTGCATTTCGACGTCCCGGCGGCCGTGCACTACAACGCGCTGGGTGTGGTCGCGCTCGTCGTCGCCGCGGTGCTGTTCGCGGTGTGGACGGTCGGCCGGGTGCGGGGCACACCGATGCCGCGGTGGACGCGGTACCGGTGGACCCCGCACGTCGTGCTGGTGGTCGTGGCGGTGTGGTTCGTGGTGCGCAACCTTCCCGTCGCACCGTTCACCGCCCTGCGGATCTGAGCAGGGGTCAGTCCTCTTCCGCACACGGCTGCCGGTACGGCACGCCCGGCAGATAGCGTTCCCACTCGTCCTCGGTGACGGGGCTGCCGACCGAGTCGCACAGGCGCGTGACGGCGAGCGCCGGATCGAGTTGCCACAGCCGCACCGACAGATCCGGGCCACCCGCGACGAGCACCTCGCCGTCGTCGGCGAATGTGGCATCGTAGACCCGGCTTCCGTAGGCGGTGAGCGTCGCGAGCAGCTTCGGTTCGTCGGGTCGGCTCACGTCCCAGATCCAGGCGGTACCGTCGCCGATGCCCCCGGCGAGTCGCTCGCCGTCGGGGGAGAACTGCACCGAGTACACCGCGTCGGCCGGGCCGGTGATACGCGAGAGATCCTGCGGGGCAGCGATATCGGTGACGTCCCACAGTCGGATGGTGCGGTCGGCGCTGGCGGCGGCGAGCAGGGTGCCGCCGCGTCCGAACGCGACCGCCTGCGTCTGGCTGTCGAATCCGGGAACCACCGAGATCCTCCGGGCCGCAGCGGAATCCGAGGTGTCCCACAGTTCGATGTTGCCGTCGGTTGCAGCCACCGCGAGGACGTGCGCGGTGGGATGCCACGAGATCATGTACGGCAGGTCGTTCGTCTCGAAGGTGCTCACCACGCGCGGGGCGGCCGGATCGGACACGTCGACGAGGGCGACCGTCTTCGCTTCCGTCGGGGCCACCGCGAGCACCGGAGCGGAGGGGTCGAAGCTCACCGCGCCCACCACACCGGGCACCGCCTCCTCGACCGTGCCCGTGAAGGCGGGTGCTTCCGGGTCCTCGACGTCCCACAGGTGCACCGCCCCGGTGGACGTGCCGCCCGCGGCCAGCCTTCCGTCGGGCGCGAGGGTGGCGGCACCGCTGAACCGGGTCTCGACCGGTGGGTCCAGGGGGGGCAGTTCCCGTGCCTCGGTGGCATCGCCGATGTCCCACAACGGAAGTTCTCCCGACCGGCCCTGCCCGAAGAGGACGAGATCACCGTCCGGCCCGATCGGGTTGACGTAGATCGTCTCGTCGGCGGGCAGTACGGGACCGGGCAGCGGCCACCAGCGCACCGCGCCGTCCAGTGCGGTGGTGAGCAGCGCCCGGTCGCCGACGAAGACGACGGAGGTCACCGGGTTGGATCCGGGCAGCGTCGCGATCGGCGCGGCGGGCTCGGGGTCGGTGGCGTCCGCCCACAGCCACACGGTGTTGTCGGAACTCGCCGCGGCGATCCGCCGTCCGTCGGGATCGAAGGCGACGGAGTTGACGTAGCTGGTGAACCCGTCGAGGTCCGGCAGAGGTACCGGGGCCGCGGGGTCGGTGAGGTCCAGGCGCATCACCCGCCGGCCGGTGGTGCCGGCCGCGAAGGTGTGCCCGTCCGGCGAGAACGCCACGGCCAGAACGTGTTGAGTACTTCCGTCCGGCGCCGTCTCGAAACGCGGAACCATCTCGGTGTCCCACCGCTCCGTCTCCCACACCCGCAGCGACATCTGGCGGCCACCGGCGACGAGGAGCCGGCCGTCGGGGGAGAAGACCGGGAACACCGCCCCTTCGGCCGCCCCGGGGATCGGGGGCAGCGCGGCGGCACCGCTGTCGGTGACGTTCCACCGCAGGATCGATCCGTCGCCGACACCGGCGACGAGTCGTGTTCCGTCGGGCGAGAATTCGAGGGCGTAGGCGGTGTTCTCCTCACCGGACAGCACGGCCACCCGATCCGGCGTGGCGGAATCGGTGATGTCCCACAGCCAGATGCCGCCCTGACCGCCCACGGCCACCGAGTTCCCGTCCGGGGAGACGGCGAGCGCGTAGAGTTCGCCGACGCCGTCACCGGCGGTGAACGTCGTGAGGGGTTCGGTCTCCGGGCCGCGGCTGTCGGCCGTCCAGATCCGCACCTGCCCGTCCGAGGCGGCGCTCACCACGAGACCGCCGTCGGCGGTGGCGCGGGCGAGGATCGGGCCGGGTGGGCCCGCCAGGCGGAGTGGGACGTGCACCCCGGTGGCGTCGAGCAGCGCCGACCGGGCCTCGGGGGTGTCGGCGACCTGGTAGCCGGCGATCGCGAGCTGGGCGGAGACCGACGGTTCGACGGCGCGCAACTGGGAGGAGACGGTGGCGATCTGACGCGACATCGCCTCGTCGCGGGCCTGCTGCGCCTCGATGCTCCGCGAGTGCGCGTGGACCCCGGCGACGGTCGCGACGATCGCGAGCACGAGGGCGACGACCGACGCCACGGTCAGCGAACCGACGAGGCGGCGCAGCACCGCGGTCCGCCGACGTTCGGCGGCGACGGCGGCGTCGCGGTGCGCGACGCTCTCGGCGAGGAACTCTCGTTCGAGCCGGTTGAGGGCTTCACCGTTGTCGTCGGTGCGGCTCCAGTCCTCGAAGAGGACGAGGCGGCCGCCGCCGAGCAGGGCGCTCTCGTCGCGCCCGCTGTCCTCCCACACCTGCGCGGCGCGGGTGAGATCACGGTGCACGGTCAGGCCGACGCGGTCGGAGTCGATCCAGCCGCGCAACCGGTCCCAGGCGGTGAGCAGCACCTCGTGGGAGAGCTGGACGGAGTCCTCGTCGACGGTGAGGAGCCGGGCGTCGGCGAAGCGGTCGACGATCTCGTCCACCCCGTCGCCGTCGGTGAAGGCCAGTTCGCTGCGCGGCACGCGCCGGCGGGTCTGGGTGTCGTCCTCGACGTTGACCAGGCGCAGGAACAC
The DNA here is from genome assembly GCF_025837095.1 of Rhodococcus sp. Z13. Lineage (NCBI taxonomy): Bacteria > Bacillati > Actinomycetota > Actinomycetes > Mycobacteriales > Nocardiaceae > Rhodococcus > Rhodococcus sacchari. Next base: position 4,443,225 of record NZ_CP107551.1, read on the forward strand.
GCGGCGGGCGAGCGCCTGCCGGCCGGGACCGAGCGTGGAGTACACCTCCTCGGCGGTCTGCTGGACGGCTCCGGAGATACCGCCGATGGCCGTGTAGTCGGCGACGGTGAGGGTGCGGCGGTCGGCGCGCTGCCACAGGCCGAGCAGGGCGTGGGAGAGCAGCGGCAGCATGCCGGCCTCCCCCTTCGAGCGCGAAGTGCGCGGGGTGAGGTCGGCGAGCAGGACCTGGACGAGTTCGGTGGGCACCGTCGAACCGGCCTTGACCGCCGGTTGCACGATGACGGACTCGAGTTCCTCGGGCGACATCGGCCCGACCACCACGGGACCGGCCTCGAGAATCGGCACGAGCCGCGGTTCGCGCGCGGCGAGCGGGTAGAAATCGGCGCGCAACCCGAGCACCACGACGACCCCGGCGGACAGTTCCCCGAGACGGTCGACGAAGTCGGCGCGGCCCTCGTCGTCGCCGAGCGTCCAGAACTCCTCGAACTGGTCGACGATCAGCACGGTGGGGGCGTCGACGTTCAGGGCGGCGACGGCCTTGTCGGGTCCCGCAGAGGACGGGGTCAGCACCACCGCCTTCCAGTCGGCGAACTCCGGTCGCGAGCCCACCGTCGCGGCGACGCCGGCACGCAGGAGCGAGGACTTGCCGGACCCTGAGGGACCGATGACGAAGAGGACCCGCGGGCCCTCGCCGGCGATCGCCGCGCGGATCCGGCCGAGGACCTCGTCGGTGAGGCGGTCGCGGCCGTAGAACCACTCGGCGTCCTCCTCCTGGAAGGGAGCGAGGCCGCGGTAGGGGACGGGGTCGGTGGTCCGCCGCCGGGCGCGTGCCTGCCGGGCGCGCCGCGCGGCGTCGATCCACTGTTGCCGGTCGTTCTCGTCGGTGACGCCGCAGGCCTGCAGCACGGAGTGGAAGGCCGGCTCGCTCGCGCGGGTGGGCAGGTGCTGGCCGGAGAACCATCCGGCGACGGTGCCGTGCAGTGCACCGGAGGCGTCGACGACGTCGCGGATGGACAGTCCGGCCCGGGTGCGGAGGGCGGTCAGGGCGCGCCCGAAGTCGGCGCGCGAGGTGATGGAGGCCGGGTCGGCCGGCTCCACGTCGATGTCCGTCATGGACGGTTCCCCCCTGAGGTGTGTCTTCGTTTGCGCAGGTAGAAGGTGTATGGCTGTACGGATTTCGTACGGGATCACCGTCCGACGGGGTCCTCGCGTGCCCGCGGGCCGGATAATCGAATCGTTGCGAATACGGCGAATCGGACTTTCTCCCCCCGAAGTGGTCCGTGTCGCCCGTCCCGGCTCCCGGGACGGCTTCTCCCGATCCCGATCGCCCGGTTCCGGGCACGACCGACTTTTCCCGAGAGGCGGTATCCATGAACGCGCGGCCCGATCACTCCCCGTTCCGGCCGACGCGCCCGAACGATCTCGTGCGTCCCCTGCTGAGTGCGCGCGAGAAGGAGGTGCTGCTGGCCTGGCTGGGAGCGGAGTCGAAGGGTGAGGCCGCGCGCCGGTTGTTCATCTCGGTGGGCACGCTGAACACCCATCTGCAGCGGATCCGCGTCAAGTACGCGTCGGCCGGGCGGGACGCTCCGACGAAGGCGAGCCTGCTGGCCCGCGCCCTTCAGGACGGGCTGACCACGCTCGAGGAGTGGTGACACGCCGGAAGGCGAACGGTCAAGGGTCGTCGGGGGTGCAGGGCACGGCGTCCTCCATCGCGTGGTCCACAGGCCCCCGACAGCCCCGTGATCCGAATGTGACGAAACGGATATCAACGCCACAACTCGCCGAACGGGCAGATGAGGCGCAAGGGTGTCAGGCGACGCGGAGCGAGGACAGCGCCGCATGCTGTTCGACGCCCACCCGGGCGGGTGCGAGCGCCAGCGCGGTCGCGGTCTGCCGCGGATCGAGGCCCACGAGGGTGCGGAGGATGAGGATCTCCTGCTGGACGTGGGTGAGGGGAGACCCGGCCGGATAACGGAACCGTGTGTCGGCCGCGTCGGCGGCGATCGTGTAGGCCGTGCGGACGAAGGGCCGATCGGCGCCCGACGGCGCGGCGAGTTCGGCCAGGATCGTGCGGCACACCTCCACGGCGAGACGATCGGCGTCCGCGAAGGGGCTGCCGACGAGCCGTGCCCGTCCCCGGCAGTAGGTGACGATGTGGGGGTGCAGCTCGCGCACGAGAGCGGGGACGGCGGCGGTGTCCCCGGCGGCGACCGACCAGGCCAGCTCGCATGTCGTGAACCGAGTGGCCGTGCTCTCGACCCCTCGATCGAATCCCCGCCCGCCGGTGGTCATCGGTCCCCCTTACAGCTCTTCTCCGAGCCTAGGACGGGGGCCGCGCGTGCGACATCATCCGTTCGGATGATTCTTCCCTCGACCCCCGTCGGTGGGCGGGCCTCAACCGGTCCGGCAACCACCGCGGCGGCGAGTCGGGCGCCTGGTCGAGGATCCCGCCGACGGGGTCGTCGACGAAGCCGTAGCGCACCGGGTCCTCCACCGGCCTGTAGATCTGCCGGAGAACCACCGCGCACAGCGCGACGACGGCGACGTCCCGCAGGAACACCGTGGCGGTGAACCACTGCTCGGGCAGGCCCTTCTGGTCGGGGCCGAGGTAGTAGTACATGCGCGGCACCCACACCAGGGCGTCGATCGTCATCCAGGCCAGCAGCACGCGGCGGTGCGGGATCGCCAGCACGGCGAGCGGCACCAGCCACAGCGAGTACTGCGGGCTCCACACCTTGTTGGTGAGCAGGAACGCGACGATCACCAAGAAGCACAGCTGCGCCAGCCGCGGCCGGCGCGGCGCGGTCAGAGCGACGACCCCGATCCCGGCGCACGCCGCGGCGAACAGCACGAGCGAGACGACGTTGAGGGTGGGCACCGGCCAGTCCGGCCGGCCGAGGAACGAGCGCAGCACGTTGTAGATCGAGTCGGGATCGGCACCGCGCTCGGAGTTGAGGCGGAAGAACTCGGCCCAGCCCCGCGGGTAGAGCAGCATGATCGGCAGGTTCACCACCAGCCAGGTCGCCGCGCCCGCGGCGGCGGTCCGGGCGAAGACCCCGAGCCGGCCGGTGCGCAGGCACAACACCAGCAGGGGACCGAGCAGCAGCAGCGGATACAGCTTCACCGCGGCGCCGAGACCGAGGAGCACCCCGGCCAGCAGGGGTTTCCGCCGCGCCCAGGCCAGCAGACCCCCGGCCGCGCACGCGGTGGCCAGCGCGTCGAAATTGGTGAAGGCATGGACGACGACCAGGGGTGAGGCAGCGACGAGCGCGGCGTCCCAGATCCGGCGACCCGCCGACATGGCCGTGGCCCACACCGTGGCGAGCCACGCGAGGGCCAGGCCGAGCGCGACGACGCAGAAGTAGATCGCCACCTGCAGCGCGTCGGGGAGCCAGGGGGTGGCGTCCCAGGCCTTCGCGATCCGCATCGACCCGTACTGGTAGAGCCCGGCGAGCACCGGATACTCCATGTACCGGGTCTGCATCGCCCCGTCGGCGCCGGGTTCCTCCCAGGACGTCCGGTAGGGGAAGGCGCCTTCGGAGAGCCGTTCGGCGCCGTAGAGCGGGACGATGTCGGAATAACACATGGCCACGTACTGGCGGTTGTTCCCCCAGTCCAGGCCGAGTGCCCCGTCGGCCCCGACCGGTCCCTGCTGGATGCACGCGGCCTTGCCGAACCAGCCGAACGCCAGGAAGACGACGGCGAGCAGCAGCATCACCCGCAGCGGGGTGAGGAAGCGGGTGCGGCCGAGCACCGCGTGCCGGCCCACCGGGCCGCCGATGACGGTGCTCAACCGCGCGACCATCGGGTCGGTGCGGCCCGGGGTGTCGCGCCAGTCCACCGAACGACGATCCTCGGCCGGCGGTGCAGGAGACACCACCGGCCGAGGATCGTGTGCTCGGACGTCGCTCACGCGGCGAGGCTACCCCGCGAGGACCGTCAGAATCCGCCCTGCGGTTGCAGCTGGCCGCCACGTGCCCCCGGAACCTGCTGGCCACCGGCGCCCGCACCGCCGTTCTGCGGTCCCGTACCACCCTGTGTGTCGTCACCGGTGCCACCGGCCGGGCCTTCGTCCTCGCCGGGGCCACCCGGCACGGGGACCTGCTGGGTGGTGGTCTGCGGTGCGACGCCCGGAACCGGGATCGTCACGCCGGGGAAGATCTCCACGTTCTGCGTGGTGATCTGCGGGACCTCCGGCAGGGTCGGCTCGACGCTGGTGGTCGTCGTCTGCTGCTGGGTGGTCGCGGTGGCGGTGGCGGGAGCCGTCCAGGCCGGCACACCCGCGACGCCGGCGATGGGATCGGGCTTCGGGAACGACTCGACCTCGGTGCCCTCGAGGGCGCCGTCCATCGTGTCCTTCCAGATGTCCGAGGGCAGGCCGGAGCCGTAGATCATGCCTCCCCAGCGGTTCTCCAGGGGCAGGCCGTCCTCGGTGCCGATCCACACGGCCGTCGACAGCGACGGGGTGAAGCCGACCATCCATGCGTCCTTGTTGGAGCCGGTGTCGCCGAGCTGGGCGGTACCAGTCTTCGCGGCGGAGGGGCGGCCGCCCGCGAGGGCATGGCCGTTCGAGTACGCGGCGATGGGGGTCATCGCGGAGGTGGTGTTGTCGGCGACCGCCGCGTCCACCACCTGCTCACCCGCGGGGGTACCGCGGTCGAGGAGCACCTCGCCGTCGGAGGTGACGACCTTCTGCACGAAGTACGGATCGTGGTGGACGCCGGAGGCCGCGAGCGTGGCGTAGGCCGAGGCCATGTCGAGCACCCGCGACTGGTACTGGCCGAGCACGATGCCGTAGTTCGGGCCGGCGCCGTCGGGTTCGGTGAGGGTCGGGCCGATGCCCGGCAGCTCCTTGGCGACACCCAGCTTGTGCGCCATGTCGGCGATGGCCTGGGGGCCGTTGTCCATCTGGAGCATCATCCGGTAGAAGCTCGTGTTCAGCGACCGCTTCAGGGCCTCGGCGATAGTGCACTGCCCGCACGACTCGCCTTCGACGTTGCCGATGCTGATGCCGTTGACGGTGAGCGGACCGCTGTCGTAGGTCTGCGACAGCGGCACACCCTGTTCGAGGTTCGCGGCGAGACCGAACACCTTGAACGACGAACCGGTCTGCAGGCCGGACTGCGCGAAGTCGAAGCCGACACCGCTCTCACCGCCGTAGTAGGCGCGGATGGCACCGGACCGCGGGTCGACGGACACCACCGCCGTGCGGAGCTCCTCGGGTTCGTTCTCGAGGTTGGTGCGCACCGCGTCGAGCGCGGCCTCCTGCGCCTGGGTGTCGATGGTCGTGGTGATCTCGAGGCCCGCCGTGTTGAGCAGGTTCTCGTCGATGCCCTCGCGGGCCAGCTCGGCGATGACCTGATTCTTGATCAGGCCCTCGGGGCCGGTCGACTGGTCGCCGTTGTCGAGTTCCGCGATCGGGACGTAGGCGGGGTACTGCATGCCCGCGCGCTGGGCCGCGTCGAGGGTGCCGGCGGTGACCATGCCGTCGAGCACGTAGTTCCAGCGGGCCTCGGCGCCCTCCGGGTTCGTCTCCGGGTCGAGCAGCGACGGCAACTGGATCGACGACGCCAGCACGGCGCCCTCCTCGACCGTGAGCTCACCGACGGGCTTGCCGAAGTAGGCGTTCGACGCCGCCGCGATGCCGTAGGCGCCGCGACCGAAGTAGATGGTGTTCAGGTACGCCGCGAGGATGTCGTCCTTCGACCACTGGTTGGCCATCTTGGTCGACAGCACCAGTTCCTTGAGTTTGCGGGTGAGGGTCCGCTCGGAACCGACGAGGGCGACCTTCACGTACTGCTGGGTGATGGTCGAGCCGCCACCGGCGCTCTCGCGTCCGAGGACGTTGTCGCGCGCGGCGCGGGCGAAGCCGGTGATCGAGAAGCCGGGGTTGCTGTAGAAGTCGCGGTCCTCGGCGGCGAGCACGGCGTTGCGGACGTGCAGGGGGATCGCGTCGATGTCGACCTCGGTGCGGTTGCCCTCGGGCGGGATCACCTTGGTGATGACGCTCTGGCCGTCGGAGTTGTAGATCGTGGCGGCCTGGTTGGTCTGGAGCTCACCGGGCCTGGGCACGTCCTGGACGATGTAGGCCAGCATGAACGCGAGCGCGGGGACGATGATGCCCGCCGCGATCAGGCCGTAGCAGACGCGGCGGATCGTCCGCCAGCGGTTGCCCTTGCCCTTACCGCCGCCGCCCGCTCCGCCACCGGAGCCACCACCGGGAGGAGCCGTGGGCGGGCCACCGGTGGGAGGTCCGCCGGCCGGGCGGTTGGGGGACACGGCACCGACGCGGGTCGTGCGGGCCGGGTCGCTCACCCGGGTGGTGGGGGCGTCGGCCGGCCGGCCGGCCGCTGAAGCGGCGGCGGGGCGCATCGCGACCGTCGGATCGGCCTGCGAGGGGCGCTGCTGGGGAGGAACCGCGGCGCCGGAGACCGCGCCGGGACGCGGGGGCACGGGACGGTTCTGTGCGGCGTTCGGGCCCTGGGTCGGGTTCGGGCCCGAGGGCGGGCCGGCGACCGGACGGGCCTGGTTCGGCGCCTGACCGGGGGCCGGGGGGCGACCCTGGACGGGGCCGCGCGGCGGGTACTGCTGCGGCTGCTGCGGCGCGCGGCCCTGCGGGGGACGGGGCTGCTGCCCCGGCTGCGGCGGCGGGCCGGCCGGTCGTGGCGGCTGCCCCGGTTGCGCTTGGGCGCCCGGCTGTCCCTGGGGACGCGGGCGGGGAGGCAGCGGGCGGCCCTGGTTCGGACCCGGAGCAGGTGGTTGTCCCGGGCCCTGCGGTGCAGGACGCTGACCCGGACCCTGGGGGGCAGATCCCTGGACTCCCGGATTCTGCGGAGCGGGTCCCTGCCGACCCGGACCGGGGTACGGTCCGGGGCGCTGCGCCGGCGAGGGGCCGGTGGACCCGTTGCTCCGAGGCGGGACGGACCTGTTGTCCTCGGGTTCGTTGTCGGGGGAACTCACGTACTCATCTCCAACTGTTCTCGCGACGTGTCACGCCGCGCCTTCACACTGCTCCGCGGACGGCCGCACATGACGACGCCCGCCGCAGTCGTCGGACACGGCGTTCGGTCGTGCCGGTCGGACACAGGAGCGAAGACCACCGAAAAGCGTACGGTGACGACTCCCGGCGCGTCCGCTCACTCGCTGGCGGTGCGACGTTTCGGCCCCGCCGACCGGCGACGAGGGCTCTTGGGGGCAGGTTGCGAACCCAGGACGTACGACTGGACGAGATGGTTCCAGCTGCAGGTTCGGCACACCTCGACCACGTGGACCGAGAACTCCTCCTGGCTGGCGGCCATGCGCACCAGTTCCTCGGGGGTGCGCGCCGAACCGGACACCGGACCCAGCTTGTCCCCGAAGACCCACGAGACGAGGGTCAACTGTTCCTTGCGGCAGATCGGGCACACGACGTCGCTGCCCCTGCCGTGGAATTTCGCCGCCCGCAGCAGGTAGGGGCTGGCGTCGCAGACCTCGCTGACTCCGCGCCGCCCCGAGTAGACCTCCGCGAGCAGCGAGCGTCGCTGCAACGCGTAGTCCACCACCTGCCGCTGAATTCGCACGGGTTCCAGAGTACGTGCGCCCTGCTCGGACAGGGGCGAGGAGTGACGCAGATGGTCTACGACGTCACATGTATCGGACCCAGCGTATGGTCGTATATATCGGCGCGATATAGTTCTGCGTCGTATCAATCGGTTGGTTCGGACGACGCAGGAGGTGACCCGTGCTGGAGCTGGCAATTCTCGGGCTCCTCCTGGAATCGCCCATGCACGGCTACGAGCTGCGCAAGCGTCTCACCGGGCTTCTCGGACCGTTCCGCGCGTTCTCGTACGGGTCGCTGTATCCGACCCTGCGGCGAATGCAGGCAGACGGGCTCATCGACGAGGATCCGGGGGTCCCCGGTTCCGTGAAACGACGCGCCCGCCGCGTCTACCGGCTCACCGCGAAGGGTCGCGAACGCTTCACCGAGCTGGTCGCCGATACGGGACCGCAGAACTACACCGATGACGGATTCGGCGTCCACCTGGCCTTCTTCGGCCGCACCCCCGCGGAAGCGCGGATGCGGATCCTCGAGGGCAGGCGGCGCCAGGTCGAGGAGCGCAGAGAGGCGCTCCGCGATGCGATCGGACGCGCCAGCGGCACGCTCGATCGGTACACCCGTCAGCTTCATCAGCTCGGCCTCGAGTCGAGCGAGCGCGAAGTGCGCTGGCTCAACGAACTGATCGCCGCCGAGCAGTCGTCAGCAGCACGCAACAAAGAAGGAGAACCCGACCATGGGTGAGAACAGCACCGCGGTGCGCGTGGCCATTGTGGGCGTGGGGAACTGTGCCTCCTCCCTGGTCCAGGGCGTCGAGTACTACAAGGATGCGGACCCCGAGACCACCGTCCCCGGCCTGATGCACGTCGAATTCGGCCCCTACCACGTGCGCGACGTCCAGTTCGTCGCCGCCTTCGACGTGGACGCCAAGAAGGTCGGGTTCGATCTGTCCGAGGCGATCAACGCGAGCGAGAACAACACCATCAAGATCGCCGACGTTCCGCCGCTCGGCGTGACCGTTCAGCGTGGCCACACCCTCGACGGCATCGGCAAGTACTACGCGCAGACCATCGAGGTCTCCGACGCCGAGCCCGTCGACGTCGTGCAGGTCCTCAAGGACGCCGAGGTGGACGTTCTCGTCTCCTACCTGCCGGTCGGCTCGGAAGAGGCCGACAAGTTCTACGCCCAGTGCGCCATCGACGCCGGTGTCGCCTTCGTCAACGCGCTGCCGGTCTTCATCGCCTCCGATCCGGAGTGGGCGCAGAAGTTCACCGACGCCGGTGTCCCGATCGTCGGCGACGACATCAAGTCGCAGGTCGGCGCCACCATCACCCACCGTGTGATGGCGAAGTTGTTCGAGGATCGCGGCGTGGTGCTCGACCGCACCTACCAGCTGAACGTCGGCGGCAACATGGACTTCAAGAACATGCTCGAGCGTGAGCGCCTCGAGTCGAAGAAGATCTCGAAGACCCAGGCCGTCACCTCGAACCTCGCGGGCCCGCTGTCCGGCAAGGTCCACGACCGCAACGTCCATATCGGCCCGTCGGACTACGTCGAGTGGCTCGACGACCGCAAGTGGGCGTACGTCCGCCTCGAGGGTCGCGCCTTCGGCGACGTCCCGCTGAACCTCGAGTACAAGCTCGAGGTCTGGGACTCCCCGAACTCCGCCGGCATCATCATCGACGCCATCCGCGCGGCGAAGATCGCCAAGGACCGCGGCATCGGTGGCCCGATCCTCCCGGCTTCGGCCTACCTGATGAAGTCCCCGCCGGTCCAGATGGCCGACGAGAAGGCGCGTGCCGCGCTCGAGGCCTTCATCATCGGCGCCGACGCCTGACAGTCCTCTCTCACCCGACGGCGGTGGGCCGGTCCGGATCATCCGGATCGCCCACCGCCGTCGGCGTATCCGGAGCCTACGGGTGGAGCCTTCCGCGCGAAAGCTCCACCGCCGGTACGGCACCGGCTACGCTCGGGGCACCGGCGGGTCCGTGGATCCGGCGGAGCGAAGACACAGGGGAGAAGGAGTTCTCGTGGCCACCTGGTGGACGGCTCTGCAGCTGCTCGCACCCGCGTTCTGGCTCGGCGCGGTGGTCGCGATCTCGTTCCTCGAGGCGCCGCTGAAGTTCCGCGCGCCCGGCATCACCGTCCCCCTCGGCCTGGGTATCGGCCGTCTGGTGTTCCGTGCCCTCAACATCCTCGAAGCCGTGGTCCTCGTGGTGCTGTGGATCGCCGCCCTCGCCGCCCCGGCCGCCCCGGCCACGGCGATGTGGTGGCTGCTCGGGATCGTCACCGTCGTGCTGGTGGTCCAGGTAGCCGGGGTGCGGCCGGTGCTGACGAAGCGGTCGGACCGGGTGCTGGAGGCCGGCACCGACCTACCCCGTTCGAACGCCCACTACGTGTACGTCGCACTCGAACTCGTGAAGGTGATCGCACTGGTGGCGCTGCTCGCGGTGACCGCCGACGCCCTGCTGTGACCCGACGTGCCGTGACGTGGGCTCAGGCCATGCGCCGCACGACCGCCAGCGGCAGCACCTTCATCGCGTAGGCCAGCGGGATCCACGGCCAGGACGGCACGTACGCCTTGGCGGGTTCCTTCTCGATCGCGGCGGCCAGTGCGCGGCATCCGGTCTCGGTGTCGACGATGAACGGCACCTTCTTCACCTTCTCGTTGATCTCCGAGCGGATGTAGCCGGGGAAGACTGTGCTGACCCGGATGTCCGTGCCGGCGAGGTCGGCGCGCATGCCCTCGCCCAGCGAGGCGACGGCGGCCTTCGACGCCGCGTAGGTCGTCATGTTCCTCGGCATGCCGCGCAGCGCGCTCATCGACGAGATGAGCACGACGTGCCCGCGGCCGCGGGGCCGCATCAGCTCCAGTGCCGCCTCGCTCTGTGCGAGCGCGCCGAGGAAGTTGGTGTTCGCGGTCTGGACGTTGGCGCGGAAGTAGCCCGTACCCAAGGGTTGTCCCTTGCCCAGACCGGCGTTGACGATCACCCGGTCGAGTCCGCCCAGCTCCTCGTCGAACTCACGGAAGACGGTGAACACGTCGTCGTGCCGGTTCACGTCCAGCGCACGGACGGCGACGGTGATGCCGGGATGGGCGGCGAGCAGTTCCTCGCGGAGCTCCTCGAGACGGTCGACGCGACGGGCGGCGAGAGCGAGATTTCTTCCCCGCGCAGCGAATTCGCGTGCCATGCCGGCACCGAGCCCCGAACTGGCACCGGTGATGAGGATGTTGCGTCGTTCCGGCCGACTCATCAGCTCTCCTTGTCGTGTCGGTCGATCATTGCGAGGCAACGGGATTCGAGATATCCGACCACCACCCAGAAGTCCTTGAAGGCGGGATTGGTGGTGTGCCCGTGATGGTAGCGGTAGTAGATCTGCTGCGCGATCACCGCGAGGCGGAACAGACCGAAGACCTCGTAGAAACCCCAGTCACCCACGGGCAGACCGGTCTTCTCGGCGTAGCGGGCGACGATCTCGTCGCGGGTGAGCATGCCGGGAAGATCCGACGGCTGACGCTTGGTGAGCAGCATCATCGGTTCGTCGTCGGCCTGCACCCAGTAGGCGAGCGACGAGCCCAGGTCCATCAGCGGGTCGCCGATGGTCGCCAGTTCCCAGTCCAGGACGGCGACGGGCTTCAGCGGATCGTGTTCGTCGAGAACGATGTTGTCGAGCCGGAAGTCGCCGTGGATCACCCGCTGCGCGACGTCCTGCGGCTGTCGTTCCGCCAGCCAGGCGGTGACGCGGGTGAAGTCGGGCACGTTGTCGGTGCGCGCCTTCTCGTAGCGGGAGGTCCATCCCGCGACCTGCCGGGCGACGTAACCGGAGCCGCGGCCGAGTTCGGACAGCCCGGCCTCCTGCGGGTCGATGCCGTGCAGTTCGACGAGCAGGTCGACGATCCGCAGGCACAGGGTGCGCGTGTCCTCCGCGCTCAGGTCGAGCTGCGTCGGCGGATTCGCGCGCAGGATGGTGCCGGGAACCCGTTCCATGACGTAGAAGTCACTGCCGAGCACGGCGTGGTCGGTGCACAGCCCGACCATCCTCGGCACGTAGGGGTAGACCGGGGCGAGCATCGACTGGATGCGGTACTCGCGCGCCATGTCGTGCCCGGAGGACGGTTTCGCGCCGGCTGGAGGGCGACGCAGGACCAGATCGCGGTCCGGATAGCGCAGCAGGTATGTCAGATTCGATGCGCCACCGGAGAACTGGCGTACCTCCGGCACACCGGCGACACCGGCGTGGTCGGCCAGCCAGGTCGCGACCGCCTCGACGTCGAAGGCGTCCTCGTCGCGGACCGCGCGGGCATTGTCGGGCAGAGCCGTCACCGTGGGATCCCCCTTTCCTCAGGCGTACTTGCCGAGCTCGAAGCGGGCGACGAGACCCTGGTGCACCTCGTCGGGCCCGTCGGCCAGCCGCAGCGCGCGGGCGGCCGTCCAGGCACCGGCCAGGGGGAAGTCGTCGGACAGCCCTCCACCGCCGTGGATCTGGATAGCGAAGTCGACGATCTGCTGCACGACGCGCGGTGCGACGACCTTGATCTCGGAGACCGCCGACCGGGCACCGGCGAGCCCCTGGGTGTCGAGCAGCCAGGCGGCGTGCAGGACGAGCAGGCGCAGCTGGTTGATGGCGATACGGGCGTCGGCGACGCGTTCGCGGTTGCCACCGAGGTCGATGAGCCGCTTGCCGAAGGCGGTGCGGGAAAGCCCACGGCGGCAGGCGAGTTCGAGGGTGTTCTCGGCGAGCCCGACGAGCCGCATGCAGTGGTGGATGCGTCCCGGTCCGAGCCGGCCCTGAGCGATCTCGAATCCCCTTCCGGGACCGGCGATGACGGCGTCGATGGGGAGGCGGACGTTCGTGAAGGACACCTCACCGTGGCCACCGGGCTCGTCGAAGAAGCCCATGGTCGGCAGCATCCGCTCGACCTTCACGCCGGGTGTGTCGATGGGGACGAGCACCATCGAATGGCGTTGGTACTTGTGCGCTTCCGGATCGGTCAGGCCCATGAAGATCAGCACCTTGCAGTCGGGATGCCCGACACCGGTGCTCCACCACTTGCGGCCGTTGAGCACGATCTCGTCGCCGTCGACGACGGCGGTCGCGGCCATGTTCGTCGCGTCGGAGGAGGCGACCTCGGGTTCGGTCATGCAGAACGCCGAGCGGATCTCGCCGTCGAGGAGCGGCCGCAGCCACTGTTCCTTCTGCGCCTCGCTGCCGTAGTGGTAGAGGACCTCCATGTTGCCGGTGTCGGGAGCGTCGCAGTTGAACACGGCGGAGGCGAACTGCGAGCGGCCCATCTCCTCGGCCAGCGGCGCGTACTCGACGTTGGACAAGCCCGCGCCGAGTTCCGGGTCGGGCAGGAAGAGGTTCCACAGGCCCTGGTCGCGCGCCTTGCGTTGCAGTTCACGGAATTCGGGGGAGACGGCCCATCTCTCGTCGGCACCGACGTCGCGGCGGCCCGCACCCGCCTCGCGGTATGCGGCGCGGAGCCTCTCCTCCACGGGGGCGACCTCGGTGGCGATGAAGGCTCGGAGCCGTTCGAGATAGTCGCGACTGCGCTCGGACTGTGCGAAATCCATCGGATGCCTTCCGTCGACTGCGACCGAGAGGCTCGGTCGGGCGGCCGTAACTGAGCGATGCTCAGTTAGGCTAGCGGTGTGAGCACCCCGCGACAAGAGCCCTCGGGACGACGGCGCCTGCCCCCGGAGGAACGTCGCCGTCAGCTCGTGGCGATCGGGCTGCAGGAACTCGCGGCCCGGCCCATCCACGCACTGTCCGTGGACCGGGTCGCCGAGATCGCCGGCATCTCCCGCGGTCTGCTGTTCCGCTACTTCCCCACGAAGCAGGACTTCTACGTCGCCGTCGTCGGCGCCGCCTCACGCCGGTTGCTGCGCGCAGCGACTCCCGATCCGGACGATCCCGATCCGCTGCGCGCGGTGCTGCAGGCGTTCGTGTCGTTCGTCGACCGGCACGGCGACAACTACCAGGCGTTCTTCCACGGCGGGTTCGGCGCCGACCCGCAGATCCGCGCCATCCACGACTCGATGCGCGACACCATGGTCGAGCGGGTCGTCACGGCACTGGGATGCGACGACGCCCCGCGCACCCGGCTGCGGCTGCGCGCGTGGTGGGCGCTGGTGGAGTCCCTGGCGGTCGACCGCTTCCGCGACCGCGATCCGAGCGTCGAGGAGATCGTCGACTACGCGGCCGGGCTGCTGCCCGCCGTTCTCGGCGACCCGGATTCTCTCAGCGACCCGGTATCTGGATCGTGATGCCGGGGAACACCTCGATCTGCGAGGGCACCTGGATGGGCAGGTCCACCGGCGGCACCGGAATCGTGATCGGCGGCAGGTTCGACAGGTCGGGCAGCTGGAAGGCCGGCGGGGGAGTCTCGGTCGGGGTGGTGATCCCGGCGTCCGCCGGCACACCGGCCTGACCGCCGATCGGCTCGGGCCACGGGAAGTCCTCGACCGGGGTGCCTGCGAGCGCCCCGTCCATGGTGCTCTTCCAGATGTCCGAAGGCAGACCCGAACCGTAGATCGGGCCGCCCCAGCTGTTGGTGATCGCGCTGCCGTCGGGGGTACCGACCCACACCGCGGTCGACAGCGACGGGGTGTAGCCGACCATCCAGGCGTCCTTGTTCTGGCCGGTGTCGCCGAGCTGGGTGGTGCCGGTCTTCGCCGCCGCCGGGCGGCCGTCCGCGAGTGCGTGCCCCCGCGAGTACGCCGGGATCGGCAGCATGGCCTGGGTGGCGTTGTCGGCGACCGCCGCGTCGAACCGCTGCTCACCGGGTGAGGCGGGACGGTCGAGCAGGACCACCCCGTCGCCGGTGACGACCTTCTGCACGAAGTACGGCTCGTGGTAGACGCCCGACGCGGCGATCGTCCCGTAGGCGGAGGCCATGTCGATCACCCGCGACAGGTACTGGCCGAGGACGATGCCGCCCTCGGGCGGACCACCGTTCTCGCTGAGCGTCCTGCCCTCGACCCCGGGGATCGTCTCGGGGATGCCCGCGGCGTGCGCGGCGTCGGCGATCTTCTGCGGCCCGTTCGTCATCGACATCATGAGCCGGTAGAAGCTCGTGTTCAGCGACCGCTTGAGCGCCTCGGCGATGGTGCACCGCCCGCACGACTCGCCCTCGACGTTGCCGATGCGGACGTTGCCCACGGTGAGGGGAGAGCTGTCGAAGCGGGCACCCAGGCCGATGCCCTCGTCGAGGGCGGCGAGCAGACCGAACACCTTGAACGACGAGCCGGTCTGCAGCGGGGCCTGCGCGAAGTCGTATCCGGCGCCGTCCTCACCGCCGTAGTAGGCGCGCACCGCCCCCGAGCGCGGGTCGACGGACACGATCGCGGTCCGCAATTCCGGGGGTTCGCCCGCGAGGTTGTTGCGGGCGGCGTCGACGGCGGCCTGTTGCGCCACCGGGTCGATGGTGGTGGTGATGTGCAGGCCCTCGGTGTTGATCGCCTGCTCGTCGATGCCCGCGGCGGACAGCTCGCGCAGCACCTGGGTGCGGATAAGCCCCTCCGGGCCGGGATTCTCGACGGGCGGCGAGAAGGCGTTGGACGGCACGGTCTCGGGGAAGACCAGGCCGGCCCGTTCCGTCCCGTCGAGTGCGTCGATGGCGACCATGCCGTCGAGCACGTAGTTCCACCGCTCCTCTATACCGGGCCGGTTGTACTCGGGGTCGAGCGAGGAGGGGGTCTGGATCACCCCGGCCAGTACGGCACCCTCGGCGACCGTCAGTTCCCCCACGGGCTTGCCGAAGTACGCCTGCGACGCGGAGGCGATGCCGTACGCGCCGCGACCGAAGTAGATGGTGTTGAGATAGGCCTCGAGGATCTCGTCCTTCGTCCACTCGCGCGCCATCTTGGTGGAGATGACGAGCTCGCGCATCTTGCGCTCGACAGTGCGTTCGGAGCCGACGAGGACGTTCTTGACGTACTGCTGGGTGATGGTGGAACCACCACCGGCGGATTCCTTGCCCAGGATGTTGTCGCGGGCCGCGCGGGCGAAACCGGTGATCGAGAAACCGGGATTGCTGTAGAAGTTGCGGTCCTCCGCGGACAGCACGGCGTTGCGGACGTGCACGGGCACCTCCTCGAGTCCGATCTCGAGACGGTTGCCCTGGGGCGGCACGACGCGGGTGATCTCGGTGACGTCGTCGGCGGCGTAGATCCGGGCGAGCTGGTTCGTCTTCATGTCCGAGGGCTGCGGCACCTCGGTGGACGAGTACGCGATGGCGAAGAGACCGGCCGGCACGAGCACCGCGAGCACGAACACGACGAACGCGATGCGGCGAGCGACCTGCATGCGGCGCTTCTTCAGGGCCTGCGCGTTGCGTGGTCCCGCGGCCGCGCCGAGACTGCGCTTCCGTGCCGTCCTTGCGCTGCGCTTCCGTGCCGTCCCTGCGCTGCGCTTCCGCGTGGTTCCCGCACTCCGCGTCCCCGCCGTTCCGGCACTGCGGGACCTCTTCGCAGTCCCGGCTGCCTGTGTCTTCTTCGCAGCCCCGGCTGCCTGCGACTTCGTGGTCTTCGAGGACGCCTGCCCCCGCGTCCGGGGGGTTCCCGTACCCCGCGCGGACGTCGACCTCGTCGGTCTCTTCGGGCTGCTCACTCGTACCACTTTCTCCGTGCTCGGCCTTCGGCAGGACGACGTCCCGCCCACCGTATGGTACGGATCCGACTACCCGGCTCCCTCACCGCCGACGCTCGGTGGGGGAGGGGGTCACCGGCCCGCGCGCCGCCAGGCACGGAACGCGAAACCCCAGGCCGCGACGAACGCGAGCAACACCAGCGACGGCACGATCCCGGGCTGCGGGGAGGTCAGTTCCGCGACGGCTCCGATCAGCGCCATCACGGTGAACACGGTGAGGAACCCGAGGAGCATCTCCAGCCGGTTCCGCCGCGGAACCTTCCTCACGACTTGACGCCGCCCGCGGTCAGACCGGAGATGATGCGGCGCTGGAAGATCAGCACCATCACCACGAGCGGCACCATCACGAGGGTGCCGCCGGCCATGATCGACGCGTACGGGGTGACGTACGGGTCGGTACCGGTGAAGCGGGCCATCGCGACGGTCACCGGGGCGGTGCGCTCACTCGACAGTTGCGACATCAGCAGGTACTCGTTGACGGTCGCGATGAACGCGAGGATCGCCGTGGTGAACAGGGCGGGTGCCGCGAGCGGCAGCATGATCATGCGGAAGGCCTGGCCGCGGGTCGCGCCGTCCATGCGGGCGGCCTCCTCGAGTTCCCACGGCAGGTCGGAGAAGAACGAGGTCAGCGTGTACACCGTCAGCGGCAGCACGAACGAGATGTTCGGGATGATCAGCGCCTGGTAGCTGCCGATCCAGCCGATGTCGGTGAACAGCTGGAACAGCGGCGTCACGAGCGCGACGACGGGGAACATCGACGCGCCGAGGATGATGCCGGTGACGAAGTACTTGCCGCGGAAGTCGAACCGCGACAGCGCGTAGGCGGTGAACACCCCCAGCAGCAGCGCGACCGCGGTGGTGGCGCCGGCGATGATGACGCTGTTGAGCAGTGCGCGGGAGAAGTTGACCTTGGCGTCGGGGTCGAGCGCCTCGGCGAAGTTCTGCAGGGTCGGGTTCGACGGCCACAGGGTGGTGCTGAACGTCTCGGACGGGTCCCGCAGCGCGGTGACGATCATCCAGTAGCAGGGCGCCAGGCCCCAGATCACGATCAGTGCGACACCCAGATAGGTGCCGAATCCGCGCAGCCGGCGGCGCAGGGGCACCTTCCGGACGGGCACCTCCTCCGGCTCGGTGCGGGGCGCCTCGGCGGTGGCGGTCATGCGATCTCCCCCTTCCGCTGCTTCTCCTGTGTGTTCACGGCGTTGGCGCCGAGGAACCGGACCAGCACGAACGCGACCGCGAAGATGATGAGGAACGTGATCGTCGACAGGGCCGACGCCGAGTTGGCGCCCTGGCGCATCTGATCGACGACGAGCACGGAGATCGTCGACGTCGCCGGGTTGGAGCCCATCATGATGGCGGGCAGGTCGTACATGCGCAGCGCGTCCATGGTGCGGAACAGGATCGCGACCATGAGGGCGGGCTTGACCAGGGGCAACGTGATCTGTGTGAACCGCTGCCAGGCGTTGGCGCCGTCGACCTTCGCAGCCTCGTAGACGTCCTGGGGGATCATCTGCAGGCCGGCGAGGATGAGCAACGCCATGAACGGGGCCGTCTTCCACACGTCCGCGACGATGATCGCGAAGCGGGCGGGCCACGGATCGGCGGTCCACAGGAAGTCGGTGCCGAGGAGCTTGTTGGCGATGCCGTCGTTGGCGAAGATGAAGAACCACAGCTTCGCGGTGACGGCGGTGGGGATGGCCCAGGGCACGAGCACCGAGGCCCGCAGCAGGCCGCGGCCGCGGAACGACTTGGCCATCACGAGTGCCATACCGAAACCGATCACCGTCTCGAGGGAGACGGTGACGACGGTGAAGAAGAAGGTGTTGAAGATCGACTGCCAGAACTGGGAGCCGAGGGTGCCCGGGGGGCACGGGATGGTGCCGGTGGCGGTACCGCAGGTCTGGGTGATCCACCGCGTGTAGTTCTCGATCCCGACGAACCCGCCGGTGACGAACCGGCCCGTCTCGGGGTCGAGCTTCTTCGCGTCACCGTGCAGCGACATCCACACCGCGCGCCCGAGCGGGTACAGGATGATGACGGCGAGGACGAGCATCGACGGGGCGATGAACATCCACACCGGGATCCTGCGCCGCTCCTTCGTCGCGGCCGCGGGTGGTTCGGGTGCGCGGTGCCGTCCGCCGACACGTCCGCGGCCGGGACCGGGGACGGTCCCGACCGCGGGTTCGTGTGACGGATCCGCGGGCTTGTCGACCTGCGGGTCTGCCATGTACTGCTCCTAGAGCATCAGTTGCCGGCGGTCTCGATGCCGGCCTTGGTGTCGTCCAGCGCCTGCTGGACGGTCTTCTCTCCGCGGATGGCAGCGTAGGCGTTGTCGGAGATCGCCTTCGACACGGCCGAGTAGTACGGCGATGCCGGACGCGGCTTCGCAGCCTCGAGAACTTCCTTCAGCGTCGAGAAGTAGGGGTACTGCTCGAGGATCGCCGGGTCGTCGTAGACCTCGGCGAGGACGGGGGCGCCGCCCGCCTCGGCGTAGTACATCTGCGACTGCCGGGTCTGCATGAACTCGAGGAAGTCGCGCGCGGTGGCCGGAGCGTCCGAGAACGCGCTGATGCCGACGTTGTAGCCGCCGAGGGTGGACACACCCGGGCCGTCGATGCCGGGCAGGACGGCGATGCCGTAGTTGCCGGCGATCGACGAGGACTCGCCGTCGGTGTAGAAGCCGGGCCAGGTGCGCAGGAACAGGGCCTCGCCGTTGCCGAAGGCGGTCTGCGACTCACCCTCGGTGTAGGTCTGCGCGGCGGCCGGGATGATGCCGTCCTCGAAACCGTCGACGATGAACTGCAGGCCCTCGGCCGTCTTGTCGTCGATGGCGGGGGTCAGACCGTCCTCGGCGACGAAGGAGCCGCCGAAGGCGTTGACGATCTCGGTGACGTTGACCGTCAGGCCCTCGTAGTTCTTGAACTGACCGATGTAGCAGGCGATGCCCGCCTCCTCGGCCTTCGGGCACTCGGCCTTCAGCTCCTCCCAGGTGGCCGGGGCCTTGTCGACGAGGTCGGTGCGGTAGTAGAGGAACGCGCCGTTGGTGTTCTTCGGGGCCGCGTAGAGGGTGCCGTTGTAGGTGCCCGACTCGACGGTCGCGGGCAGCAGGCCCTCGGTGTCGATCGCGTACTCGCCCTCGAGCGGAACGAGCCAGCCGTTGGCGGCGAACTCCGCGGTGTTGGTGACGTCGACGGCGATGAGGTCGTACTCGTCGCTCTTGGCCTGCATCCGCTGGGCGATGTCGTCGTACTGGTCGTTGGCCTCCTTGGCCAGCGGCTTGAACGTCACCTGCTCGTCGGGATGCTCGGCGTTCCAGTCGGCGATGATGCTCTCGAGCGCCGCGTTCAGGGGATCCTGACCCTCGACGATCGTGATCGGACCGCGGCCCTCACCGGCTGCGGAGGCGGTGTCGCCGGTGGTGGTGCTGTCGCTGCCACCGTCGTCCGACGAACAACCCGCGAGAACGAGCGCAGCCGCAGCCGACGCTGCGATCGCGGCCCTCCGCATCGCCTTCGTATTCAGAACCATCAACAACTCCCCGTTTCGAGGTGGAAAATTCTCGCCGGTGACTCCGGGCCACCGGCACCGGCCACTACTGTGGCACGCGTCATGGGGAAAAGGCGGCATTCCGCCCGACCTGGATCGGTTCTGTGTCGGGCGACTCGGCCGTTTCCCGCGGGCCGGTCAGCCGATGCGGCGGCCGTCCGAGGTGCCGAAGACGTGCACGTGTTCGGGGTCGAAGCGCAGGTACAGGCGGTCGCCCTTCTGCGGCGGGTTGCGCCAGTCGCTACGCGCGACGATCTGCTGCACGATGCCACCGACGTCGGCGCGTCCGTAGACGTACGCCTCGGAGCCGAGTTCCTCGACGACGTCGACGTCCACCGCCAGACCGTCGGCCGAGATCTCGAGATGTTCGGGGCGGATACCGAGGACGACCTCGGTCTCGGTGACCTGCCCGAGCACGTCGCGCGGGATCGGGACGTACGTGTCGCCGATCATGGCGCCACGGTCGAAGACCGGCAGGCGGAACAGGTTCATGGCGGGTGAACCCATGAAGCCGGCGACGAAGATGTTCGCGGGCCGGTTGTAGAGCTCACGCGGCGACGCGCACTGCTGCAGGATGCCCTTCTCGAGCACGGCCACGCGGTCGCCCATCGTCATGGCCTCGACCTGGTCGTGGGTGACGTAGACGGTGGTGGTGCCGAGGCGGCGCTGCAGCTGCGCGATCTGGGTGCGGGTCTGCACGCGGAGCTTGGCGTCGAGATTGGACAGCGGCTCGTCCATGAGGAAGACCTGCGGCTGCCGCACGATGGCGCGGCCCATCGCGACGCGCTGCCGCTGGCCGCCGGACAGGGCCTTGGGCTTGCGGTCGAGGAACTGCTCGAGGTCGAGCATCCTCGCGACCTCGAGAACCCGCTGCCGGATCTCGTCCTTGGGGGTCTTGGCGAGCTTGAGCGCGAAGCCCATGTTCTCGGCGACCGACATGTGCGGGTAGAGCGCGTAGTTCTGGAACACCATCGCGATGTCCCGTTCCTTCGGGTCCTGCCCGGTGACGTCCTGGTTCCCGATGAGGATGCGTCCGCTGTGCACCTCCTCGAGGCCGGCGAGCATGCGCAGCGAGGTGGACTTGCCGCAGCCGGAGGGGCCGACGAGGACGAGGAACTCCCCGTCCTCGATCTCGAGGTCCAGCGCGTCCACGGCGGGCGTGCTCGAGCCGGGAAACAGACACGTGGCCTTGTCGAAGGTCACCGACGCCATCTCGCAGATCCTTTCCGAAGCGGACACGCTCGTGCGCCGGAGAATCTACCGTGCCCCGCTCGACTCGTTCCCGACCGGCGTGACGTCGTCGCCGTTCCACACCTGGATCCCGCGGATGCCCGGGACGTCGCCGGCGTGGAAGACCGGATCGCGGCCCTGCTTGCGCTGCGCGCTGTAGTTGTGGAACAGCGCGTAGGCGATGCCGGACAGCGGGACCAGCGCGACGAGGTTGACGGTGGCCATGACTCCCATCGCGAGGTCGGCCAGGGCCCACACCAGCGGCACCGAGCCGATGGCGCCGAGGAAGACGCACAGCACGACCGCCGACCGTAGGTAGGGGAGGATGCGGCGCGAACCGGTGAGGAACTCCATGTTGGATTCGCTGTAGTAGTAGTTGCCGATCACCGAGGTGAACGCGAGGAAGAAGATCAGCACGGCGAGGAAGTGCACGGTCCAGTCGCCCAGCTGGGAGGACAGCGCGTTCTGGGTGAGCGTCGCGCCTTCGAGTCCGCTGCCGAACTCGGGGTCCGACAGCAGGATGATGAACGCGGTGATGGAGCAGACCAGCAGGGTGTCGAAGTAGACGCCGAGGCTCTGGACCAGGCCCTGCTTCACCGGGTGGGTGACCGAGGCGGTCGCGCCGGCGTTGGGTGCCGAACCCATGCCGGCCTCGTTGGAGAACAACCCGCGGCGGATGCCGTTCATGAACGCCGCCGCGAAACCACCGCCGACGATCTCCTCGAGCCCGAAGGCGTTCTCGACGATGAGCCGGAACATGGTGGGGACCTCGTCGATGTTGAGGACGACGACGATCACGCCGATGACGAGATAGGCGAGGGCCATGACCGGCACGACGACCTGCGAGACGGCCGAGATACGGCGGATGCCACCGAAGATCACCGCTCCGACGAGCACCGCGACGACGAGACCGACCCCTATCTGCAGGAAGGTGGTCTTCTCGCCGACGGAGCCGGCCACCGCGTCGACGATGGAGTTGGTCTGCACGGCGTTGAACACGAAACCGTAGGTGACGGTGATGATGACCGCGAAGATCATCCCCATCCAGCGTTTCCGCAGTCCGTACTGCATGTAGTAGGCGGGGCCACCACGGAAGGCGCCGTCCTCGTCGCGCACCTTGTACAGCTGCGCGAGGGTGGACTCGAGGAAGGCGGTGGCCGCACCGATCAGGGCCATCGCCCACATCCAGAACACCGCGCCGGGTCCGCCGAGGCTGATCGCGATGGCGACACCGGCGATGTTGCCGGTGCCCACACGGGAGGCGGCCGAGACGGAGAACGCCCGGAACGCCGAGATCCCCGGTGTGCCGTCGGGCTGGACCTCGGGCTTCTCGACGATCGAGCGCAGCATGTCCGGCACGAGGCGGATCTGGATGAACCGGGACCGCACCGTGTAGTACAGGCCCGAACCGATCAGCAGGGCGATCACCGCATACCAGAACGTGTCGTTGATGTCGGTGACGAAATCGACCGCAGTGTCCATTTCCACGATCTTCGTGACTCGGGTGCGTTCGCGCAGCACTTTCGGTCCGCGCGTCCTCCCATGGGTGTGGGTGTCCCCCGGACGCTCTACGCTCGCGACGTGAGTTCGGAGAAGATGCTGAGCCGGATCGGCGGGTTGTTGAGGAAGGCGGAGTCCACCGACAACGAGCACGAGGCCGACGCCTATCTCGCCGCCGCCCAGCGTCTCGCGACCGCCGCGTCCGTCGACCTGGCGATGGCCCGGGCCCACACCGAGGCGCGGGAGCGGCGGGCCACGCCGGTGCAGCGGCTGGTCACCATCGGGGAAGCGGGGCGGAAGGGGCTGCGGACCTACGCGCAGTTGTTCCTCGCCATCGCCGCGGCGAACGACGTGCAGTGCGACATCACCGCCAACTCCACCGTCGTCTACGCCTACGGGTTCGCCTCCGACATCGACGTGTGCGAGGCGTTGTACTCGTCGCTGCTCGTGCAGATGGTGCGCGCGTCCGACGCCTATCTGCGGCAGGGCACCTACCGGTCGGAGACGACGGTGCAGACCGTGATCGAGGAGCGCGGCGGGCGGCGGGTGCGCACGCGGGTCCGGAAGCCGGTCGCGGCGGTGACGGCCCGGCTGAACTTCCAGTCGGCGTTCGCGGCGAGGATCGGCGCGCGGCTGTCGGAGGCCAAGCAGGAGACCGAACGCGAAGCGGAGGTCTCGACCCCGGGGACCGCGCTCGCGTTGCGCGGGAAGAGCCTGGAACTACAGGACTTCTATCGCCGGACCTCGCAGGCTCGCGGCAGCTGGCGGGGGAACCGGACGAATTCGGCGCGGTCGGTCGACGCCCGGCGGGCGGGCGACCGCGCCGCCCGGGCCGCACGGTTGGGGACGGCACCGGAGTTGCCGGCGTCACCGAGGAGGCTGGAACGATGAGCAGGATTCGGGACATACGGAAAAGTGCTGTCTACGAAGCGGAATCGATCGTGCGCCGGATGCTCGACCGCGCCGACGAGCGAGGTCTGCGCACCGTGGAGGTCGCCGGTTCGCACGTGACCCTCCCGATCGAGCGCCGGTTCGCGTCGATCGAGTCGGTGCAGGCCTACGTCGATGCCGTGCTCACCCTCGACTGGGTGCGCACCCGTTGGGAGCGCGCGCGGATCCGGGTGCGGGTGCGGGCGCGTGCCGGGAACGCCGCGGCGCACTACGAACGCGACAGCGCGACGATCGCCCTGCCGGAGCACCGCGCGAACACCGCGTGGGCGTTCCGGGAGATGGTGGTGCTTCACGAACTGGCGCACCATCTCGATCCGCTGGACCCGGAGGACGCCACCGAGGGTGCGCACGGTCCCCGCTTCGTCGACCGGTTCCTCACGCTGGTCGGTGAGATCATCGGTCCCGAAACGGCTTTCCTGTTGCGGGCCAGTGGGATCGACACTCCGGTCGGACCGAACCGGTGACCTCCCCGGGCCGGGAAGCACGGATGCGTGTTACCGAGGTTTGAACCGGGCTTTGCCCTGATCTCCCCCGCAAGGGGACTTCTTTGGAATACTCCCGTATCCCGTTCGGGAACATACTGTTTGGTCCTTTTCGTGCAACCTCCGCTACAGCACCGAGGCGACGTTTCGGATGACGTACTGTGGGCTACATCACAAGGACCACGCGTCGCTCCCGCCCTCGCGGCCACCACCCCGTTCGCGCCGACGACGCATCCCCTCCGGAAGGAGAACGGTGATGAAACCCGGAGCACGAGTCGCCCTCGGTGTGGGCATCGGATATTTCCTCGGCCGCACCAAGAAGATGCGACTGGCCCTGATGCTCGCCGGTGCCGGAGCCACCGGCAAACTACCCAGTTCTCCGCAGGACCTCCTGCAGCGCAGCGCCTCGATGCTCGGTTCGTCTCCCGAGGTCAGCAGAATCACCGAATCCGTTCGGGGAGAACTGATGAACGCGGCCCGCGCCGCCGCCGTCACCGCGGCGAGCCATCGCATCGACGCCCTCAACGACCGCCTCCAGGAGCGGGCCGGCAGTGGAACGAGCAGGAGGTCGGGACGCCGGGAGGAACCCGAGGACGTCGAGTACGAGGACGACTACGACGAACCCCCCGGCGAACGCGACGAGGACTACGACGACGACACCGGCGAGGAGGACCAGGGCATCCAGGACGCCGAGGTCGAGGAGGAATCCGAACCGAAGCGCCCGGCCCGTCGGCGCACGACCCGCAGCACCCCCACCCGGACGCGAACCTCCCGGAGCAAGGCGAAAGCCGAACCGGACGAGGACGAGGACGAGCCGTCACCCGCCCCCCGCAAGCGGGCCGCCCGGGCCACCTCCTCCGGCCGCGCCCCGGTGCGCCGCACGGGTAGGTGAGACCGATGGCGCGATCACTGAAGGACGTCCCGGGCGACGTGACGGAGACGGTCGGAAAGGTCGGGAAGACCGCCGGACGTGCCGCCGGTGGAACGGGCCGCGCAGCCACGGGAGCCGCGGGCGGTCTCGGGGGATCGGCCACGAGTCCCCTGCGCGACTCCCTGCAGAGCCTGGCCGGTACGGTCGCCCAGGCCGCGGTGTCCAAGGTCTCCGACCGGGTCACCGGAACCGCGGGCCGACTCCAGGACTACGCCGACGGGAAGGGTGGGAACCTCGCGAGCGCCCTGACCGGCGTCGACAGGCTCGCCCAGGGCGAGTCGCCGTTGAAGGCGGCGGCGAGCTCCGGCTTCCAGAACCTGAAGGAGACCGCGAAGGACAAGTTCCAGGACGTCAAGGAAGCCGTCACCGGTGGTGGCGGCGGCAAGGGCGGCGGGGGCAAGAAACTCAAGCTCACCAACATCGTCGAGAGCATCGACGTGGGCGTGCCGATCGACCTCGCCTACGACCTGTGGACCCGGTTCGCCGACTGGCCGAAGTTCATGAAGAAGGTCGAACAGGTCGAACAGGTGGAGGACGAGAAACTCCACTGGACCGGAAAGGTGTTCTGGTCGCGCCGCAACTGGGAGTCCACCATCCTCGAACAGGTGCCGTTCGAACGGATCGTGTGGCGGTCCAAGGGCGGGAAGGGTTACATCGACGGCGCGGTGACCTTCCACGAACTCACTCCCGACCTCACCCGGATCCTCATGGTCCTCGAATACCACCCCCGCGGCCTGTTCGAGCGCACCGCGAATCTGTGGCGGGCAGTGGGACGGCGAGCACGACTGGAACTCAAGCACTTCCGTCGTTACGCCATGACCGAGGCCGTACTGCATCCCGACGACATCGTCGGCTGGCACGGCGAGATCCGCGAGAGCGAGGTCGTCGAGGACGACGAGACCGCGCGGCGGAAGGAAGAGGAACGGGATATCGACACCGACGGAGGCGAGATCCACGACGAAGACGAGGATTTCGACGAGGAGGAACCGTCCGAGAACGAGGATCTGCAGGACGAGGAGGACCTCGAGGACGAGTATCCCGATGAGGAGGACGCGGTGTCCGGCGAGGAACCGGACGACGAAGAGGACGAACCCGAACCACCCCGGAAACGCGCGCCCACGAAACGGACCCGCGCGACGAAGACCACCGGCACACGCTCGGGCCGCTCGAGAGGATCCCGCTCATGACCATCCAACCCGCCGGCGGAGGCGGAGGCGGCGGTGGAGGCGGGGGCATGGCCCGGCCGAACTCCTCCGGGCTCGCCGACGTCATCGACACCATCCTCGACAAGGGTCTCGTCATCGACGCGTTCGTGCGCGTGTCGCTGGTGGGCATCGAACTGCTCACCATCGACGCCCGCGTCGTGGTGGCGAGCGTCGACACCTATCTACGGTTCGCCGAGGCCGTGAACCGGCTGGAGATCTCCGACAACGAACCCAAGGGACTGCCCGACCTCGTCGGCGACATCACCTCCGGCGGAGCAAGACACAAGACGAAGGGCGCCATCGAGGCCGCCGGGGAGAAGGTCAGCGAGTTCCTCGGCGAGGTGCAGCAGCAACGCGAGGCCGCACCCCGATCACGCAGGAGGGAGGACTAGATGTCCACGGATCGGACGGAGCAGAACGGGAACGGAACCGGCTCGGACGCCGGCACCGGTTCGGATGCAGCCGTGTACGTCTACGGCATCGTTCCGTCGGACGTCGAGCCGGAGGACCATGCCCGCGGTGTCGGCGAGCCGCCGGCCGAGATCTCGGTGGTGCGCAGCGGCAGGGTTGCGGCGCTCGTCAGCGAGATCCCCCTCGACCGCCCCCTCGGTACCCCCGACGACCTGACGGCGCACGCCGAACTGCTCGACGGGACGGTGACGGTCGCACCGGTCCTGCCCCTGAGATTCGGTGCGGTCCTGACCGACCGGGATGCGGTGGCCTCCGAGTTGCTCGAGGGTCACGAGGAGGAACTGGTCTCCGCGCTGGAGCAGCTCGACGGGCTCGCACAGTTCGTCGTCAAGGGCCGCTACGTCGAGAGGACGATCCTGCAGGAGATCCTCGACGAGAACACCGATGCCGCGCAGTTGCGCGAGCAGATCCGCGGACAGTCGGAGGACGCCACCCGCGAGGCGCGCATGGCGCTCGGCGAGATCATCAACGCGACGATCGAATCCAAACGTGCCGAGGACACCCGGCGCACCGTCGAGGCGCTCGAATCGTTCGATCCGATGGTCAACGAACGGCCACCCACCCACGAGCAGGACGCCGTGCACATCGCCGTCCTGATGAAACTCGACGAGCAGGACCGGCTCGAGGACGCCCTGCGCGAACTCGCACAGGAGTGGGAGAACCGCGTCGATCTGAATCTGCTCGGGCCGATGGCCGCCTACGACTTCATCACGAAATCCGATCCGGGGGAGGGAGGTTGACCGATGGGCTTGGTGTCGTCCCTGCTCACCCTTCCGCTCGCTCCGGTGAAGGGCGTGCTGTGGCTGGGGCAGGTCATCCAGGAGCAGGTGGAACAGCAACTCCACGACCCCGCAACCATCCGCCGTGAGCTCGAGGAGATCGACGAGGCGGCACGCGCCGGGAGGATCACGCCGGAGGAGAAACAGGCCGCGGAACAGGCCGTCCTGAACCGGATGATCCCGGGGGACTCTCCCGGGAAGGCCGGGAAGGAGTGACGCCGTGGCGAAGAACAGCGAGCCGCCCGTGGTCTCGGCATCCGAGGCCGGGCGGGCCGCCCTCGCGCATCTCGAGGAGCTGACCTCGAAGACCGCGCAGGGGGTCACCTCGGTCGAACCCACCGAGGACGGCTGGACGGTGGAGATCGAGGTCGTCGAGGACCGGCGCATCCCCTCGTCGGCGGACATGCTCGCGCTGTACGAGGTGGAGATCGACATGGAGGGAAACCTTCTGGCCTACCGGCGGACCCGTCGTTACGGGCGCGGCAGCAGCGACATCGGGGGAGCGAGGGCCGGCACATGACGGTGGTGGGCGGGAGCGGGAGCATGTCGCCCCAGCCGTACGGCGGCGGGCACCAGTCGACCAATCTCGGTGACATCCTCGAACGCGTCCTGGACAAGGGACTGGTGATCGCCGGTGACATCCAGGTGAACCTGCTCGACATCGAACTGCTCACCATCAAACTCCGGCTCGTCGTCGCGTCGCTCGAGACGGCGAAGTCCGTCGGGATCGACTGGTGGGAGAGCGATCCGTGGCTGAGCAGCAAGGCACGCAACCGCGAACTGGAGTCGCAGTCGGATCTGGAAATCGAGAACCGGAGGCTGCGGGAGCGCCTGGCGCAGCTCGAACAGGAGCGCACCCCGGCGGTCGAGGAGGCGATCGTGCACGAGGAGGATCGTGACTGACACGACCGGCATCTGGATGTACGCGGTGACCGAGGCCGGGCACACAGCCGACCTCGTGTCCACCGCGACGGGCGTTGCGGGCGAACGGGTCCGCGTGATCGGGGAGGACGGGCTGACGGCGGTGGTCGGCACGGTTCCCCTGGCCGAGTTCGGGGCGGACGCCCTCACCCGCAATCTCGAGGACCTGGGCTGGCTCGAACGGGTCGCCCGCGCACACGACGCCGTCGTGTCGACACTGGGACGGCGGATCCCCGTGATCCCGCTGCGGCTCGCGACCGTCTGCCTCGACGAGCACCGCGTCCACGAGATCCTGATGCAGCACCGGCGGGAGTTCACGGAGGCGCTGACACTGGTCACCGGCCGGACCGAGTGGGGGGTCAAGGCGTTCGCGGACCGGAAGACGCTCTCCGAGGCCCTCACCGACGCGAACACCGGTGACGCTGCCGGCGGTTCCGGGACGGCCTATCTGCTCCGCCGTCGCGCCCAGCTGGCCGCACGGGAGAGCGTCGAACGCGAGGCCGCCGCCCGCGCAGACGACATCCACGAACGGTTGCTGCACAGAGCCGCCGCAGGTCGGCGCAACCCACCGACCGATCCGGCCCTGAGCGGCAACCCGGAGTGGATGCTGCTCAACGGGAGCTACCTGGTGGACGACGAGGCAGCGGACGAGTTCCGTTCCGAGGTCGAGGATCTGGGGAAGTCGTTCGCGGGGATCCGGGTGGAGCTGACTGGTCCGTGGCCGCCCTACTCCTTCGCCGGCGCCGAACGGATCGCGCCGTGAGATACGCCGACGGGTCCGTCGACGAGGAACGGCGCATCGCCCTGATCGATCTGCTCGACCGGGTGCTCGCGGGCGGCGTCGTCGTCACCGGCGACGTCACGCTCTCGATCGCCGACGTCGATCTGGTGCGGATCTCGTTGCGTGCCTTGATCTCGTCGCTCAGCACCCTCTCGGTCACCGGCGACGTGCCGGTCCCGGACGGAACGAGGAACGGGCGATGAGCGAACCCGCCCGCCTGCCGTCGCGGATCGACGCCGATCCCGAGTCGGTGGAGCGCGGCCTGGTGACGCTGGTGCTCACGCTGGTGGAGCTGCTGCGTCAGCTGATGGAACGGCAGGCGCTGCACCGGATCGACGCGGGTGATCTCAGCGACGAGCAGATCGAGAGGGTGGGGACGACCCTGATGCTGCTCGAGCAGCGGATGGAGGAACTCCGCGACCATTTCGGGCTCACTCCCGAGGATCTCAACATCGATCTCGGCCCGCTGGGCACCCTGCTGCCCCGGGAGTGAGCCCGCACGGTCACATGCCGGTGATCTCGACGAGGTCGTAGTCCTTCAGCCCGCCGGAGAGCACGCGCAGGTGGTCGTCCATGGTGCCGAGGGTGTGCTCGATGGCCGTCAGGCGGCTCAGGTAGTGGCCGATGGAGTGCTCGGCCGTGACACCGATACCGCCGTGCATCTGCACCGACTCCTGGCCGATCTTCCGTGCCGACCGGCCGACCTGCAGCTTGGCGCGCGAGGCGATGGCCGGGTCGACGATGCCGTCGGCCAGGGCCATCGTCGCGTACAGGCTCATGCTCGACGCGAGCTCGTACAGCACGTACATGTCGGCGGCCCGGTGGGTCAGGGCCTGGAACATCGACAGCGGAACCCCGAACTGCTTGCGCTGCTTGAGGTAGTTCGTCGTGAGCTGCACGGAGGAGTCGAGCGCACCGACAGCCTCGGCGCACAGCGCGGCCTGGGCCCGCACCTGCGCGGCGGTGATCGCGGCCGACGCGTCGGCGACCTCACCGAGCGGGGTGGCGACGACGTCGTCGAGCACGAGCTGCGCGCCGCGACGTTCGTCGTTGGTGCGGTAGGACGTGCGGGTCAGCCCGTCGGCGCCGGCGTCGACGAGGAACAGGCCCACGCCGCCGGTGGGGAGCTGCGCGGACACGACGAAGGTGTCGGCGCAGTCGCCGTGCAGCACAGGGTTCTTGCGTCCGGACAGCTCCCAGGCGTCGCCGTCGCGGACCGCGGTGGTGGCGACCTCGGTGTGCGGCCAGCGGCTGCCCGGCTCGTCGTGCGCGAAGGCGAGCAGGGTGGTGCCCTCCGACAGGCGCGGGAGGATCTCGGAACGCTGTTCCTCGCTGCCGACCTCGGCGATCAGCCAGCCCGGCAGGTAGACCGCGTCGAGGACCGGTTCGGGGGCGAGGGCACGGCCGATCTCGGTCATGACCGCCATGACCTCCACCGGTCCGGCACCCATGCCGCCGTGTTCCTCGGCGAAGGGCAGGCCGAGGACGCCGAGTTCGGCGAGCTGCTTCCACACGTCGCGGTTCCAACCGAGATCGCTCTCGGCGACGCGATTGCGCGCCTCGACGTCGTACGCGCCGGCGAGCAGGTCGCGGACGGTCGCGCGGAGCATGTCCTGTTCGGTGTCGAGTTCGAAATTCATGTCCGGGGCCTCACAGTCCGAGAATCGAGGAAGCAATGATCGAACGCTGTACCTCGTTCGAACCGCCGTAGATGGTGACCTTGCGGTTGTTGAGGTAGGTCGGCGTCGTGAGCTGGGCCCACTCGGGCGAGTCGATGCCGGTCTCGCCCGCGGGCAGCGAGTCGGGGCCGGCGATGTCGACGAGCAGTTCCGTGGCGGCCTGCTGCAGTTCGGAGCCGCGCATCTTGAGCAGCGACGACGCCGGGTTCGGCTTGCCGTCGGCGGAGCTCGCGACCACGCGCAGCTGGGTGAGCTCGAGAGCGAGAAGTTCGTTCTCGAGTTCGGCGAGGCGCGCCGCGAAGATCGGGTCGTCGAGCAGCGACCCGCTGCCGAGGCGGGTCTCGGCGGCGAGGGCCTTGGCCCGGGCCAGCTTGACCTTGGTGGCGCTGACGCGGGCGATGCCGGTGCGCTCGTTGCCGAGCAGGAACTTCGCCTGCGTCCAGCCGGTGTTCTCCTCGCCGACGAGGTTCTCGACGGGCACCCGCACGTCCTCGAAGAACACCTCGTTGACCTCGTAGCTGCCGTCGATCAGCTTGATCGGCCGGCGGGTCACGCCCGGGGTGTCCATCGGGAACAGCAGCATCGAGATGCCGGCCTGCTTCTTGGCGTCCGGGTTGGTACGCACGAGGCAGAAGATCCAGTCGGCGTGCTGGGCGAGGGTCGTCCAGGTCTTCTGGCCGTTGACGATGTAGTGGTCACCGTCGCGCACCGCGCGGGTCTTGAGGGAGGCGAGGTCGGATCCGGCCTCGGGCTCGGAGAAGCCCTGGCACCACCAGATGTCGAGGTTGGCGGTGGCCGGGAGGAACCGTTCCTTCATCTCCTGGGAGCCGAACTGGGCGATGACCGGGCCGATCATCGAGGCGTTGAAGGGCAACGGGTCGGGCACGGAGGCGAGCTGCAGCTCACTGAGCCAGATGTTGCGCTGCATCGGGGTCCAGTCGCGGCCGCCCCATTCGACGGGCCAGTTCGGCACGGCCAGGCCGGCGGCGTTGAGGATGCGCTGGGTGGCGACGTAGTCGTCCTTGCCGAGCGGGGTGCCGGACGCGACCTTGGCGCGTGCCTCGGCGGGGATCTCGGTGGTGAAGAAGGTGCGCAGTTCGTCGCGGAACGCGCGTTCCTCCTCGGTGAGCTTCAGATTCATGGAGGGCCTTCCATCGCAGGGGGTCCAACGGGCCACGAACACCACGACCTGCGGAATCCCGTTCCGGAGCCGTGGCGCTTCTCGCCGTTCCAAACTAACCTTACAGTGTTCGCTCGTCCAGATCGCCGAAAAGGAAAGGGATCGATGGCGCGACCCCGCACCCCGTTGCTGAGCCGGGAACTCATCCGCGACGTCACGCTCCGTCTCGTCGACGAGTACGGCCTCGAGGCGGTGTCCATGCGCCGGATCGCCGCCGAACTCGGCGTGCGTGCCCCCTCGCTGTACAGCCACTACGCCACCAAGGAGGAGCTGCTCGACGACATCGCCGACACCATCGGCGAGTCCGTCGACGTCAGCGGCTTCGAGGGCGACGACTGGCAGGAGGCGATCCGCCTGTGGGCCCGCACCTACCGCGCAGCCCTCGCCGCGCACCCCAACATGGTGCCCTTCCTCGCGTCGAGCCCCGGCACCCGGCCGGTCTCCCTCCGCGCGGCCGACGCCATCCACGGTGGCCTCACCCGGGCCGGCTGGCCGCCCCGCTTCGCGACGATGATCGGCGCATCGGTGAAGTACATCGTCATCGGCTCGGCGATCACCTCGTTCGCCGGCGGATTCGACGACCACATCGACACCTACAACGAGCGCTATCCGCACCTGTCCCAGGCACACCGGCTGCGCGAGTACGCCGCGGAGATCGACGCGGACGGCTTCGAACTGATCCTCGAATCGTTCCTCCACGGCCTCGCGGAACGGTACGACTCGCTCCGGTCCACGGAGACCCCGGGATCCGAGACCGCCGGTACCTGAGGTGGTCGCTGCCGGAATCGCCCTGCGCGACCGGCGACATCGACCTAACGTGGAACGCATGACGCGCCCCATTCGCATCGGACTCCAACTCCAGCCGCAGCAGCAACCCGACTACGGCGTCATCCGCGACACCGTCCTCCGCGCCGAGGACGCCGGCGTCGACATCGTCTACAACTGGGACCACTTCTACCCGCTCTACGGCGACCCCGACGGCGCCCACTTCGAATGCTGGACGATGCTCGGCGCGTGGGCCGAGCAGACCGAGCGCGTGGAAATCGGCGCGCTGGTCACCGGCGGTGGCTACCGCAACCCCGATCTGCTCGCCGACATGGCCCGCACCGTCGACCACATCAGCGGCGGCCGGCTCATCCTCGGCATCGGGTCCGGCTGGTTCGAGCGGGACTACGCCGAGTACGGCTACGAGTTCGGCACCGCGGGTTCCCGCCTGGACCTGCTCGCCGAGTACATGCCCCGCATCGTGAACCGTCTCGGCAAGCTCAATCCCCAGCCCACCCGGCACATCCCCATCCTCATCGGCGGTGGCGGCCCGAAGAAGACGCTGCCGCTCGTCGCGAAGTACGCCGACATCTGGCACAGCTTCGGCGAGATGGAGACCCACGTCGAGAAATCCGGCATCCTCGCCCAGCGCTGCGCCGAAGCCGGGCGCCGCCCCGAGGACATCGAGCGGTCGACCTCCTGGCCGGGCGCCGAGGCGGCCCCGTCCTACGTCGAACTGGGCATCACGCAGTTCACCGTCGGCGTCGGCGGTCCCGACTACGACCTGACGGAGTTGCGCGAGGCGATCGCGTGGCGCGACGAGAACTCCGCGCCGCCGCTCACCGGCCTCAGCTGATCGCTGTCACCTGCACCGATCCCCGTCGTCGGTAGCATCGGTGGTGCATGTCGTACGCACCGCAGCTTCCGCCCTGCAGCGCCGGCGACTGGGACGACGGTCGTCGCCGGCGGCGCCTCCACGAGTCCCGCACCGGGCACCGCTGGCAACGGTTCGGCCGGCTCCGGCGCGGCCTCGTGCGCACCGCCCTCGCGACACTCCCGTTCCTCGCGCTGTTCACCCAGTACTGGGCGTGGGACGTCGCACCGATGCGCGAGCGCCTCGCGCTCACCGAGCCCCGCCTCCACCCGATCCACGACGCGACCTCGGCCGACGACCGCGACACCGCCGTCGTCGACCTCGTGGGGCTCGGCAATCTCGATGCCACCGACACCGCCGCGGCGCTGCCCGCCCTGGGGAAGCTCGGGCAGGTCTGGGCCGTCGAGTACGACAACAGCGGTCTCGACACGGCCGTGGTGAGCCGGATGATCCTCGAACGCGCCACCTGGACCGGGATCGGGAACGTCGTGCTCGTCGGGAACAGCATGGGCGGGATCGTCGCACTGGAGGTCGCGCAGCATCTCCACCAGGAGACCCCGCTCGAGGTGACCGGGGTGATCCTCGACTGCACCCCCATCGACCTGCACGCGGTGCGCGCCGACGCCCGCGACGCGGGGGAGGACCTGCTGCGGTGGATCGGCTGGCTGCCCGGTGCGCGGGAGAGCCGCAGCATGCGGACGCTGGTGGAGGTCGCGGCACGCCAGGACCGCTTCGTCGTCCCCTCCGACCGCTGGTATCGCCGCATCGACCCCGAGGAGCTGCGCAAAGCCGTCACGGAAGTGCTGAACGACAAGATCTTCTCCACCGACGCGGCGAGCAACGGCCTGATCGAATCGCAGTTCCGGGCGATCGTCGCCTCCGGTGCCGTCGACAACCTGCGGGCGCTCGCCGCCGAACGCGACGACGGGACCCGCCCGGCGGTGGTGTTCCTGCGCCCACGGAACCCGTTGGCCGACACCGTGGTCGACGTCGAGTACACCCACCGGGTGCTGGTCGAGCAGGTCGGCGGAATCGACGGCACCCTGCTCGTGTCGAAACTCGACGGCATCGGTCACGCGAACCCGATCCAGGCACCCGAGGTGTACAACGAGGCGATCACCGACCGCGTGGTGCCGTTCCTCGACTCGCGGCCGGGGGAGACCCCGGATCCGGACCGTCGCGGCTACGGACCGATCGACCTCGACCGTATCGCGCCGGGATGAGACACCGGGCGGGATCACCGCGTGGACGCCGGATCATCACCGGGCGTTCACCTTCCTGTTCCGTCGCACACCCCTTGGCCTCCTAGGGTCCGCCTCGAAGCGAACCTATCGAGGAGATGACGTGGCCCGTACCGACCTGCCCCTGTTCGTCACGCACGACGGCGTGTCGTCCCGTTCCGATGTCACCTGCAGGTACAAATGCGGCGACGCGTGCGCGCAGCCCGCACCCAACACCTCGCGGGGCGAGTACTTCGGGGACATCGTGCGCACGGCCTTCTCGCGCCGCGGGCTTCTGCGCGGTGGCGCGATGACCGTACTCGCCATCGGGGCCGGGGGCGTGCTCACCGCGTGCGGCGACGAATCCGGTGCCACCGCCGCGGCGAACGCCGCCGATTCCGGAACCGCTCCGGATGGAACGAGATTCACTGCGGTGCAACCGAACACCGACGACGCCGTACGGGTTCCGGAGGGTTACGAGCAGGAGGTCGTCATCCGCTGGGGTGATCCCGTCCTGCCCGACGCTCCCGGTTTCGACATCGGCGGCCAGACCGCCGCAGCGCAGGAGAAGCAGTTCGGGTTCAACAACGACTTCGCCGCACTGCTCCCGGTGGAGGGCGTCCCCCACACCTACCTGCTCGTCGTGAACCACGAGTACACCACCGAGCCGTTCATGTTCGCCGACTACGACTCGGAGGACCCCACCGAGGAACAGGTGCGCATCGGGCTCGCAGGGCACGGCCTGTCGGTGGTCCAGGTGCGAGGCAAAGCCGGAAGCGGTGTTCTGACACCGGAGTTCGGGCGGTACAACCGGCGCATCACCGGGACCACGGAATTCCTCGTCACCGGTCCCGCGGCGGGCAGTGCCCTGCTGAGGACCTCCACGGATCCGACCGGCACGCGGGTCGCGGGGACCCTCAACAACTGCTCGGGCGGGATCACGCCCTGGGGGACGGTGCTGTCGGGGGAGGAGAACTTCGACCAGTACTTCGCCAACGCCGAGCTCGTCACGGATCCCGTTGCCGCCGAACGCCTCGCCCGGTACGGCGTCGAGGGTGGTGCGACCGAACGCAAGTGGGAGCGGTTCGAACGGCGTTTCGATCTCGCGGTGGAACCGAACGAGGTCAACCGGTTCGGCTGGGTCGTCGAGATCGATCCGTGGGATCCGGAGTCGGTGCCGGTCAAGCACACGGCCCTGGGACGTTTCAAGCACGAGGCCGCCACGATCCACGTCACCGGGGACGGCACCGTCGTCGCGTACAGCGGGGACGACGAACGCTTCGACTACATGTACAAGTTCGTCTCGTCCCGGAGGATGCAGCAGGGTGGTTCACGGACGGCGATGCGGCACAACATGACCCTGCTCGACGCGGGCACCCTCTACGTCGCCCGGTTGTCCGCGGACCGGACCGACAGTGGGGACCGGACCGACAATGGCGAGTTCGCCGGGACGGGTGAGTGGATCCCGTTGCTGCGCAGCAACGAGGACGGCAGCGCCGAATCGTTCGTCGACGGGATGAGCGCCGAGGAGGTCGCGGTGTTCACCCGCCTCGCCGGCGACCGGGTGGGGGCGACGAAGATGGACCGCCCCGAGGACTTCGAACCGAACCCGATCACCGGCAAGGTCTATGTCGCACTCACCAACAACACCGAGCGCGGGGTGGACGGAGCGCCGCCCGCCGACCCCGCGAATCCCCGGGTGAACAACAAGAACGGACAGGTGCTGGAGATCGACGACGACCACGCCGGCACGTCGTTCACGTGGAATCTGCTTCTGGTGTGCGGTGATCCGGACGAGGCCGACACCTACTTCGGTGGTTTCGACAAGTCGCGGGTCAGCCCGATCTCGTGCCCGGACAATCTCGCCTTCGACCCGCACGGCAACCTGTGGATCTCCACCGACGGCAACGCCCTCGGGTCCAACGACGGACTGTTCTCGGTGGTGCTCGACGGCCCGCGCCGGGGTGAGACCAAGCAGTTCCTCACCGTCCCGATCGGGGCGGAGACGTGCGGTCCCGTCGTCCAGGACGGCCGGGTCGTGGTGTGCGTGCAGCACCCCGGGGAGACCGACGACGCGTCGTGGGCGTCGCCCGCCTCCCACTGGCCCGACGGCGGCGACGCGAAGCCGCGTCCTTCCGTTGTGGCGGTGTGGAAGTCGGATGGTGGCCGGATCGGAATGTGACGCCCCCGCTCGGTCTACCCGAGCCAGTCCAATACCGCTGCGGCCGTCCAGGATTGCTGCATGCTGCCCAGCGGGTCGCCGTTGAACGGATCGTAGTACTCGGCGAACGACCCGTCGCTGGCCTGACGTAATCCTTCGGCGCGCAGGACGTTCGCGCGCTCGGCCCAGCCGCGTCGCGCGAACGCCCAGGAGAACAGCCAGGTCATCACCGGCCACACCGGTCCGCGCCAGTACTCGCGGGCCCGGAAGTCCTTCGACACCGGCGAGGTCGACGGGGGCACCGCGTACCGGAGGTCGGGGTGACCGCAGAACTTCGGGCCCTCGAAGGTGCGGAGCAGCGCACGTTCGGCCTGCCGATCGAGACCCCCACACAACAACGGCGCGAACATCGCGAGAGTGTCGGTGGCGACCCACTTCCCGGTGCGGAGATCGAAGTCCTTGGCGGCGCCGGTGCGCGGGTCGGTCGTGTCGACGACACCGCGCCGGAACCGTTCCGCCCAGGAGTGCAGGTCGCGCACGTCGACGTTGGGGCGCGAGTGCTCCTCCCCGATGGTCGCGAGGACCTCGCACGACAGGGAGAACACGGCGCTGACGAAGACGTCCTCCACCGCGAAGGACATCGCCTTGGCGAGGACGTCGTCCTCGTAGCGGGCCGCCTTCATCTCCTCGAGCAGCCACAGATAGCGCACGTACTCGAGGTCGCTGGGGCGCTGCCCCGGGTCGGCGACGTGCTCGAGGTCCTCGCGCTGGAAGGCCGGCACCGCCCCCGCCATCACGTTGGCGTAGGCGGCGTCCCAGCGCGGCGAGTTGTCCATACCGGATTCCCACCCGTGGTAGAGCGCGATGCGGCCGTTGCCGTCGAGGTCGCGGGCGTGGGCGAGCCAGCGGTGCCAGCGCACCAGATCCGCCCAGCGGCGATCCAGGAACTCCTCGGCGACCGCGCGGGTCGTGCGGCCGTGACGTCGCGAGTGCTCGAGGATGCGCTGCACCGCGATCGCGTGCACGGGCGGCTGGGTGATCCCGGAGGTATGCACCCCGTCGGGGGCGTGCGCGGCAAGTTCGGTCACCGCCCACCGCGTGGGGCCGGGGAAATAACCGTCCACACCATTGGCGAAGACGATGTGCGGGATCATCCCGTTCTTCCACTGGGCGGACAGCAGGGTGTCGAGCTCCACGACCGCCCGCTCGACGCTCAGCGGCGCGAGCCCGATCGCCACGAACGCCGCGTCCCAGCTCCACATGTGTGGATAGAGCTTGGGAGCAGCACTGGTCATGGTGCCCAGGTCGTTGCCACGCAACAGGTACGCCGCGCGCGCAGCGAGCTGGGTGGGGGTGAATCCTCGATCCGGCACCGTCCCATTCTCCGGCCTGGACGCGGATCCGCCCACCGGGGCGCGCAGCTGTTACAGCGCCGACACATTCGTGCCGGCACTGTATCGGGCCGCGATCGTCAGTGGGCGGCGGGCAGGAAGGCCGTCGAACCCGACAGATCACCCGGACGGTGCGAGACCGGTGCGACGAGGCCGCGGCGCTCGAGGATCGGGCGCACTCCCTCACCGAAGCGGTAGGCCTCCTCGAGGTGCGGGTAGCCGGACAGCACGAAATGGTCGAGCCCGAGTTCGGCGTACTCGGCGATGCGGTCGGCGACCTCCTCGTGGGAGCCGACCAGCGCGGTGCCGGCGCCACCGCGGACGAGGCCGACACCCGCCCACAGATTGGGGGAGACCTCGAGGCTGCGGGCGTCCTTGCTCTGCGCGTAGGCGCTGCCGCCGCCGTGCAGCTCGACCATGCGGCGCTGCCCCTCGGAACCGGAGCGGGCCAGGCTCTGCTGGGCCCTCTCGATGGTCGCGGGGTCGAGGGCGGACAGGAGACGGTCGGCCTCGGCCCACGCCTCCTCCGAGGTGTCGCGGCTGATGACGTGCAGTCGGATGCCGTAGTCGAGGGTGCGGCCCTGGATGTCGGCGAGACCGCGGATCCACGCGATCTTGTCGGCGACGGCGGCGGGCGGCTCACCCCAGGTGAGGTAGGTGTCGCAGTAGCGGGACGCGACGGTGCCGGCCGCGGGTGAGGAGCCACCGAAGAACAGCGGCGGGGCCGGGTCGGGGATGCGCTGCAGCTGCGCGTTCTCGACCCGGATGTACTCCCCCTGGAAGTTCACCGGGCCGTTGCCCGCCCACAGCTGCTTGATGACGTCGAGGTACTCGCCGCAGCGGGCGTACCGCTGGTTCTTGTCCAGGAAGTCGCCGAAGGTGCGCTGCTCGTGGTCCTCGCCGCCGGTGACGACGTTGAGGAGCAGACGGCCCTGCGACTGCCACTGGAAGGTCGCGGCCATCTGGGCGGCGAGGGTGGGGCTGATCAGCCCCGGACGCAGTGCCACGAGGAACTTGAGCGTCTCGGTGGTCTCGATGAGCATCGCGGTGGTGAGCCAGGCGTCCTCGCACCATGCGCCGGTGGGGGTGAGGACCGACTCGAATCCGCTGGACTCGGCGGCGGCGGCCAGCTGGTTGAGGTAACGCAGCGTGGCCGGACGGTCACCCGACATCGAGCTGCCGTGTCCACCCGCCATGAGGTTTCGCGAATCGCCGTAGGTGGGCAGGAACCAGTGCAGATGCAGAGACAAGACGAATCCCCCGAGTCGACGACAGGCAAGGTGTGACAGCCATCCGACCAGGGATTTCTCGCCGACACAAGGATTGCGATCACCCTGATCCGAACCCGTGCGCGAAGGCGCGGGACGTGGTTAGCGTCGCCGGGTTGCCACTGCCCGACGACCCGGATCGAGTCATGACCACGCTGACCCAGCCCACTCCCGCAGCCGGGAGCGAAACCGATCTCGAACGCCGCAAGCGTCTTCGCACTGTAGTCGCAGCGAGCCTGCTCGGCACCACCGTCGAGTGGTACGACTTCTTCCTCTACGCCACGGCCGCGAGCCTGGTGTTCAACCAGTTGTTCTTCCCCGACCAGTCCTCCTTCGTCGGGACGATGCTCGCCTTCGCGACGTTCGCCGTCGGGTTCGTGGTCCGCCCGATCGGCGGTGTCGTCTTCGGGCACATCGGCGACCGCATCGGCCGCAAGAAGACCCTCGCGCTGACGATGTTCATCATGGGCATCGCCACCGCCCTGATGGGTGTGCTGCCCACCCACGCGCAGGTGGGTGTGATCGCGCCGATCCTGCTGCTCCTGCTGCGCATCCTGCAGGGCTTCGCGCTCGGCGGGGAATGGGCCGGCGCGGTGCTGCTGTCCGTCGAGCACAGCCCGGCGCGGAAACGCGGTCTGTTCGGCAGCATCCCGCAGATAGGTCTGGCGCTGGGTCTGGCCCTGGGCACCGCGGTGTTCGCGGCCCTGCAGGTGGTCTTCGACGAAGAGCAGTTCCTGTCGTACGGGTGGCGAATCGCGTTCCTGCTCAGCCTGATCCTCGTCGTGGTCGGTTTCGTGGTGCGGCTGAAGGTGGACGAGACGCCGGCCTTCCGGGAGGTGCAGGAGCTGGCGAAGAAGTCGTCGGCGCCGCTGGTGGACGTGTTGCGTCCCGCCGTCCGCCGCAACACCGTGCTGGGTCTGCTCTCGCGCTGGGGTGAGGGTGCCGCCTTCAACACGTGGGGTGTCTTCGCCATCACCTACGCCACCCAGGAGCTGGACTTCGAGAAGGTGCCGGTGCTGCTGGTCGTCACCCTCGCCGCGCTCGTCATGGCGGCGCTGCTGCCGGCCTCGGGTCTGCTGGTGGACCGCTACGGCGCCAAGCGGATCTACACGCTCGGCATCGCGGCCTACGGCCTGTGCGTCTATCCTGCCTTCGCGTTGTTCGGCACGAACGACCTGTTCTGGTTCGGTGCGGGCCTGGTGCTGGTCTTCGGCATCGTCCATGCGCTGTTCTACGGGGCGCAGGGCACCCTCTACGCGAGCCTGTATCCCGCGGAGATCCGCTACACGGGCCTGTCGGTGGTGTACCAGTTCTCGGGCATCTACGCGTCGGGTATCACCCCGCTGATCCTCACCGCGCTCATCGCAGCGGCAGGCGGCAGCCCGTGGCTCGCCTGCGGCTACCTCGTCGCCACCTCGGTGATCAGCGTCATCGCGACCTCCCTGATGCGCGAGCGGGACCTCCACCTCTGACACGGAGCCCGAGCCCGGGGACTAGGCTCGTCCCCATGGGCAGGCAACGAGGTGGCCGGGCCGCGTCGTCGCCGCGCCGACAGAAGACGGGTGCGTCGAGCGGACCCGTCGCGGGGATCTACGACATCGACACGGGCACGTGCGAGCTTCTCGAGGACGACTACCTGCCCGACGGCTGGGTTCTCGAGATCAACGGTGTCCCGAGCTCCCACATCGACCTGAACGACCCCACACTTCTCGAGTTCGAGTACATGCGGTGGATCGCGATGCTCGTCGAGAGCAGGTTCGCGTCCGACTCCCGACTGCGCGCCCTCCATCTCGGGGGCGGGGCCTGCACGATGGCCCGTTACTTCGCCGCGACCTTCCCGGAGGCACGGCAGGTCGTGGTGGAGATCGACGGGCGTCTCGCCGAGCTGGTGCGGCACTGGTTCGACCTGCCGCGGGCGCCGCGGCTGCGGATCCGGGTGGGGGAGGCGAGGCAGGTGCTCACCTCGCTGTCCGACGGCACCCGCGACGTGATCGTGCGCGACGTGTTCGCCTACGACCGCACCCCGATCGCGCTGACGACGGTGCAGTTCACCCGGCACGCGCACCGGGTGCTCGCCCCGGGCGGGGTCTACGTCGTCAACTGCGGGGACTTCCGTGATCTGGCGACCGCACGCCGCGAAGCCACCACCATCGGTTCGGTCTTCGCGCACACCGCGCTGATCGCCGATCCGGCGATGATCAAGGGCCGGCGCTACGGCAACATCGTGCTCGCCGGCAGCGACGCCCCGCTCGGCGACTCGCCCGCCCTGGCCCGCGACCTGCTCGGCGGTGCGGTACCCGCGAAGATCCTCGTCGACGACGAGGTGCAGCGCTTCGCCGCCGGGGCGCCCGTGCTCGACGACAGCGAGGCCCCACCTCCGCCGACCCCGAAGGCACCGGCCCCGAAGGGTGGAACAAACACCGCGGAGGAGTAGTTGAAGGGGCCATGACCTCCGCAGCCACTCCGGTCCTGCAGGTGTTCCGGCTCGGCACACCCTGGCAGACGATCGATCCGTTCCTGTTCGTCGTCCACCACGTCGACGCGTATCCGGCGGGCAACGACGAACTCGGTCCCGCCGCTTCCCTCGAAGGCCGCCCGCTCGGCCAGGATTTCGGTAATCCCTCGGGCTGGAGCATGTATCACGGCACCACCGTCCCCGGTTTCCCCGGACACCCGCACCGCGGGTTCGAGACGGTGACGTTCGTGCGGCGCGGGTTCGTCGACCACTCCGACTCGGTGGGCGCGGCCGCACGGTTCGGTGAGGGCGACACGCAGTGGCTCACCGCCGGGAACGGCATCGTGCACAGCGAGATGTTCCCGCTGCTGAACCAGGACGCGGACAACCCCCTCGAACTGTTCCAGATCTGGCTGAACCTGCCCGCGGAGTCGAAGACCGCCGACCCGCACTTCTCCATGCTGTGGAACGAGGAGACGCCCACCGTCACGGTGGAGGAGGACGGGCGCACCGTCTCCGTCCGTGTCCTCGCCGGCCGGCTGGGTGATGCGACTCCGCCTCCGCCGCCGCCGAACTCGTGGGCGTCGCGTCCCGACACCGACGTCGCGATCTGGAACATCGACCTGTCGGCCGGCGCCGAGTGGACGGTCCCACCCGCCTCCGTCGACGGAACGCAGCGAGTGCTGTACGTGTACAACGGATCTCTGGTTCAGGTCGGTGATCGGCCGGTCGAGTCCGGTCACGGTGTCGTCGTCGACGCGTCGAGTCCGGTGCCACTGGTCGCCGGCGAGTCCGGTACGCAGATCCTGCTGCTGCAGGGCCGGCCCATCGGCGAACCCGTCGCGTCGTACGGTCCGTTCGTCCTCAACGACGAGGAGGGCATCCGGCAGGCCTTCGAGGACTACCGCCGCACCGGCTTCGGTGGGTGGCCGTGGGACAGCGACGGTCCCGTCCACGACCGCGAGGCGGGCCGGTTCGCGAAGCACCCCGACGGTCGCATCGAGAAGCGTTGATCGGATGAGCAGATCCTGTCGATCTCCCGCGAGATCCTCGACAGGATCTGCTCACTCACGTCCGCCGGGTCCCGGCACATCGGCGACGTGGTACTCGGCCACCGCCATCGAGCGGATCATGCCCGTCTGTTCCTCGTCGGGACCGCTGCCACGGAAGGACTCGAGGTCGGCCTGCGAGTCCCAGCGCTCGTAGACGTAGATGCGGTCGGGTTCGACCGGGTCGGCGGTCACGGCGAAGTCGAGGCAGCCCGGCGCGCGGCGGGCTGCCTTCACGACGTCCGCGCAGGTCGCCAGGTAGGCATCGCGGCGGTCGGGGTCGACGGTAAGATGTCCTGCGACGATGATCATGCGTCCCCCTTGTCGTGCACGAGAACATCGAGTGCGCACATGTTGTCGAGTTCTTCCGACATCCTCGACGACGAGTGCACGGTCGCTCACGACGGTACCGCTACCGCGCGAACTCCATCGACTCGTCGATCCGCCCGAACCGCATGGTGGGCAGGTCGAGGAAGTAGTTCTGCCGCATCAGCCACGGGCTGCGCGAACCCTGCTTGGGCAGGATGCCCTCCGCACGATGGATGTAGCCGGAGTCGAGTCCGAGCAGGGGGCGGGTGCGGCCGTCACCGGAGTAGACGGGCGTCGCAGAGCGGTAGCCGTGGCGGCTCATGTGCCGCAGCAGGCGGCACACGTACTGCGACGCCAGGTCGGCACGCAGCGTCCACGACGCGTTCGTGTAGCCGAGGCACAGCGCGACGTTGGGAAGGCCGGCGAGCA
This sequence comes from Rhodococcus sp. Z13, assembly GCF_025837095.1. NCBI lineage: Bacteria > Bacillati > Actinomycetota > Actinomycetes > Mycobacteriales > Nocardiaceae > Rhodococcus > Rhodococcus sacchari. The sequence goes on from NZ_CP107551.1 coordinate 4,486,991, forward strand.
TCGTGCCGCGGTAGATGAACCGCTGCGACAGGTCGACCTTCTCGCCGTCGACGGAGAACTCGATCCCACCGGCCGGAAGCAGTTTCAGTCCGGTTGCGGGAACGAGGATCTCGGCTTCGATCTCGCGCCCCGACCGGAGCCGGACGCTCTTCTCGGTGACGGTGTCGATGTGGTCGGTGACGATCTCGGCCCTGCCGACGCGCAACGCGCGGAACAGGTCGGAATCGGGGACCACGCACAGGCGCTGGTCCCACGGGTCGTAGCGCGGCGAGAAGTGCGGATCGACCGGCACGTGGCCACGCAGACGCCGCTCGGTGAGGGTGCGCAGCACGCGTCGCGCGGCCGCGGGGAAGCGCTGGCAGAACTGGTAGAAGCCGAGGTTCACCACGACGTTCTTCGCCCGTACCGCGCGGTGCGCCACCCCGTCGGGCAGGGCGCGCCGGATGCGGGTGGCGACGGGGTCGCGGGCGGGCAGCGACATCACGTAGGTGGGGGAGCGCTGCAGCATCGTCACGTGTTCGGCCTTCTCCGCGAGCGCCGGCACGAGGGTGACGGCGGTGGCGCCGCTGCCGATCACCACGATCTTCCTGCCCTCGTAGTCGAGGTCCTCGGGCCAGAACTGCGGGTGCACGACCGTCCCGGCGAAGTCCTGCAGGCCGGGGATCTCGGGAAGGTGACCGGATTCGTAGCTGTAGTAGCCGCTGCACAGGTACAGGAACGAGCAGGAGATCTCGACGGTGCCGTCCGTGGTGGTGGCACGCACCGTCCAGCGGGCGTCCACAGAGGACCAGGATGCGTCGATCACCTTGTGCCCGAACCTGATCCGATCGTCTATGCCGTACTCGGCGGCGGTGTCGCGGATGTACTGCAGGATGTCCGCGCCGTCGGCGATGGACTTCTCGCCCCGCCACGGGCGGAACGGGAACCCGAGGGTGTACATGTCGCTGTCGGAACGGATCCCGGGATAGCGGAACAGATCCCAGGTTCCACCGATCGCGTCGCGGCTCTCGAGGATGACGTAGTCGAGTTCGGGACACCGGGTCTGCAGACGGCATCCGGCGCCGATGCCGGACAGTCCGGCCCCGACGATCAGCACATCGACCCGTTCCATGCGCAGCTCCTACCTGTCGGTCCATGTCAGCAGGTCGTCGACCGGCCACGTGTTGATCACCCGGTCGGGGTCGACGCCCCGTTCGACGGCGCGTTCGCAACCGTACCCGAGCCAGTCGAGCTGACCCGGGGCGTGCGCGTCCGTGTCGATCGCGAACAGACACCCCGTCTCCAGCGCGAGATCGATGAGCCGGGACGGCGGATCGCGACGCTCCGGGCGGCAGTTGATCTCGACGGCGGTGTCGTGGTCACGGCACGCGGCGAACACCTTCTCGGCGTCGAACTTCGACTCGGGCCGGGTGCCGCGCCCACCGGCGACGAGCCGGCCCGTGCAGTGCCCGAGGACGTCGACGTGCGGGTCGGACACGGCGCGCACCATGCGTCGCGTCATCGCCGACCGGTCGGCGCGCAGGTTCGAGTGCACACTGGCGACGACGATGTCGAGGTCGGCGAGCAGCCCCTCGTCCTGGTCGAGGGTGCCGTCGTCGAGGATGTCGACCTCGATGCCGGTGAGGATCCGCGCGCCGTCGGTGCTGTCGTTGATCTCGGCGACGAGGGCGAGCTGGGTGCGCAGCCGTTCGGCGCTCAGTCCGTTCGCGACCGTCAGGCGAGGGGAGTGGTCGGTGAGCGCGAGGTAGTCGTGTCCGAGCATCGTCGAGGCGGTGTGCTGCATCTCCTCGACCGGGCTGCCGCCGTCGGACCAGTCGGAGTGGGTGTGCAGGTCGCCGCGCAGCGCGTCGAGCAACTCCTGTGCGCCGCGGCCGATGGGTTCGGCCTCCTCCCGCAGCTGTGCGAGGTAGGCGGGGACACTGTCGTAGGACTCGCGGATGACGGTCGCGGTCTTCTTCCCGATCCCGGGCAGGTCGGTCCACGCGTCGGTGCGGCGCAGGATCTCGCGTTTCGCGTCGTCGACTCCGGCGAGCACCTTCGCCGCGCGCCGGTAGGCCTGCACGCGAAAGGAGTCGGCGTGCTCGCGTTCGAGCCGGAACGCGACCTCGCGGAGGGCGTCGACCGGGTCCACGTCCTCCATTGTGACCGCCGGGTCTCCGTAACCTGGGACTCATGCGCAAATCCGTCTGTCTGCTGCCCACCCTCGGCGTGGTGGCCGCGTTCGTCTTCGTGTCGACGCGGGTGTCGGCGCGGGCGACCGGCCTGATGTACGAGGTGGACGACGCCCCGGCGGTGCCGGTGGTGATCGTGCCCGGCGCGCGGGTGCGCGACGGCCGTCCGATGCGCATGCTGCGACGCCGCCTGGAGGTGGCGGTCGCGCTGATGCGGGACGGGCGCGCGCAGGCCGTCCTCGTCTCGGGGGACGCGAACGGCACCTCCGGCGACGAGATCGCAGCCATGATCGGGTTCCTCGTCGAGCACGGGGTGAGCCGGGAGCGGATCGTCGCCGACCCCTACGGGCTCGACACCTACGACACCGCCCGCCGCGCCGTGGACACCTACGGGGTGCGGCGCGCGGCGATCGCGACGCAGGCGTTCCACCTGCCGCGCGCGGTGGCGTTGTGCCGGCGCGTCGGTATCGAGGTCGTGGGGATCCGGGCGGTGAACGACGTCCGGCTGCGCACGCGGCTGCGGAATCTCGCCCGCGAGTTCGTGCTGTCGCGGCCGAAGGCGTTCCTCGAACTGCACTTCCCGCGCGACCCGCAGGTGACGACCCCGCCCGACGACCGGCTGGCGGAGATCCTCGCGGGTCTCGAGCACGGTGCGGTGGCTGCCGGTCCGTCGGGTTCCTAGGCTCGTCACCATGCGTCCCACAGCTCTCGTCACCGGTGGCGGTCGCGGTCTCGGTGCCGCCATCGCCCGCGAACTCGCCCCCACCCACGATCTGCTCCTCGGCGGCCGCCGACGGGAATCGCTCGACGCGATCCTCGAGGAACTGCCCGACGCCACCCCGTGGCCGGTGGATCTGCTCGACCACGACGCGGTGGCGCGGGCCGTGGAGGGCATCGACCGGCTGGACGTGCTCGTCCACAACGCGGGGGTCGCCGAGCTGGGGACCGTCGCGGAGAGCGACCCGGCGCAGTGGCGCGACACCTTCGAGGCCAACGTCGTGTCGGTGGTGGCGTTGACGCGGCTGCTGCTCCCCGCGCTGCGCGCGGCGAACGGGCACGTGGTGCTCATCAATTCGGGTTCCGGTCTGAACGCCCGCGCCGGCTGGGGTTCCTATGCGGCGAGCAAGTTCGCGTTGCGGGCGTTCGGCGACGTGCTGCGGCAGGAGGAGCCCGCCCTGCGTGTCACCTCCGTCCATCCCGGACGTATCGACACCGACATGCAGCGCGCGATCGTCGCGGCCGAGGGACGCGAGTACGACGCGTCGCAGTTCCTGTCGCCCGGCACGGTGGCGCGGGCGGTCCGGCAGGCGGTGGAGACCCCCGCGGATGCGCACCCGACGGAGATCGTCCTCCGGCCCCGCTGACGCGTCTCGGAAGCCGACCGCGCCTCAGAAGGGGAGCGGGATCACCACCGGTGGTCCGCCCGGGATCTGGATCTGGATCTGCGGTGGGGGCGGAGCAGGCGCCGGTGCCGGGGCGGGCGCCGCAGGCGGCGGAACGGGTGCCGCCGGTACCGGTTCCGGGACCACGGGTTCCGGGGCCGGAGGCGGTGGCGGTGGTTCGGGTGCGGGCGGCGGCGGGGGAGCGGCGGCCGCCTCCGGTGCCGGGATGCTGCGCTGCTGCTGGGGTGCGGGCACGGCGGGTGCCTGCGTCTGCGGTGCGGGCGGCGGCGTGGTCGGGGCGGTCTCGGCGAGTGCCTCGCCGACGGGGACGGGGACCATGGCGCCGGTGGTGATGTCCACGACCCGCAGTTCGCGCACGGCTGCCGCGGCGGGCTGGACGACGAGTTGCCGCCCGGTGTCGAGGCCGGGCCACTTGGGGCCGTCGAATTCGTCGCGGGCGGTGAAGACCGGCGCGGTGAGCGGGTTGCCGCGGACGCAGCGCACGCGGGGGACACCGAGGTCGTCGACGAGGACGATGGTGCCGCGTTCGAGGAGGGACTGGACGGGCCGGGCCTCGCCGTCGCTGTATTCGTACATGGTCACGCGGGTGTCGCCGCGGAGCAGGACCGGGGCGAGGGTGTCGGTGTAGCCGCGGATGTCGGCCACCTTCAGCACGTCGCGCCAGGCCTCCGCCTTGGCGGGGTCCTCCTCGAGGTGGGTGACGAGTGCGCTTCGGTCGCACAGCGGCCGGTCGAGGCTGCCGCCGTAGAGCGCCTCGCGGTCACCGGTCACCGCGGGGGAGCCGGAATGCACCGGGTCGCCCGGCCCCTCGACGACCTCCGGTGGGGGCGGCGGGACGGCGACCGGTACCTGGGCGGGCACGAGGCGGGGTGTCCACGGGTCGTTCTGCGCGGTGGCGACCTGGAGGCGGACGACGGTCGGGGTGTCGACGGCGTCATCGGACGAGCAGGCACTCGCCACCAGTGCCGTCAGTGCGAGTGCCAGACCGAATCCACGAATCGTGTCGCTGGCCACGGGGTCATCGTAAGTGGATGTCCCGCACCGTTATGGCTGTTCCGCAGTTCTTTTCGTGGGCAGGACGTCGGCGGTGAAGGGCAGCAGGAGGCCGTTCAGCGCGGCGCTGCGTTCCATCTGCACGAAATGCCCCACCCCCTCGAGGAGGTGCACACCCCGCAGATCGGGGACGGTTTCGCGCATGCGGTCGAGCGCCGCCGACCCGGACATCGCGACCACCGGATCCCGGTCGCCCGCCACGAACATCGTGGGTACCTGCAGGTGCGAGCCCTCGTAGGGGAGCGTCGCCTCCCAGTTCGCGTCGTAGGCCCGGTACCAGGACAGGCCCCCGCCGAAGCCGGTGCGCGCGAACTCGGCGGTGTACCGGTCGAGTTCCTGCTCGGTCAGCCAGTTCCACGGCAGGTCCGGTGCCTCGGGCAGCACATCGAGGTAGCCACGTCCCTCGGACGGGTGCTGCCACACGTCGAGGTATCGGTAGCCGCCCGAGAGCGCGAAGAACAACCGCTGCAGGAATTCGCGGGGCCGGCCGTCCAGTTCCGCCTCCGCGATCCCCGGTTCCTGGAAGTAGTGCAGGTGCAGGAAGTGCCTGCGGGCGAGGGCGCGGAAGAGTTCGCTCGGCCGCGCCGGCATCCGGTCGGGGGAATAGGGCACCGCGAGCAGGACGACCCCGGCGACGCGGTCGGGATGCCGCAACCCGGTGGTCCACGCGACGGGCGCCCCGAAGTCGTGGCCGACGATCACGGCGCGGTCGACGCCGAGTGCGTCGAGCAGGCGGACGAGCCGGTCGGCGACCGCGACGCTCGTGTACTCCTCGATCGTTTCCGGCCGGTCGGTGCCGCCGTAGCCCGGCATGTCGGGGGCGATCGCCCGGTAGCCGGCGGCGACGAGCGGTGGGATCTGGTGCCGGTAGCTGTAGCCGAGGCCGGGGAAGCCGTGGCACATCACCACCGCGGGTCCGTCCCCGCGATCGTGAATGTTCCACGTGAAACCATCGACCTCGACGGCGCGGGTCGTCATCGCGAGACCGACACCGTGACCATGTCCTCCTGGCTCCAGTAGGCCTTCATGCTGGTGATGCGCGCGTCGTCGTCGAAGGTCATCACGTCGACCACCTCCATGAGCAGGTCCTGTTCGCCGAGGTGCGTGACCAGGCGGAACAGGAAGGCGGCGGAGTTCTCCGCGATCTTGAGGGTGAGCACCTCACCGGTCTGGGCGAGTGGTTCGACGGCGCCGTAGAACTCGCGCAGCTCGGCCTCGGTGGTACGGACCGGGGTGCCCACGGGGTCCTCGACCGTCGCGCCCGGGGCGTAGAGGGCGAGCACGTCGTCGACGGTGCCGGTCGCCACCGCCTTCACGTATCCCTCGACGGTGGCGCGGATCGCGTCCCTGCTCGGTGCCATGGCGGTACCCCTTCGCTCGACCATGATTGAAACACGTTCCATTTCGACGCTAGTGGACGATCCGCGCGGCCGCACCCGCGATTCCCGCTCCCGGACGACGCAGGAGGGGGGACGATGGCAGCGATCACCACGACAAGCAGGGGAGCATCGATGTCCGAACCTGTCGCCTTCACCCTCGACGGCCATGCCGGCGCCCTCGCCGCACGGAAGTGGGGCCGGGGCACGCCGCGTTACCTCGCCCTGCTGTGTCACGGCTACGGCGAACACTCCGGCCGGTACGAATACGTCGCCTCCCGCCTGGTCGCCGACGGCGCCGTCGTCTACGCGATGGACCACGTGGGGCACGGGCTCAGCGACGGTGAACGGGTCCTGATCGACGACTTCGAGAGGGTGGTCGAGGACTTCCGCCTCCTCGATCTGACCGCCCGCCGCGACGATCCCGCCACCCCCGTCGTCCTCGTCGGCCACTCGATGGGCGGGATGATCGCCGCCCGCTACGCCCAGCGCTACGGCTCCGAACTCACCGCGGTGGTGCTGTCCGGACCGGTGCTCGGCCGCTGGGCCGCCGTCGACGCTCTGCTCGCGGCGGAGGAGATCCCGGACACCCCGATCGACCCGTCGACGCTCTCCCGGGACCCGGAGGTGGGCCGGGCCTACGTCGAGGACGCCCTGGTCTGGCACGGCCCGTTCAAGCGGCCCACCGTGCAGGCGCTGAAGAAATGCCTGGAGACGATCACCGAGGCCGGGCCGATCGACTCGGTGCCGGTGCTGTGGCTGCACGGCGAGGACGACCGGTTGGTGCCGCTCGACGGGACGGCCTCCGGATGGGAGACGCTCGCGGGCCCGGACTCGTCGTCGAAGATCTACCCGCAGGCGCGGCACGAGATCTTCAACGAGATCGACCGGGACCGGGTCCTCGACGACGTCGTGGACTTCGTCGGCGCCCACCTTCCCCGCCTCGCGGCTCCCGAGGAGCAGGCTCCGCGCGGAGAGCGAGGAGCGGACCCCGCTCGGGATCGAGGAGCGGACCCCGCTCGGGATCGAGGAGCGGACCCCGCTCGGGATCGAGGAGCGGACCCCGCTCGGGATTGAAAACCGCCGCCCGCGGTTACCCCGCACAGAGCCTCACAGAATCGGGAGACACGCCCATGAACCTGACCACTCTGCCGAAGAGTGTCCTGCGGCTGCAGTACAAGATCGCTCGGTTTCCCCTCGGGTTCATCGAGCAGCAGCTGCGTTTCCTGCCTGCCGACGCGCCGCCGCGCCTGATGTACGAGCGGGGACTCGGCATGCTCGACGGCATCGTCGGCAGCGTCCTCGACGACCCCGCGATCGCGACCCGCGGCGCCCTGATCACCGAGCAGGCCGACGCCGTGCGGCGTGCCGAGAAGATCGGCGCACAGGCCACCGCGGAGCGGGAGGCGCGCCACGCCGAGGAGGAGAAGACCCCGCCCGCGAAGGTCGCGCCCGAGAGGATCGCGCCCGCGAAGGCCGCTCCCTCGAAGGTCGAGCCGAAGAAGCCGGCACCGCAGAAGTCCGAGCAGACCGAGGAGCCGGAGAAGATCTCGCTCAAGGACGCCGTCGCCAAACAGCTCGAGGCGAAGGAAGCGGAGGAGCGCGCTCACGACGCGGGCGACGTCGCCGAGTTCGAGAAGATCGAGCACAAGCATCCCTGACCCACGCGAGGCCGTGAGACGACGAGACCCCGGTGCCGGGATCGGCACCGGGGTCTCGTGCGTACGGGTCGCTACTTGACGATGTTGATCATCTTGCCGGGCACCACGATCACCTTGCGGGGTGCGGCACCGCCGAGCAGTTCGACGATCTTCTCGTCGGCGAGCGCGGCGGCCTCGATGGCGTCCGGGGCGGCGTCGGCCGGCACGGTGACGCGGCTGCGGACCTTGCCGTTGACCTGGATCGGGTACTCGACGCTGTCCTCGACGAGCCACTTCTCGTCGGCCACCGGGAACGGGCCGTGGGCGAGCGACTCGGTGTGGCCGAGACGCGACCACAGTTCCTCGGCGAGGTGCGGCGCCACCGGAGCGAGCATCAGCACGAGCGGCTCGACGGCGCTGCGCGGCGCACCCGACGAGTAGTTCTTCGTCAGGTGGTTGGTGTACTCGATGAGCTTCGCGATCGCCGTGTTGTCACGCAGGTGCGCGAAGTCGTCGGACACACCGGCGACCGTCCTGTTCAGCGTGCGCAGGGTGTCGTCGCTCGGGGTGTCCTCGGTGACGCGCAGGTCGCCGTTCTCCTCGTCGACCACGAGACGCCACACGCGCTGCAGGAAGCGCTGCGCACCGACGACGTCCTTGGTCGCCCACGGACGCGACTGGTCGAGCGGGCCCATCGACATCTCGTAGACGCGGAGGGTGTCGGCGCCGTAGTCGTCGCAGATCTGGTCCGGGCCGACGGAGTTCTTCAGGGACTTGCCCATCTTCCCGTACTCGCGGTTGACCTCCTGCTCACCGTCCGGGCCGGTCCAGAAGAACTTGCCGTCGCGCTCGACGACCTCGTCGGCGGGGACGTACACACCGCGTGCGTCGGTGTAGGCGTAGGCCTGGATGTAGCCCTGGTTGAACAGGCGGCGGTACGGCTCCGAGGAGGTGACGTAGCCGAGGTCGAAGAGCACCTTGTGCCAGAACCGCGCGTACAGCAGGTGCAGCACCGCGTGCTCGACACCGCCGACGTACAGGTCGACACCACCCGGATCGTTCGGGCCGTGCACATCCGGCCGCGGACCGGTCCAGTAGGCCTCGTTCTCCTTGTCGCAGAACGCATCCGAGTTGGTCGGGTCGATATAGCGCAACTGGTACCAGGAGCTGCCGGCCCACTGCGGCATGACGTTCGTGTCGCGCGTGTAGCGCTTGAGGCCGTCACCGAGATCGAGCTCGACGTTCACCCAATCGGTGGCCTTCGCCAACGGCGGCGACGGCTCGGAGTCGGAGTCGTCGGGGTCGAAGGAGACCGGCGCGTAGTCCTCGACCTCCGGAAGCTCCACGGGCAGAGCGGACTCCGGAAGGGCGTGGGCGTGCCCCTGCTCGTCGTAGACGATCGGGAAGGGCTCACCCCAGTAGCGCTGACGCGCGAACAGCCAGTCGCGCAGCTTGTACTGGATGGTGCCGCGGCCGGTGCCCTCCTCCTCGAGCTTCGCGACGATGGTCTTCTTCGCCGCCGCGACGTCGAGACCGTCGAGCAGGCCGGAGTTCACCAGCACACCGTCGCCGGTGTAGGCCTCCTCGGTGATGTCGCCGCCGGAGATGACCTCCTTGATCGGCAGGCCGAAGGCGGTCGCGAACTCCCAGTCGCGCTGGTCGTGGGCGGGCACGGCCATGATCGCACCGGTGCCGTAGCCGGTGAGGACGTAGTCGGCGATGAAGATCGGCAGCTGCTCACCGTTGACCGGGTTCACGGCGTAGGCGCCGAGGAACACACCGGTCTTCTCCTTCGACTCCTGCCGCTCGAGATCGGACTTGGCGGCGATCGACGCACGGTAGGCGGCGACGGCCTCCGCGGGGGTCGCGGCACCGCCGGTCCAGCGCTCGTCCACACCCTCCGGCCACGCCGCGCCGACGATCCGGTCGACGAGTTCGTGCTCGGGAGCGAGGGTGACGTAGGTGGCACCGAAGAGGGTGTCGGGGCGGGTGGTGAACACCTCGATGACGGACGAATCATCGTTCGCCACACCGAACTTCACCTGGGCGCCGTGCGACCGACCGATCCAGTTGCGCTGCATCGACTTGACCTTGTCGGGCCAGTCCAGGTACTCGAGATCGTCGATGAGACGGTCGGCGTAGGCGGTGATCCGCATCATCCACTGACGCAGGTTCTTCCGGAAGACCGGGAAGTTGCCGCGCTCCGAACGACCCTCGGCGGTGACCTCCTCGTTGGCGAGGACGGTGCCCAGTCCGGGGCACCAGTTCACCAGCGAATCCGACCGGTACACCAGGCGGTACGAGTCGACGACCGCGGCGCGCTCGGCGTCGGTCAGCGAAGCCCAGTCGCGGCCGTCCTCGAGGGTGCGGGTGCCGTCGGCGAACTCGGCCTCGAGTTCGGAGATGCGGCGGGCCCGGCCGGCCTCGCGGTCGTACCAGGCGTTGTAGATGGTCAGGAAGATCCACTGGGTCCAGCGGTAGAAGTCGACGTCGGTCGTCGCGACGGAACGGCGCTCGTCGTGGCCGAGGCCGAGGCGGCCCAGCTGCCGCTTCATGTTCGCGATGTTGGCCTCGGTGGTCGTGCGCGGGTGCGTACCCGTCTGCACGGCGTACTGCTCGGCCGGCAGACCGAAGGCGTCGTAGCCGAGGGTGTGCAGCACGTTTCGGCCCTGCATACGGTGGAACCGCGCGTACACGTCGGTGGCGATGTAGCCGAGGGGATGGCCGACGTGCAGACCCGAACCCGAGGGGTAGGGGAACATGTCCTGCACGAACAGCTTGTCGGCGGGGACGTCGCCGGCGAGGTCGCCCACCGGATTGGGGGCGTGGAAGGTGCCGTGGTCGTGCCAGAACTCCTGCCAGCGCTGCTCGATCTGCCCCGCGAGTTCGGCGGTGTACCGATGCTGAGGGGTGCTGCCGGGATCCTGCTGGGATGTCTGTACGGGACGGGTCACGGTGATCACTATCTACTCGGCCGGGCGTTTGAGTGCTCCCACCAGGGTAGAACGTGCCCTCACCCGCCCGGACCGGTGGCACCGTCCGGCGCGTATCCTGGTCGGGTGCTGATCGTCGCTGTCCTGCTCTTCGTGCTCGCTCTCGTCGTCGGCGCGGTGGGTGTCGCGGCACTGACCGGCAAACTTCCGCGCAACCGCTGGGCCGGTGTGCGCACCCCCGAGTCGTTGCACGACGACACCACGTTCTCGCTGGCCAACAAGGTCGCCGCCCCGAGCATGCTCGGCTCCGCGGTCCTCCTCGCGCTCGGTGGCGTCGCGTCGCTGACCCTGCCCACCCTCGCCGGGATCATCGCGATCGTCGTGACCGTGGTCGCGGCCCTGTTCACCGCCGGTGCCGGCGGGTCCGTGGGCGCGCGGGTCGCAACGGCCGCCAAGAAGAAGGCCGACGAGACGGCCGGTTGCGGCACCTCCTGCGGCTCGTGCAGCCTGCGCGGGGCCTGCGAACCGACCGCCTGAGTCCCCGCTCCCACACTCCCGTCGCCGTCCGGCGGCGCATCCGGTCCCGCCTCTACGCTGTCGCCATGCCGACGACGTCGCGTCAAATCGATCCCGCCGGGGTACTGCTCGGACTCATCGTCCCGGTGCTGTGCGCCGGGACCGTGCTCCTGCTCACCCGCTCGTGGCTGCCACGGTTGCCCGAGCAGGTCGCCACCCACTGGTCGGGCACGACCCCCGATTCCTTCGGTTCCCCGATGTCCTCGGCGTGGACGGCGGCGCTGATCGTCCTGCTCGTCGGCGGCGGGTGCTGTTCGATCGCCGCGCTCGCCCAGGCACAGCTGATGATGCGCCGCTACATGCTCGCGACGGGACTGGCGGTCACGGGGACGATCACCGTGCTGTTCCTCGCCGCGCTCGGCGCCCAGCTCGACACGACCGGTCCCGAGCAGGTCTCCCTGCCCGGCTGGACCGCGATGGCCGGCATGTGGGTGGGCGCGGCCGTGGGCTGGCTCGGAGGCCGGCTCCTCCGCGACGGCCGGGAACGCAAGCGGGCGAGCTCCGCCCCGGACCCGGCGTTGCCACGCGGCCGCGCCGAACTGCCGATCGTCGAGCAGGTCGGTGTCGGGACGGGCACCGTGGTGGTGCTGTCGCTGCTGATCGCCGTTCCGGCGCTGCTCGTGTGTGCGGGTACGAAGAGCTGGTGGCCGCTCGGGTTGTTCGTCCCCGTCGCCCTGCTCGTGCTCGGTCTGCTGCGCTTCACCGTGATCGTCGACGAGGCCGGCATCCGGGTGTCGAACCTGTCGGCGACCGCACTGGAGTACGGGCTCGAGGAGATCACCGGTGCGAAGGTGATCGAGACGCAGCCGTTCGGGGACTGGGGCGGCTGGGGTCTGCGGGCGAAGGGCCGCGGCCGCTACGGGGTGGTCACGCGCAGCGGGCCCGCCGTGGTCGTCACGATGGCGTCCGGCCAGGAACTGACCGTCACGACCACCCGGGCCGAGGAGATCGCGGGGGCGCTCAACACGCTCGCGGACCGGCGCTGACGGGACCTCAGTTGCGTTCGACCTCGATGGGGTGGGTCGCCAGCAGCGCCAGGGGCAGGGGCTGGCGGCGCAGCACCCGCGCCCACAGGTCGATGTGCGGGGGCGCGAGCACGTCGTACGGCAGCGCCGAGACCACCATCCAGTCGTCGTTGCGGAGTTCGCCGTCGAGCTGCCCGGCGCTCCACCCGGCGTAGCCCGCGAAGATGCGCACGCCCTCGACGTAGTGGGAGATGTGACCGGGATCGGCGTCGAGGTCGATCATCACCACACGCCCGTCGACGTGGCGGATGCCGGGCACCTCCGTGATGTCGGTGCCGATCCGGAGGGTACCGAGGCACAAGGCGGAGCTGCGGTGGACCGGGCCGCCCACGAACAGGGCTTTCGGGTCGGCGGCGAGCCACGACCACTGCGGGAGCATCGCGTCGACGGCGGTGTCGCTGATGCGGTTGAGCACGACCCCGAAGCTGCCCGCGTCGGTGTGCTCGATGATGTAGACGACGGTGCGCCGGAAGGTCGGTTCGGTCAGGTCGGGCGCGGAGACGAGCAGACTCCCGGACCGCACCCTGGGGGTCGTGGGAGCGGTGCGGTCCTCGGGTTCCTCCTGATGCTGCGCCACGTCAGTCATTCTGTCACCGCGACGGGTCCCGCGTATCGCGGAACCCGAGGGTGTGTGCAAGCAGTCCGAGATGGTGTTCGAAGACGATTGCGGGATCGGGGAAGGTGTCGGCGCCGTACTGCCCGAAGACCTCGAATCCGACGGCTCCGAAGAGGGCGGACCACGCCCAGATCCCGCGGGCGATCACGGAATCCGGCGCGGTGAGCTCGAACTCGGAGCGGATGCGCCCGAGGGGTTCGGTCAGCTGCTCGAGTTCGGGGAGGGGTGGCAGGTCGTCGTGCAGCGCGCCTGCGGAGTGGGCGTCGTCCAGGAGTCGGGCCAGGCGCAGGATCACGCGGGTGCCCGGTGGGGTGGTGCGTTCGGCGGGGGCTACGTAGCCGGGGACGGGGCTGCCGTAGAGCAGGCCGTAGCGCGCCGGTTCGGCCAGCGCCCAGGTGCGCACGGCGCGTCCGAGGGTGAGGAACCGGTCACGGTGGTCGGCGGGGTCCACCGCGTCGACGGCCCGGTCGACGGCGTCGCCGAGTTCGTCGTAGGCGTCGACGACGAGCAGGGTGAGCAGTTCGTCGCGGCTCGACACGTAGCGGTAGACGGCGGAGGAGACGACGCCGAGGTCGCGGGCGACTGCGCGCAGGGACAGCGCCGCGGCGCCGTGGGTGGCGAGGTGCTCGCGGCCGATCCGCAGGATGTCGGCCATGGTCCGGGCGCGGGCCCGCTCACGTGGTGTCGTCACGCCGGGTCATTCTGCTCATTTTCGTGAGCACCGTCAACAAAAGAGAGCACTGCTCTTGACAACAGCGTCGCCGGAGAGGATCGTCGGAACCGAAAGAGAGCAGTGCTCACATTTCCCGGAAGCGAGGAATCATGTCGGATCTCCAGGTCGTCGCCGGTGCCGGACCCGTCGGCTGGACCATCGCGGAACAACTTGCAGCACAAGGCCATCGGGTGCGGGTGCTCACTCGCTCCGGGAGCGGACCGGACCACCCGGCCGTCGAACGGCTGCGGGTGGACGTCAACGACGCCGACGCCCTGTCTGCCGCCCTCGTCGACGAGGACGGAACCGCCGCCACCGCCGTGTACATGTGCATCCACGGCTCCGCCTACCGCGCCGATGTGTGGGCACGCGAACTGCCGGCCGCCGAGCAGATCGTCCTCGACGCAGCCGCACGACTGTCCGAGAAGACGGTCGTCGTCTTCCCGGAGAGCCTCTACTCCTACAGCGAGCCGCACCGGGTCATGACCGAGGACTCCCCCCGCGAGGCCACCACCGGCAAGCGTGGTGTCCGGCGGCAGCTCCTCGCCGCCCGCGACGCCCACCGCGCACCGACGGTGAGCGTCGTGGCGTCGGATTTCTTCGGCCCGCGGGCACTGAACGCCATGGCCGGGGAACGCATGGTGCCCACCGTGCTCGCCGGGAAGAAGGTGCGGGTGCTCGGCTCGGCCGACCTCCCGCACTCGTTCACCTACGTCCCCGACCTGGCCGCGACGATGATCGCGGCGGCGGGGGAGCCGGCGGTGTGGAACTCCGTGCTCCACGCGCCCACCGGCCCGGCCGTGACGCAACGCGAGATCGCCGCCGCCTTCGCCCGCGCCGCGGGCCTGCCGGCCCCCGCGGTGGGCACGATCCCGTCCTGGCTGGTGCGGGCAGGTGCCGTGATGAACCGGGACATGGAGGAACTGGCCGAGATGCTCTACCAGTTCACGGCGCCGTTCGTCATGGACTCGGCGTACACCGAACGGACGCTCGGCCTCGCACCCACCCCGCTCGACGAGGCCGCGGTCGCGACCGTGGCGTGGTGGCGCGACCGCTGAAACCGGGCAGAGACCGCACGACCGGATAGTGTCGACAGTCGTGCGGAACTCTGGGCGACCGGCATGGCGATCGACAGGGGCGGCCCTGCGGCGGTCGCCGGGGCTCGTGCGCCTGACGACGGTGCGGTTCGCCGGTCAGTTCGGCGACGGCCTGTTCCAGGCGGCGCTCGGCGGCGCCATCCTGTTCAACCCCGAACGGCACACCGATCCGCTCGCGATCGCCGCGGGATTCGCGGTGCTGCTGCTGCCCTACTCGGTGATCGGCCCGTTCGCCGGGGCGCTGCTCGACCGCTGGGACCGCCGGCTGGTGCTGCTGTGGGCCAACCTGCTGCGCGGCACGTTCATCGCCGCCACCTCGGCGGTGCTGCTCACCGGCGGGCCGCAGACCCCGCTCATGCTGCTCGCTCTCGCCGCCGTCGGCGTCAGCAGATTCGTGCTCGCCGGGGTGTCGGCGTCACTGCCGCACGTGGTGTCGCAGTCGTGGCTCGTGCCGGTGAATTCCGTTCTGGCCACGGCGGGTTCGGGGGTCTCTGCTGCCGGGGCGGCGGTGGCGGTCGCGACCATCGGCTTCGTCGGAGCGGGCGACACCGGGTCGGGGGTGGCGGTCCTGCTCGGAGTGAGCGGATCGATCGTCGGTGCCGTCGCCGCCGCGGGATTCGCGCAGCGCGCCCTCGGTCCCGACGGGGCACGTCCCCGCGCCGTGGTCCGCACCGTCCTGGCGGGTCTGCGCACCGGCCTCGGGGCCGTCCTGGAAGCCCCCGGCGTCACCGTCGCCATGATCGGAATCGGCACGCACCGCATCGTGTTCGGGATCGACACCCTCGTCATGCTGCTCGTCCTGCGCACCAACGAGGACGACTCCGCGGTGATCGCGGGGTTCGCCGGTTTCGGTGTGGCGGTGGCGTGCACCGCCGCCGGGATGCTCCTCGCGGCCGTCCTCGCCCCGATCCTCATCCCGCGGCTGGGCCGGCCGGGCACCGTCACGGTAGGGGTGGCCACCGCGGCCGTCGTGCAACTGACCCTCGTCACGACGCTCTCGTCCGTCACCCTGCTCGTCGCGGCGTTCCTGCTCGGCCTGGCCGGGCAGACCATCAAGCTCACCGGCGACGCGGCGATGCAGATCGACATCGACGACGCGCGGCGCGGTCAGGTCTTCGCATTGCAGGACACCGTCTTCAACATCGCCTTCCTCACCGCGATCGCGGCGGCGGCGTTCGTCATCGCCCCCGACGGCCGGTCACCGCTCCTCGTCGTCGCCGGTGGGGTGATCTACCTGCTCGGTCTCACCGCCGTGCTCGTCGTGCGCCGTACGCGGCTGTGATCGGACTGCCGTGGAGTGGATGCCGACCTCGGTGGCCTTGACGACGAACCACACCGTGCTGCCCGGGTGGACGTCCAGTTCCGCCAGCGCGGCGGTGGTGATCTCGGCGGCGATGCCGGTGGTGGAACGGACGAGCACCGTCGCTCCCCGGGCCTCGAGTTCCGCGACCGTCACCCGCAGCGCGTTGCGGGGACTGCCGTGCGGCAGCTCCGGATAGACGGCGACGGCGGACGGGGTGAACACAGCGACGGCGGGCAGGCCCGGCGCGCAGTCGGGATCGAGACGACCGTGAACGAGACCGTCGGCGGTGTCCAGAGCGTCCTCGCGGAGGATGCCGGTGACGAGATTCGTCCCCGCGATCCGGGCACCGAAGGCGCTGCGCGGCCGTGTGAGCACCTGCCGGGCCGGACCGTCCTCGACGATGCGGCCGTTCTCGAGCACGACCGCCCGGTCGGCGAGGGCGAGGACGTCGAGCGGATCGTGGGTGACGAGCAGGGCTGTGCGGCCGGCCTCGCGCAGCACCCGCCGCAGCAGCGCCCGCAGCACCGGGGTGGCGGTGACGTCGAGAGCCGACATCGGTTCGTCGAGCAGCAGCAGGTGCGGGTCCGCGGCGAGCGCGCGGGCGAGCGCGACCCGCTGCGCCTGGCCACCCGACAGTTCGTGGGGGCGACGGTCTGCGAGGTCCGTCGCGTCGACCTCCCGCAGCCAGTGGGCGGCCCGAGCGCGGGCCTCCCGGCGGCCGAGTCCGGCGCTGCGCGGCGCGAACTCGACGTTCCCGGCGACCGTCAGGTGCGGGAACAGCAGTGCCTGCTGGGCGAGCAGCACCACCGACCGGTCGTGGGGCGGCACGGCGAGGCCGGTCGCGGTGTCGGTGAGGACGCGACCGTCGAGTTCCACGCACCCCTCGTCGGGGCGCAGCAGGCCGGACACCACACCCAGCAGGGTCGACTTGCCGGCACCGTTGGGGCCGAGCACCGCGACGATACTGCCCTCCGCCACCTCGAGGTCGACGTCCACATCGCGGGCGGCGACACGGGCCCGCACGCTCAGGCTCACCGCACCGGATCCTTCCGGCGCGAGTGGACCGTCGCGACGATCACCACCGCCACCGCGATCAGCACCAGCGACAACGCGACCGCAGCGTCCGGATCGGTCTCGCGCTGCAGGTAGATCTCGAGCGGCAGGGTCCGTGTCACGCCCTGGAGACTGCCCGCGAAGGTGAGTGTCGCGCCGAATTCACCCAGGGCACGGGCGAATGCGAGCACCGCACCCGAGACGAGACCGGGCAGCACGAGAGGCAGCGTGATGCGGCGGAAGACGGTGGTGGGCCGTGCTCCGAGGGTCGCGGCGATGTCCTCGTAGCGGGACCCGGCGGTGCGCAGGGCCCCTTCGAGACTCGTCACGAGGAACGGCAGCGCCACGAACGTCTGGGCGAGGACCACCGCGGTGGTGGTGAACGCGATCTGGATCCCGAGGGCGTCGAGATACTGCCCGAGCAGCCCCCGCCGGCCGAAGGTGTACAGCAGGGCGATGCCACCGACCACCGGAGGCAGGACCAGCGGCAGCAGCACGAACCCGCGGATCACCGACAGCCCGGGGAAGTTGCTGCGCGCCAGCATCACGGCCAGCGGAACACCGAACAGCACACACAGCGCCGTGCTCGCCGCGGAGGTGCGCAGGCTCAGCAGGAGAGCGTCGACGGAGGCGGGGGAGGTCACGAGGGCGGGAAAGTGCGCCCAGTCGACGGTGAGCACCATCGCGAGCAGGGGTACGACGACGAACAGCAGTGCCACCGCGGCGGGAACGAGGATCCACCGCGGCAGCCCGGTCGCCCGCAGTCCAGTCGCCGACGGCCCGCTCACGGTGCCCCGAAACCTGCCTCGTCGAGCACGGCACGTCCGTTCGCCCCGGTGACGAAACGCACGAAATCCCCGGCGCGACCGGAACTCTGCGAATTCTCCAGGGCGGCGACGAGATAGACGTTGACGATCTCCGCGGCCTGGGGGACGGCGACGGCCGTGACGGCGTCGCCGGCACCGACGGCATCGGTGACGTAGACGAGACCGGCGTCGGCCTGCCCCGAGGTGACCTTGCCGAGCACATCGGTCACGGCGGACTCCTCCGAGACGGGAACGATGTCCACCCCGGTGGCCTCCTCGAGGCGGGTGGTCGCCGCACCGCACGGCACCTGCGGAGCACACACGACCACCGAGATCCCCTCGGCGGTGAGATCGGCGAACATCCGGATGTTCTTCGGGTTCCCGGGTTCGGTGACGATCGTGAGGGTGTTGGTCGCGAAGGAGGCGGGTTCACCGGCGACGAGACCCGCCGCGACGGCGGCGTCCATCGTGCGGGTATCGGCGGTCGCGAGGACGTCGCCGGGTGCGCCCTGCTCGAGCTGGGCCACGAGGTCCGACGACCCCGTGAACGACAGTTCGACGGTCACACCGGGATTCGCGTCCTCGAATCGTTCGGCGAGCTCGGTGAACGGTGCCTTCAGCGAGGCGGCGGCGAAGACGGTCAGGGTGTCCGCGCCGTCGGCCCCCGACCCGCACGCGGCCAGCACCGGTACCGACGCCAGTACTGCGGCCGCTGCGACGGCACGAATCCTCACTCGGACCCTCCCGGGGTTTCGACGATGACGTTGGTGGCCTTGACGACGGCGACCCCGATACTGCCCGGTTCCAGACCGAGTTCCTGCACGGCCTCGGTGCTCATGAGGGAGACGACCCGGTGCGGACCGCACTGCATCTCGACCTGCGACATCACGGCATCGGAGACCACCCGGGTGACCAGACCGACGAAGCGATTGCGGGCCGAGCTTCCCACCCCGAGCGGGTCGGGGGCCGATTCGGCCTGCGCGCGGGCGAATTCGGCGAGCTCACGGCCGTCGACGACCTTGCGCCCGGCGGCGTCCTTACCGGCGTGCAGCAGACCCTGGTCGATCCAGCGACGCACCGTGTCGTCGCTGACACCCAGCAGTTCCGCGGCGTCGCGGATGCGGATCTCGCTCACCTTTTTCCCCGCAGATATGGCATGGAGGCGAGGTTAGCTCCGCATCTGCGGATCCACAAGGTTGTCCACAGCTGTCAGTGATCCACAGTTGTCAGTAGACGTCGCGCACGTACCGCTTCTCGGCGGCGAGCTGCTCGACGTAGGCGTCCGCGGCGTCCCGGTCGAGGCGACCGTGGGCCTGCACCACCTCGCGCAGCGCCACGTCGACGTCCTTGGCCATGCGACCCGCGTCGCCGCACACGTAGAAGTGGGCGCCGTCCTGCAACCACTTCCACAGCTGCGCGCCGTGCTCGCGCATGCGGTCCTGCACGTAGATCTTCTGCCGCTGGTCGCGGGAGAACGCCAGCCCCAGCTCGGTGAGGAAACCGTCGGCGTGCATGGACTCGATCTCGTCGCGGTAGAGATAGTCGGTCGATTCCCGCTGGTCGCCGAAGAACAACCAGTTGCGGCCCGTGTGCCCGGACTCGCGGCGGTCGTGGAGGAACGCGCGGAACGGGGCGATGCCGGTACCCGGACCGACCATGATCATGTCGGTCTCGGGGGCGGGCGGGCGGAAGTGTTCGTTGCGCTGCACGAAGATCGGGATGTCCACGCCCTTGCTGTGGTCGGCCAGGAAACTCGAGCACACGCCCGCGCGGGAGCGGCCCTCGAACTCGTAGCGCACCACCGACACCGTCAGCTGCACCTCGCGGGAATCGGTCTTCGGACTCGACGAGATCGAGTACAGGCGCGGACGCAGCCGGGTGAGCAGACCCTTCCAGTCCTCCCAGGGAGCCTTGAAGGGGTACTCGGAGATGACGTCCATCGCCTGCCGGCCCCACAGCCAGCGCTGCAGTTCCATCTTGTTGCCCGGTCGCAGCAGCTTCGCGAGTTCGTCGCTGCCGCTTTGCTTCTGGACGAAGCGCAGCAGTTCCGGCGTCACGCGGGTGATGTCGAGATGCCGGGTCGCGGCCTCGCGCAGCGGCACGGTGGGGAAGTCGCCGAGTTCGACGGCCGTCTCGGGGTCGAGCGCGGTGACCTGCAGCCACTCGTCGACGGCCTCCGGACCGTTGGTGGGCATGACGCCGAGAGCATCGCCGGCCTCGTACTCGAAGGCCGGGTCGAAGATCTCGAAACCGAACTGCCGCACGTCCTTCGCCGATCCCGGTCCGCTCAGTGCGGTGTTGCGGGTGATCCGGGTGACGAGCGGCGAGTTGCGGGTGTAGGTGGGGGAGGGGAGGGCCGCCGCCGGCGCAGCGGTGGTCGCCGAGCCGCCCAGGAGGGGCACGAGGGTGCCGAGCCACTCGTGCGCGACGGCGTCCTCCCCGGGTTCGCAGTCCACCCGCGCCGTGAGGCGGGTGGCACCGAGTTCGGCGAGACGCTCGTCGACCCGGCGCCCGAAGCCGCAGAAGTCGTCGTAACTCGAATCACCGAAAGCCAATACCGCATAGCGTGTTCCGGGAATCGACGGCGCACCGTCGGCAGCGAGTGCCCGCCAGAACGCACCGCCGTTGTCCGGCGGGTCACCGTCACCGAAGGTGCTCGTGACGACCACCAGTTCCTCGATCTCCGCGAGCGCGGCGACGTCGAGGTCGTTCAGGCCGATCAGCCGGACGGCACGACCGGAGTCACGGAGCCGCTGCACACACACCGCGGCGAAGGATTCGGCGTTGCCGGTCTGCGATGCCCAGGCCACCACGACGGCCGACCCGTCGCTTGTCTCCTCGGTCGTGATCGATTCTGCCGGAACCGGTTCGGGAACCACCGTGGTGTGCGCGTACATGCCCGCGAGCAGACCGTCGACCCAGGCCCGCTTCTCGGCGGGAAACGGAGCGGTGGACGGAAGAACCGGTGCCGCAACCACATCGGCGGCACGCAGACCGGCGAGCAGACCCGCCAGGTAACCGCGTTCGGTGTCGTCGAAGGTCGGCGCCGGCACGCCCTCGAGACCCAGCGCCGACTCGAGCCGGGAGAAAACCGAATAACCCTCGACAGCAACGGATCCGACGTCGACCTTCCGCAGCGACACGGCGCAGACCTTGAACTCCGGTTGCAGCGACGCCGCGTCGACGGCGTCGTTGGTCACCGCGTTGATCGTGAGATCGTCGCCGAACAGGTCGTTCCAGTGGAAGGGCGCGAAGCACAGGCCCGGCGCCACCCGGTCGGTCACGCGGGCGGGCAGCACCGCGCGACCGCGCCGGGAGGCGATCTCGACCCGATCGCCGTCGGAGATCGACAGGCGCTCCGCATCCGACGGATCGATCTCGACGAACGGACCGGGATCGAGCTTGTTGAGTTTGTCGACCTTGGCGGTCTTGGTGAGGGTGTGCCACTGGTGCTGCACGCGCCCTGTGTCGAGGACGAAGGGGTAGTCGTCGTCGGGCAGTTCCACGGCCGGCACGTGCGGGCGGGGGAAGAAGCGGGCCCGGCCGTCGGGGGTCGCGAACGCCAGCCGTGGCCGGCCGCCGGCCCCACGCACCACCGGGGTGCGGCTCGTCCCGTCGTTGACGTACCGGATCGGGTGCCGGCTCGCGGTGGACTGCGGCGGGCACGGCCACTGCACCGGCCCCTCCCGCAGCCGCTCGTAGGACACGCCCCGCAGGTCGTAACCGGTCTGCGGGTTCCAGAAACCGGTGATCTCGGCGAAGATCTCCTCGGCGCTCGAGTGGTCGAAGGCCTCCGCGAAGCCCATCTCCTGTGCGACCCGCGCGATGATCTGCCAGTCGGGCAGTGCCTCACCGACCGGTTCGACGGCCTGCTGCAGCAGGTTGAGGGTGCGGTCGGAGCCGACCGTCACGTACTCGGATTCGGCCCACAGCGCGGCCGGCAGCAGGATGTCGGCGTACGCGGCGGTCTCGGTCTCGAGGAAGACGTCCTGCACGATCACCAGTTCGGCCTTCTCGAGTGCCTCGAGAACGGTGCGGCGGTTCGCCACCGACGCCACCGGATTGGTGCAGATGATCCAGCACGCCTTGATCTCGCCCGCCGCCATCCGGGCGAACATGTCGACGGTGCCGCCACCACCCTCGGCGCGGAGGGTGCCGCGGGGCAGCGACCAGCGGTCCTCCACGAACGTGCGGTCGTCCTCGGACAGCACGCTGCGCTGCCCGGGCAGGCCGGGACCCATGTAGCCCATCTCGCGGCCGCCCATCGCGTTGGGCTGCCCGGTGAGGGAGAACGGGCCGCTGCCGGGACGGCAGATCGCGCCCGTCGCCAGGTGCAGATTGCACAGCGCATTGGTGTTCCAGGTGCCGTGCGTGCTCTGGTTCAGGCCCATCGTCCAGCAGCTCATCCAGTTACCGGCCTCACCGATCCACCGGGCGGCGGTGCGGATGTCCTCCTCCGGGATGCCGGTGATCTCGGCGACCACCTGCGGGGGATAGTCGGCGAGGAACTCCTCCATCGCCTCCCAGCCGTCGGTGAACTCCTCGACGAACGCGCGATCGACGTGCCCGTTCTCGACGATCAGGTGCAGCAGACCGTTGAGCAGCGCGAGGTCGGTGCCCGGCGCGATGCGCATGAACAGGTCGGCCTTGTCGGCGGTCGCGGTGCGGCGCGGGTCGACGACGATCAGCTTCGCGCCGGCCTTGACGCGGTCCATCATCCGCAGGAACAGGATGGGATGGCAGTCGGCCATGTTCGAACCCGTCACGAAGAACAGGTCGGTCTCGTCGAAGTCCTCGTAGGAGCCGGGCGGGCCGTCGGAACCGAGCGACTGCTTGTAGCCGGTCGCGGCACCGGCCATGCACAGTCTCGAGTTGGACTCCATGTGCGAGGTGCGCAGGAACCCCTTGGCGAGTTTCGTCGCGAGGTACTGGGCCTCGAGCGACATCTGTCCCGACACGTAGAGGGCGACCGCGTCCGGACCGTGCTCGGCGACGATCTCCTTCAGCCGCCGGGCGGTCTCGGCGATGGCGGCGTCGACCGGCGTGGGCACCGGCGTGCCGCCGCGCTCGCGACGGACGTGGGCGGTCTCGAGCCGGCCGCCTGCGACGAGCATCTCGGCGCTGGTCGCGCCCTTCGTGCACAGCCGGCCGCGGTTGGTGGGGTGGTCCTTGTCGCCGTACGCCTTGACCACCCGTCGCCGCCCGGTCGCCGGATCGACCGCGACGTCGAGGAGCATGCCGCATCCCACCCCGCAGTAGGAGCAGGTGGATTTCACCGTGGTGATCTCGTCCTGCATCCGCATCTCCTCGACACCGTCTCGACTACGCCGGTGTCCATGCTGGAGAAGAGGTGTTGCGGCGGCGTCACCCGCGGTGAGCACGCGGTGACATCTGGCTCACGGCGCCGTCACGGCGATGTGAGGTCGATCTTGCAGGCTCGATCCACCCGCCTGCGGTGCAGGCTCACTCCTTCGGCTGCTGCGCCCACCACTCGAGCAGGGCTGCCTCGGCCTCCTCGCGTTCGAGGGGGCCGCGGTCGAGCCGCAGTTCCTTGAGGAAGGTCCACGCTTTGCCGACCGTCGGACCTGCGGGGATCCCGAGGAGTTCCATGATCGCGTTGCCGTCGAGGTCGGGCCGCACCTTGGCGAGATCCTCCTCGGCCGCGATGCGCTCGATGCGCCGCTCGAGATCGTCGTAGGTGGCCTGCAGGGCCGCCGCGCGCCGCTTGTTGCGGGTCGTGCAGTCGGCGCGCACCAGCTTGTGCAGGCGAGGCAGCAGCGGCCCGGCGTCGTGCACGTAGCGGCGCACCGCCGAGTCCGTCCACTGGCCCTGGCCGTAGCCGTGGAAGCGCAGGTGCAGGAAGACCAGGCGGCTGACGTCCTCGACCATCTGCTTCGAGTACTTCAGCGCGCGCATGCGCTTGCGCACCAGCTTCGCGCCGACCACCTCGTGGTGGTGGAAGCTCACGCCGCCCTTGGGCTCGTTGCGCTTGGTGTCGGGCTTGCCTATGTCGTGCAGCAGCGCGGCCCAGCGCAGCACGAGGTCGGGGTCGCCGTCCTCGAGGTCGATGGCCTGCTTCAGCACGGTCAGCGAATGCCAGTAGACGTCCTTGTGCTGGTGGTGCTCGTCGATCTCGAGCTTCATGGCGGGGATCTCGGGGATCACCCGCTGCGCGAGACCGGTCTCGACCATCGTGTCGATGCCCTCGAGCGGGTAGTCGCCGAGGATCAGCTTGTCGAGCTCGGCCTGCACCCGTTCGGGGCTGATCCGCAGGATCTCGTCGGCCATCGCGACGATCGCCGCGTGCACGCGGTCGGTGAGGGAGAAACCGAGCTGGGAGACGAAGCGGGCCGCGCGGAGCATGCGCAGCGGGTCGTCGTGGAAGGAGTCCTCCGGCTTGGCCGGGGTGTCGAGCACACCCGCGAGCAGGGAGGTCATGCCGTCGAGCGGGTCGACGAACTCGCCGGCTCCGTCGGGGCCGATGCGCACGGCCATCGCGTTCACGGTGAAGTCGCGGCGCACGAGGTCGTCCTCGAGGCGGGTGCCGTAGGCGACGATCGGGTGGCGCGACACGCGGTCGTAGGCGTCGCTGCGGAAGGTGGTGATCTCGAGCTGCTCGGGTCCCTTCACCGCGCTGACGGTGCCGAAGTCGATGCCCGTGTCCCATTGGTGGTCGACGAAGCCACGCAGCAGCTCCTGCACCTTCTCGGGGCGCGCGTCGGTGGTGAAGTCGAGGTCGGTGCCGAGCCGTCCGAGCAGCGCGTCACGGACGCTGCCGCCGACGAGGTACAGCTCGTGTCCGGCCTCGGCGAACCGCGCACCGAGCGGTGCGAGGACGTCGGACAGATCGCGCAGAGTCGCCTCGGCTCCGGCGACGAGCCGGGTACGACGGTCGGTGTCCGCGGTGGGGGAGTTCACGTCTTTGCACCTTACCGAGCAGCGGGTTCGCGTGGTTGAGCCGGGACCGACGCCCGTCCATCTACTATCTATGAGGTGTCGCCCGCCGAACGTGCCAACCGTAACCGCCGCAGCTCGCGGCGGCGAGGCGCGGGCGCGAAGAAGACCTCGCACGGAGCCTCTCCCGGGGCGTCCGCCACACCCGGTCCGAGACTGCGGACCGTGCGCGAGACCTCGGCCGGTGGGCTGGTGGTCGACGGCCTCGGCGGGCCGCCCGAGAAGCTGTGCGCCGCGTTGATCGGCCGCACCGACCGGCGCGGCCGTCTGCTGTGGTCGCTGCCGAAGGGACACATCGAGCGCGGGGAGACCGCAGAGCAGACCGCGATGCGCGAGGTCCGCGAGGAGACCGGGGTGGACAGCACGGTGCTCGCCGAGCTCGGCAGCATCGACTACTGGTTCGTCACCGAGGGACGCCGCGTCCACAAGACCGTGCACCACTATCTGCTGCGTTATCTGGGCGGTGAGCTGTCCGACGCGGACGTCGAGGTCACGGAGGTCGCGTGGGTGCCGCTACGGGAGCTGCGGTCGCGGCTGGCCTATGCGGACGAACGCAAGCTTGCCGACATCGCCGACCGGCTCATCGCGGAGATGGACCCGGCGCGGATTCCCGGCCTCGACGAACCGGGCGAACCGGGGGCCCGGCTCGGATGACGGTGCTGGTGTCCCGGACGGGCGCCGCGGTTCTGACCGTGCTCGTGTTCGTCCTCACGACGATGGGTGCGGCGACCCTGTCGGTGCTGGGTGTGCCGGCCGCCGCCGATCCCGCGTCCGCCTCCGAACAGACCGGCACCACCGATCCCCGTTTCCTCGAGCTGCGCATCGACGAGGTCACCCCGAGCGTGGTGACGATGGTGAGCGAGCCCGTGGTCACCGTGCGCGGCACCGTCACGAACATCGGCGACCGGGACGTCACGGACGTGTGGGTGCGGCTGCAACGCGCCCCTGTGGTGTCGACCGCCGCCGAGCTGCGCACCTCCCTGTCCCTCGACCAGGCGGGATACGACACCGTCGGTGAGTTCGAGGAGGTCGCCGACCTGATCGAGCAGGGGGAGAGCACCGAGTTCACCCTGGAACTGCCGCTGCGGTCCGAGCTCGTCCCGTCCCTCGACATCGAGACCCCGGGTGTCTACCCGCTGCTCGTCAACGTCAACGGCGTCCCCGAGTACGGCGGTGCCGCCCGTCTCGACGACGCGCGGTTCCTGCTCCCGGTCCTCGCCGTGCCCGCGAGCGACGAGGTGACCGAGGACGCCGCGAGCACCGGGGCACGCACGTCGAACATCGACGGGGCGGTGATCGACGTGGGCGACGAGGCGTTCCCCGCCGTGCCGCCCGACGTGTCGCGACCTGCGGCGACGACCATGCTGTGGCCCCTGGCCGACCGGCCGCGGCTCGCCGCGGGCCTGCCCGGCTCGCACACCGAACCGGTGCGGCTCGTCGATGACGACCTGGCCTCCTCGCTCGCCGAGGGCGGCCGGCTCGACGGGTTGCTGCGCGCGGTGGAGGACACCGTCCGCACCGAACCGCGCGTGCTCGAGGGTCTGTGCCTCGCGGTCGACCCCGATCTCCTCGTCACCGTCGTGAACATGACCCGCGACTATCTCGTCGTGGACGACCCCGCCGACCCGACCGGCCCGGCACGGCCGGGGGCCGGCAGCGAGGCGGCCTCGGCCTGGCTCGAACGGCTGCGCACCCTCGCGGCCTCCACCTGCACGGTGGCGCTGCCGTTCGCGCAGGTGGACCTGACCGCCCTCGCCGATCTCGGCGACCCCTCGCTCACGGAGGCGGCGCTCGTCTCGCCCGCGCGCATCGTCGACTCGATCCTCGGTGTCACCTCGCTCCCCGGCGTGGTGTGGCCCGACTCCGGGGTGCTCACCGAGAAGACCGGCACGATGCTGGTCTCGGAGGGCCCCACCACCGCGCTGATCGCTGATTCCGCGGTCGAGGGCGGCAACTACCTGCTCGCCGACACGTCGGGCGCGTCCCGGGTGCCCGGTCGCAACGGCTTCCGCATCTCGGGGGTCTCCGGGCTCACCGCGGCACTGTTCGACTCCTCGGCGTCGGCTGCCCTCGCCGGGATGGGCTCGGATCCGCAGACCCCGTCCTTCGTCCCGTCGACGGCACGCTACGAGCTGTCGGGTGACTCGCCGACGGCCCGGCTCCAGGACGCGCTCGGCGCCCTGGCCTGGCCCGGTCTGCTGCCCACGGTGAACGAGGCGACGGGACGGGAACTGCCGCCGGCGGGCCGCTCGGTGCTGTTCGCGCCGCCGCAGACGTGGACGCCGTCGCCCGGCGAAGCGGGTGCCGTGATGTCCATGCTGTCCTCGCTGGTCCGCGCGGGGCTGACGACGCCACGTCCGCTGTCCGCCCTGGTCGACGCCGCGGCGAGCACCGCGGACGCCCCGTCGTCGGTGCTGCTCGTCTACCCGGAACAGGCCATCACCGACGGGGCCGCGGCGCCCGTGGTGACGGACGCGGGGGAGCAGGTGCGACGCCTCGACGCCCTGCAGACCGCACTGGTGGAGGACCCGCAGGCCCAGCTGACCCCGCAACAGTTCACGACACCGCTGCGCGAGGACCTGTTGCGCGCGATGAGCCTGGCGGGCCGTCGCGGCGACGATCCCGACGGCGCGGCCGCGGTCGCCGAGCAACGATCCGTGGAGGTGCGCGAGGCCGTCGAACGCATGTACGAGGCCGTGACGGTCATCTCAACCGGCGGTGTCTACACGCTGACCTCCGAGCAGAGTCCCCTACTGTTGACGGCGCGCAACGATCTGCCCGTGGGCATCACCGTGCGGTTGCACGTGGACGCGCCCGAGGCGATGAACATCACCGACATCGGGCCGACCCAGCTTCCGCCGCGCGGCAGCCGCACGCTGACGGTGCCCGCCCAGATCAGCGACTCGCGGAAACTCGAGCTGGAGTTCGCCCTCACCACCGAGTCCGGTCTGCCTCTCGGTAGTCCGACGACCGTGACGGTACGTTCCAATGCGTACGGCCAGATCCTCGCCGTCGTCACGGGGTGCGCGGGGGCCCTCCTGCTGTTCCTGGCGGGCAGACGGCTCCTGCACCGGTTCCGCGGTGAGCCGGATCCAGCCGACGAAGGGTACGAACGACCATGACCGGGAACTCCACCCGCGACGATCTGGAGGGGGAGCGGCTCGGGTCGCCCACGACCTCGCCGGACCCGACCGGAACCGGAACCGGATCCGCCGAGACCGAGACCGGGGCCGAGACCGGGCCGGCGCCCCGCCGGAAGAGCCAGAGCCTGCTCGCCGCGACCGGCTCGATCGCCGTCGCCACCCTGGTCAGCCGCATCACCGGCTTCCTCAAGCAGCTGCTCATCCTGACGCTGCTCGGGGCCGGGGTCGCGTCGTCGTTCACCGTCGCCCACCAGATCCCCAACATGATCTCCGAGCTGGTGCTCGGCGCGGTCCTCACCTCGATCGTCGTGCCCGTGCTGGTGCGCGCCGAGCGGGAGGACCCCGACGGCGGTGAGGCCTTCGTCCGCCGGTTGTTCACCGCCGCGCTGGTGCTGCTCGGCACCGCGACACTGCTGGCGGTGGCGGCTGCCCCGATCCTCACCACGCACGTCTTCCTGGACGAGTCCGGCAAGGTGTCGACGTCGCTGACCACGGCGCTGTCCTATCTGCTGCTGCCGGCGATCCTGTTCTACGGCCTGTCCGGCCTGTTCACCGGCATCCTCAACACCCGGCAGGTGTTCAAACCCGGCGCGTGGGCGCCGGTGTGCAACAACGTCGTGGTGCTCACCGTGCTGGTGATCTACTACCTGATGCCGGGGGAGATCACCCTCGACCCGGTGCGGATGAGCGACCCGAAGCTGCTGGTCCTCGGCATCGGTGTGCTGCTCGGCGTGGTGACCCAGGCGATGTGTCTGGTGCCCGCGCTGCGCCGCGAGGGCATCAACCTCAAACCGCTGTGGGGTCTCGACGACCGGCTGCGCCAGTTCGGTGGCATGGCCGCCGCGATCGTGCTGTACGTGCTGATCAGTCAGGTCGGCATGATCTTTGCGACGCGCGTGTCGTCGGGCGCCGACGAGGCCGGTCCCGCGATCTACAACAACGCGTGGCTGCTGCTGCAGCTGCCCTACGGGGTGCTCGGCGTGACGGTGCTGACGGCGATCATGCCGCGGCTGAGCCGCAACGCCGCCGCCGACGACACCCCCGCCGTGGTCGACGACCTCTCGGTCGCCACGCGGATGACGATGATCGCACTGATCCCGATCGTCACCTTCCTGACCGTCGCCGGCGCCCAGGTCGGAGCCGCACTGTACGGCTACGGCAACTTCGGGTCGGGCAACGCCGAACGTCTCGGCGAGGCGGTGAGCTGGTCGGCGTTCACCCTCATCCCGTACTCGCTCGTGCTCATCCACCTGCGCGTCTTCTACGCCCGCGAGCAGGCGTGGACCCCCACCTGGATCATCCTCGGCATCACCGCCGTGAAGATCGGGCTGTCGGCGCTCGCGCCGGTCGTAGCCACCTCCGACGACCAGGTGGTGCTGCTGCTCGGCGCGGCCACCGGCGTCGCCTTCATCGTCGGTGCGTTCATCGGCGGTTTCCTGCTGCACCGCACGCTCGGCGACCTGAAGATGGCGAACGTCGGACGCACCGTCTGGCAGGTCGTGGTCGCCTCCGCGGCCGCCGCGGTCGTCGTGCTGGTCGCCGACCGGTTGCTGCAGCTCGACGCGCTCGCCGACCGCTTCGGCGGCATCGGCTCGTTCGTGCGGGTCGGTATCAACGGCGTGCTGATGCTGCTGGTCGCCGGTGTCGGGATGTACCTGTTCAAGATCCCCGAGGTCCTGGCGATCGAAGCCGCGGTGCGGCGGAGGATCACGGCGCTGCGCGGTGGCGGCGCCGCGCCCGTCGAGGACGTCCCGGCCGAGGAGACCACCCCGGCCGACGAGGACGCGGCGCTGCCGCTCCCGACCGTCCCGCGCGAGCGGTACCGGCAGTCCGACGCGGAGAAGACCGTCGTCCTGCCGCGGATCGACTACGGCGAGTACGGCGTGGGCCCGTACGACGCCATCACGGAAGTCATGCCTGCCATCAGGGACGTGCCCGGTCGCATCGATGCGCACCGGCAACTCCCGTACCCTGATCGGCAGCAGGTTCGATCGGGGAGCCGCCGCCCACGGTTCTTCGCGGCCCCGAACGGCGACCCGCGTCTGCGCACCGGAAGTGGACGAGTCGACAACGAAGGAGTGAGGGTGAGCGACGACCACGCTGCCGGCAAGTCCACGATCGATGCCGCCACGCGGGAGACCCCCGCGCAGGCCGGGAAGGCGCAGCCGGCGAAGCCCCGGCCCGCAGGTGCTCCGGGGCAGGCCCCGAAGCCCGCGACGCCGCGCGACCCCCACGTCGACACCGGGGTCCTGCCCGTCGGTTCCCCGCAGCTGCCGCCGGTCCGCGTGGCCGGTCCCGCCCCGCGCCGCACGATGCGCGGCCCGGATCTGGTCGCCGGTGCGTCGGTGGCCGGTGGCCGCTACCGCCTGCTCGCCCCGCACGGTGGTGCCCGCGGGCTGCGGTTCTGGCAGGCCCTCGACGTCAAGCTCGACCGTGAGGTCGCCCTGACCTTCGTCGACGCCGAGCAGCGCTCCACCGACGGCACCGGCCCGGACTCGCCGCAGGCAGTGCTGTCGCGCACGCTGCGTCTCGGCCGCATCAACTCCCCGGGTCTCGCCCGCGTCCTCGACGTGGTGCGCGGCAGCTCCGGCGGCATCGTCGTCTCCGAGTGGACGCCCGGCAGGTCGCTGCGCGAGATGTCCACGACGGAGCCCTCACCGATCGGTGCGGCCCGCGCCATCCGCGCGCTCGCATCCGCGGCGGAGGCCGCGCACCGGGCCGGCAGCGCGCTGTCGATCGATCATCCCGACCGGATCCGCATCAGTGTCGCCGGCGACGCCGTGCTGGCCTTCCCGGCGACCTTCTCCGACGCCGACGCGATCTCCGACGTGCACGGTCTCGGTGCGAGCCTGTACGGCCTGATCACCGGCCGGTGGCCGCTCGGCGAGCCGTCGGCCCCGGGGCAGCCGCCCGCACAACACCACAGCGGCGCCACCATCGGCGGGATGCCGCAGGCCGAGAAGGGCGACAACGGTCTCCCTGTCGAGCCGCGGGTGCTGCGGCCGGAGGTGCCGTTCGAGATCTCCGCGGTCGCCGTGCGGGCGCTGTCGGAGGACGGCGGTATCCGCACCGCGGCCACCGTGCAGCACATCCTCGACCAGGCGTCGGTCGTCGACCAGAAGACCGACATGATCCCGGCGCTGCGCATCGGCCAGCGCGCCACCGCGGCGGAGCCCCACGCCCTCGCCGACCCGGAGGCACTCGAGCAGAAGAAGAAGCACTCGCAGCGGATGATCGCGGCGCTCGGCGCGCTCGGTGTCGCGACGGTGCTGCTGCTCGCGCTCATCGGCTGGTGGATCGCGAACCTCCTCGCGGGCGACGCGAACGACGCGCCGCTGACGAGCCAGGAGTTCGGTCTCACGCCGACCAACGAGGCACCCGCCGATCCGGGGTCCGAGGCCGCGCCGGCACGTCCGGCGGCGACGGTTCCGGTGTCGGCGACGGCGGTGTCGGTGTTCTCGCCGCAGGGCACCCCCGATTCGCCGGCCACCGCGTCCCAGGCCATCGACGGTGATCCCGACACCGCGTGGAGCACCGACGCCTACTTCGATCCCTTCCCGTCGCTGAAGAACGGTGTGGGACTGATGATCACGCTGGAGAAGGCGGAGGAGCTCGCGTCGGTGAAGGTCACCACCGACGCGCCGGGCACCGTGGTGGAGATCCGCAGCGCCCCGTCGGAGTCGACCTCGCTCGACCAGACGCAGGTGATCGGTTCGGCCACACTGGCTTCCGGTGAGACCACCATTCCGGTCGACGCGGACGGCCCGACCTCGCACGTGCTGGTGTGGATCACCGATCTGAGCACCAGTGGTGGCAGCAACAAGAGCTCGATCTCCGAAGTGGAGTTCGAGGCCGCACGCTGATCGCGTAGACCCCGGTGGGCACGCGCGGATCGGCTACCATCCGCGCGTGCGAATTTTTGGGGGGATCGCAGGTGTCGCCGTGCCCGGCGACGACCAGGGTGGGGACGGGTTCGTCTCGGACGCCGAACTGCTCGCCGCGCACGTCGCCGGCGACCGGTACGCGTTCGAGACCCTGCTGAACCGGCACCGGGACCATCTGTGGCAGGTCGCGCGGCGCACCAGTTATTCGGCCGAGGACGCCGCCGACGCGCTGCAGGACGCCCTGTTGTCGGCGCACCGGCGCGCCTCGGGGTTCCGTGAGGACGCCGCGGTGCGCAGCTGGTTGCACAGCATCGTCGTCAACGCCTGTCTCGATCGGATCCGCCGCAACCGGGTGCGGGCGACCGTGCCTCTGTTCGAGGACGATTCGGACGACCTGCGCACCACCCGGGATCCGATCCACGACACCGAGATGTCGCTGGACGTCGAGTCGGCGCTGTTCGCCCTGCCGCCGGATCAGCGGGCCGCGATCGTCGCGGTGGATGTGGAGGGATATTCGGTGCGGGAGGCGGCGCGGCGGCTGGGGATCCCGGAAGGCACGGTGAAGAGCCGCTGCGCGCGGGCCCGCAGTCGCCTCGCGGTTCTTCTTGTCGATCTTCGGAACGAGGGGAACCGAATCTGATCGGAGGGCGTCTTACCCTGGTGAGGCACCCGAGTCGCGGAGGAGAGTCGCGCATGACCATGGACGAGGAACGACGTCCGCGAGACTCTGCCGAGGAACGACGTCCGCGAGACTCCGCCGAGGAACGACGTCCGCGAGACTCCGCCGAGGAACGACGTCCCCCCTTCTCCCACGACCTGCTGGCCGACCTGCACGCCGGGGTGCTCGACGACGATCTCGCCGCCCGCCTGTGGCCGCTCGTGCGGGCCGACCCCGAGGCCTCCGACTTCCTCGCCCGGCTCGACGCGACGCGGGGGCGGCTCGCTGCCCTGCGGGACGCGCCGCCGAGCGAGGAGATGCCCGCGGAGGTCGCCGGACGGATCGGGGCGGCGCTCGCGGCGGAACGTTCGGCGCCGGCCCGCGGTGCCGCGTACCGCCGCTGGTTCACGGCGGCGGGTGTCGGTCTCGCCGCCGCGGTGGCTGTGATTCTCGTGATCGTGGTGCGTGGAACGGCTTTCGGGTCCGACGGGTCCGTGCCTCCGCTCGCGTCGGCCGAGGAGGCCGCGGTGCTCGAGCCCTCCGCACTGCGCGCGATGATCGGGCACACCGGACTGGGGCCTCTCGCAGAGGAGGGACGTCTCCGGGAGTGCCTGTCGGCCAACGGTTTCGACGACGGTCGTGTGCCCTTGGGATCGCGGGAGGTCCGGTACCGCGAGCACGACGCCGTGCTCCTGCTGTTGAGCGGGCCGGAGTCTCCGAGCCTGACCGCACTGGTGGTCGGAACCGAGTGCAGTGCAACGGATCCGGCGACACTGGCGCGCGAGGAGATCGGTTAGTCCTCGTCGGCGACGGTCGAGAGCAGTTCGAGGATCCGCGCGCGGAGGGCGGGGGTGTCGTCCTCCGCGGCGATGAGCCCGGCGAACAACGCCGATCCCGCGGCCATCACAAGTACGGCGCGGGCGTCGAGTTCGGCGTCGCCGTCCGCTCCTTCGGTGAACAGGGCGGTGCTGGGGCCGCTGAACGTGCGCCACAGGGTGCTGCGGAGGTCCTCGTGGTCGCGCAGGGCGGCGAGCAGTCCGGGCAGGGCCGCGCGCACCTCGGGGCGCGCGAACAGTTCGATGCTGCCCGAGACCACCCATTCGATCCAGCCCTTGCGGTCGATGCCGTCGTAGGGGGTGAGGTCGGGGGCCGAGCCGAGGAGGGCGTCGAGCACCAGGTGGGCCTTGGTGGGCCAGCGGCGGGTGAGGGCGGCGCGGCCGACTCCGGCGCGGGCGGCGACGCCGCGCAGGCTCAGTCCGTCCCAGCCGTGCTCCCGGAGCATCTCGCGTGCGGCGGCGAGGACGTCGGCGTCGATACGGGGGTCGCGGGGGCGTCCGGCGGTGGTGGGCGGCATGTCTTCCGTGTCGGTGGGATGTACGAGTGGGATTCGGGGTGGCAGCGACTGTGACGAGCGTTATAGTCGAAGCACAATTACGGTACCACTGGCATCGAAAGTAGGGGCATGTCTTCGCCGCGACCCACCGTGTTCGAACCGGCCCGTCTCGGACCGCTCACCCTCCGCAACCGCATCGTCAAAGCAGCGACCTTCGAGGGTGTGATGCCCCGTGGCGCCGTGAGCGACGAACTCGTCGAATTCCACGCCGAGGTCGCGCGGGGAGGTACCGCGCTCACCACCGTCGCATACTGCTCGGTGTCCCCGTCGGGACGCGTCCACCGCGACACGCTCGTCCTCGACGCCCACTCCGTACCCGGCCTGACCAGGCTCACCGACGCCGTCCACGCAGCCGGGGGCCTGGCCTCCGCGCAGATCGGCCATGCCGGGCTCGTCGCCAACCAGATCTCCAACCGCATGAAGACTCTGGCGCCGTCCACCCGCTTCAGCGCGCCCGCGATGGGCATCGTCCAGGGGGCGAGTCTCGAGCAGCTCGACCGCGTCGTCGAGGACTACACCCGGGCCGCCCGGTTCGCCGTCGAGGCCGGCTTCGACGCCGTGGAGGTCCACCTCGGCCACAACTACCTGCTCAGCTCCTTCCTGAGCCCCAACCTCAACAAGCGCACCGACATGTACGGCGGCACCCTCGCCAAGCGCACTGCCTTCCCGCGCCGCGTCCTCGAGGCCGTGCGCACCGCGGTGGGGGAGCAGGTGGCGGTGATCGCCAAGTACAACATGACCGACGGCGTCCCCAAGGGCCTGTGGCTCGACGAATCACTGCCCATGGCCAAGCTCATCGAGGCCGACGGCACCATCGACGCGATGGAACTCACCGGCGGCAGCTCGCTGCTCAACGGCATGTACTTCTTCCGCGGCGACGTCCCCATGAAGGAGTTCGTCGCTTCGCAGCCTAAGGTCGTCGGCTGGGGCCTGAAGGTCTACGGCCCGAAGATCTTCCCGAAGCTGCCCTTCGAGGAGGCCTTCTTCCTGCCCATGGCCCGGCAGTTCCGGGAGGAGCTGAAGATCCCGCTGATCCTGCTCGGCGGCATCAACCGCATCGACACCATCGAGACCGCCCTGGATGAGGGCTTCGAGTTCGTCGCGATGGGCCGGGCCCTGCTGCGCGATCCCTATCTCGTCCGCAAGTTCGAGGAGAAGGTCGCGCACGAGGGGCTGTGCATCCACTGCAACAAGTGCATGCCCACGATCTACACCGGAACCCACTGCGTCATCCGCGAGACGCTGCGCGACGTTCCCGGCGCCGTCTAGGGGCACCCGGGTCGGCCGGTGCCCGTTCGTACCGCGTGACTGTGGTGGGACGCACGGCACGGAGGGAACAACACCGTTTACCCTGGTGTTGACAGATTCTGTAGGCTGCCGTCCGGCTTCGGCCGGGCAGCCGCCGTCCCTGTGCCCTCGACAGACCACCCGGAAGGCTCCGCCGTATGACGACCTCGCCCACGATTCACGACCTCATCATCGTCGGTTCGGGACCGGCCGGCTACACCGCGGCGATCTACGCCGCCCGCGCCGAACTCTCGCCGCTCGTGTTCGAGGGCACCCAGTTCGGTGGCGAGCTCATGACCACCACCGAGGTCGAGAACTTCCCCGGGTTCAAGGACGGCATCATGGGCCCCGAGCTCATGGACCAGATGCGCGAGCAGGCGCTGCGCTTCGGCGCGAATCTGCGCACCGAGGACGTCGAGGAGATCGACCTGACGGGTGAGGTCAAGACCGTCGTCGCCAACGGCGAGACCTACAGCGCCCGCGCCGTCATCCTCGCGATGGGGGCCGAGCCGCGCTATCTCGGCGTGCCGGGGGAGGAGCGGCTCCTCGGCCGCGGTGTCTCCGCCTGCGCCACCTGCGACGGCTTCTTCTTCCGCGACCAGGACATCGCCGTCATCGGCGGTGGCGACTCCGCGATGGAGGAGGCCACCTTCCTGACCCGCTTCGCGCGCAGCGTCACCCTCATCCACCGCCGCGAGGAGTTCCGCGCCTCGAAGATCATGCTCGAGCGTGCCCGTGCCAACGAGAAGATCCGCTTCGTCACCAACGCGAAGGTCGTCGAGGTGCAGGGCGAGAACAGCGTCACCAACCTCGTCCTCGAGGACACCGTCACCGGCGAGCACAGCGACCTCGCGGTCACCGGCATGTTCGTCGCCGTCGGCCACGACCCGCGCAGCGCGCTGGTCAAGGGCCAGGTCGAGCTCGACGACGAGGGTTACGTGAAGGTCGCCTCGCCGTCCACCGCCACCTCCGTGCCCGGCGTGTTCGCCGCCGGCGACCTCGTCGACCGCAGCTACCGTCAGGCCATCACCGCCGCCGGCACCGGCTGCTCGGCCTCCATCGACGCCGAGCGCTGGCTCGTCGCGAACCGTGAGGTGCCCGCACCGACGCTGTCGTCCCAGGCCTGATCCACCCCCGCATCCAACCCTCGAGACCCAGGAGAATTCCGTGGCCAACACCGTCACCATCACCGACAAGACGTTCGTCGAGGACGTACTGCAGTCGGACAAGCCCGTCCTCGTCGACTTCTGGGCCACCTGGTGCGGTCCGTGCAAGATGGTCGCGCCGGTTCTCGAGGAGATCGCGGCGGAGCACAGCGAGAAGCTGACCGTCGCCAAGCTCGACATCGACGAGAACCCCTCGTCGGCGCGCGACTACCAGGTCATGTCGATCCCGACCATGATCCTGTTCTCGGGCGGCAAGCCCGTGAAGACGATCGTGGGCGCGAAGGGCAAGGCGGCGTTGCTTCGGGATCTCGCGGACGTCCTGTAGTACCGTCCCAGGATCAGTTCTCGGACGGACCCGCGGGTCCCGCACTGCGCGGGTCCGTCCACGAAACTTCCCCGCTCGATGCTGCCCGCCCCAGCCGGGCACACATCCGGTCAGCACGGAAAGGCCCGATACATGCGCCCTCTTCGTCACGGCGACCACGGTCCGGCGATCGCCGAGATCCGGAACACCCTGGCCGGTTTGGGTTTCCTGCACCAGCGTCCCGAGGACTCGTCCGACTGGATGGAATCGGACGCCGTGTTCGACCACGAGCTCGACAGCGCCGTCCGTGCCTTCCAGCAGCAGCGCGGTCTGCTCGTCGACGGGATCGTCGGTCCCGCCACCTACCGCTCGCTGAAGGAGGCGTCCTATCGCCTCGGTGCGCGCACCCTCATGTACCAGCTGTCGGCTCCGCTCTACGGAGACGACGTCGCCGCCCTGCAGACCCGCCTGCAGGATCTCGGCTTCTACGTCGACCGCGTGGACGGCTACTTCGGCCCCAAGACCCACGAGGCCCTGTGTTCCTTCCAGCGGGAGATCGGTCTCGCCTCCGACGGCATCTGCGGCGCCGAGACCTTGCGGTCCCTCGAACTGCTCGGCACCCGGGTGTCCGGGGGATCGCCGCACGCGATCAGTGAGGAGGAGATCGTCCGCCGGTCCGGGCCGCAGCTCAGCGGTAAGCGGATCGTCATCGATCCGGGTCTCGGCGGCGACACCCACGGCATCATCGTGCCGAGCCCGCACGGCCCGATCTCCGAGGCCGA
The DNA here is from genome assembly GCF_025837095.1 of Rhodococcus sp. Z13. Taxonomy (NCBI): domain Bacteria; kingdom Bacillati; phylum Actinomycetota; class Actinomycetes; order Mycobacteriales; family Nocardiaceae; genus Rhodococcus; species Rhodococcus sacchari. Next base: position 4,524,326 of record NZ_CP107551.1, read on the forward strand.
TATCCTCTGGGATCTCGCGCGCCGCCTCGAGGGTCGCATGGCCGCGACCGGCATGGAGACCTTCCTGTCGCGCCCGTACCACGTGAATCCCACCGACATCGAGCGCGCCGGCACCTCCAACGCGTTCGGCGCCGACCTGATGATCTCGCTGCGCTGCGACGCCAGCCACAACCCGCTCGCGAGCGGCATCGCCAGCTTCCACTACGGCAACGCGCACGGCTCCGAGTCGATGATCGGCCAGGTGCTGTCGGGCTACATCCAGCGCGAGATCGTCGCCCGCACGACCCTCCAGGACTGCCGCAGCCACGGCCGCACCTGGGACCTGCTGCGCCTGACGAACATGCCGACGGTGCAGATCGATCTGGGCTACCTCACCAACGAGCACGACGCCCGGCTGCTCGCCGATCCGCGCAGCCGCGACATCATCGCCGAGGCGATCCTCATCGCCGTCAAGCGCCTGTACCTGCTCGGGCAGGACGATCAGCCCACCGGCACCTACACCTTCGCCGAGCTGCTCGCCGAGGAGCTGTCCATCTCCGACAGCCGCTGACCGAGAGCGCATACGCCGAGGGCCCCGACCGCAGTGCGGTCGGGGCCCTCGCAATATCCGGGCTAGTGGGCTCCGGCCCCTACCGTGCTGCCCGCCGTCAGTCCCGCCATCGTCAGCGACGCCTCCTCGAGCAACCGGTCGAGCGCGGCTTCCACGGCGACCTTCCACTCGTGATCGCGGTCCAGTTCGAGCCGCAGCCGGGGGTAGCGGTGGTGCGGCGCGACCACCTCGAAACCCATCTGCTCGAGGAAACCCGCGTCGATCATGCACTCGCGGTCGGAGCACTCCAGCGACGCGGTCGCGGTGGGCAGGTCGTCGCTCGGCTCCTCGTCGCCGTGCCGGTACCCGAACGCCTCGATCGCACGCACGTTGCGGCGGACCATGTCGGAGATGACGGCGCGCACCAGGTCGACTCCGACGTCGAGATCGGCCGCGTGCGGTTCGATGCGCAGCGACGTCAGCAGGATGGCGTCGGGGCTGACGGGAGAGGTGGGGAAGTCCTTCGCCCGGGGCACCATGCCCGGGGGAGCGTAGAAGGCGCAGCCGGCGACCTTGTCGCCGAGCGTCGCGATCTGACCGCACGATCCCCATTCGAGGAGGACCATGGACAGCCAGGCCTCCTTCTCGAATTCGGGATCGCACAGGCCCCGCAGTTCGGAGGACGAAGCAGGGTCCGTCTCCCAGAACACGCACCGCCGCGCATGAGCAGGCAACTGCTCGATACCACCCAGCGTGAGCGGTGACACTAGAGTCGACACGGGATTACTTCGCCTCCACGTCTTTGTCTACAGACTGTTGTCCTGCTCCGACGGGGAGTCAAGAATTGCGGGTCTGCGACTCCATCATCTTCACGATCCGTTCGAGATCGTCGACCGATCCGAACTCCACCACGATCTTGCCCTTGCGCTTGCCGAGGCTCACGGTCACCCGCGTGTCGAACGAGTTCGACAGCCGCTCGGCGACATCCTGCAGACCCGGCATCTGGATCGGCTTCCGGCGCTTCGGCTGCGGGGTGTCGACGGCACCGTTGCGGTTGGCGAGCACGACGGCTTCCTCCGTCGCCCGCACCGACAGCCCCTCCGCGACGATGCGGGCGGCGAGTGCCTCCTGCGCGTCGGGGCCGGCCTCGAGCGCCAGCAGTGCCCGGGCGTGACCGGCGGAGAGGACTCCCGCCGCGACGCGGCGCTGCACCGCGACCGGCAGCTTGAGCAACCGGATCATGTTGGTGATGACGGGACGCGACCGGCCGAGGCGGGCGGCGAGTTCCTCGTGGGTGACCTCGAACTCCTCGAGCAGCTGCTGGTAGGCCGCCGCCTCCTCCAGGGGGTTGAGCTGCACCCGGTGGATGTTCTCGAGCAGCGCGTCGCGGAGGAGATCCTGGTCCTCGGTGTCGCGCACGATCGCCGGGATCGTGTCGAGCCCGGCCTCCTGGGCGGCACGCCAGCGGCGCTCGCCCATGATGAGCTGGAAGCGGTCGCCGTCCTCGAGACGACGGACCACGATGGGCTGCATGAGCCCGAACTCGCGGATCGAGTGGATCAGCTCCGAGAGCGCTTCCTCGTCGAACACCTGACGGGGCTGTTTCGGGTTCGGCTCGATCCGTTCGATCGGGATCTCGAGGTACACCGCCCCGGCGGGGGAGGGGAGGGGTTCGGTCCCGGCCCCGACCGCGTCCGACTTCTGCTCCGTCTTCGTCGTCTCGGGTTCGCTCGGGGCGGGCTTGCCGTCGCCGATGATCACGTCGGCGGCAGCGGACCCCAGCCCGGAGGACGGGAGGTTGATGGCGGGCGACGCCTGCCGGCGCTGACCCGAGGACTTGGACGACTTCGGCGGCGTCTTCGCGGGGGCGGACGTCGTCGCAGCGGGGGTCGTCGCGGCAGGGGTGGTCGCGGCAGGGGTGGTCGCGGCGGGAGTCTTGGGGGTCGCGGGCTGCTTCAACGCCTCCACCGGCGGGCCCGTCGGGATGAGAGCCGCCAGACCTCGACCGAGCCCGCCTTTACGTGTCGCGCTCATTCGTTCCCCTGTTTCTCTTCCAACCCGCGTGCCGCCAATTCGCGCCCAGCGTCGAGATAGCTCATCGCGCCGCGCGAACCTGGATCGTAGTCGAGAACCGTCATCCCGTACCCGGGAGCTTCGGAAACCTTCACGCTGCGGGGGATGATCGACCGTAGGACGATGTCGCCGAAGTGGGAGCGGACCTCGGACGCCACCTGGTCGGCGAGCTTGGTACGACCGTCGTACATCGTGAGGAGCACGGTCGACACGTGCAGTTCGGGGTTGAGGTGCGACTGCACGAGCTCGATGTTGCGCAGCAGCTGCCCGACGCCTTCCAACGCGTAGTACTCGCACTGGATCGGGATGAGCACTTCCTTGGCGGCGACGAGCGCGTTGACGGTGAGCAGACCGAGCGAGGGCGGGCAGTCGATGATGATGTAGTCGTAGTCGCGGTCGCCGAGCGCTTCCTTGGTGAGCGCGTTCCGCAACCGGTTCTCGCGCGCGACCATCGAGACGAGTTCGATCTCCGCGCCGGCGAGGTCGATGGTGGCGGGGATGCAGAACAGCCGTTCGTTGTGCGGGCTCTGCTGCACGGCCTCCGCGGCGCCGATCTCCCCGAGGAGAATCTCGTAGCTGGAGGGCACGCCGGAGTAGTGGGGGACGCCCAGGGCGGTGCTGGCATTGCCCTGGGGGTCGAGGTCGACGACGAGGACGGTGAGCCCCTGCACCGCGAGGGCCGCGGCGATGTTCACGGCGGTGGTGGTCTTGCCGACGCCGCCCTTCTGGTTGGCGATGGTGAAGACGCGGCGCTCGCGCGGCTTCGGGAGGGCGTTCGCCTCGGTGGGGTGGAGGACCTGGGTGGCCCGCTGCGCGGCGGCACCGATGGGGGTGTCCATGGCGGAGAGGCCGTCGAACGGCACGGGGGAGAAGTCGTCCTCGACGCCTCCGGTTTCACGTGAAACAGCGGATTCAGATCCACCCGTCATAGAACACTCCTTACACGTAGATCCGCTCGGTTCGCACGCTACATCTCGCCGGTCCGGCTCGCGCGACATGCGAATCGGGTCGGACCGGGAACGAAGGACCGAAGTGTGGACGTGGGCCGTGAGTCCTTTTCGCCGGGGCGTCCCTGCCGCGCGCTCGCATCCTCGGTTCGCTTCAGTATTCCATCCGCATTCTAGGTGGCGACGCAGACATGCCCGGTTCCGGTTTCACGTGAAACACGAGCGCCGTGTTCCACAGGAATCACGGGGAGGGGAGTGGTTGTTTCACGTGAAACATCTCTCGTCGATCCGAACGGCCGCGCTCGGGGACGAAACCCGAATATCTTGGATTCCAACATATTTCATCGACAGGTTGTGTAAATGCTTGTGGATCAACATCTTTCGTAATCGCCGAATCCCCTCGGTAACAGTGACGACCCAAACATCACAGTGACGAAACGAGGGAAGGTATAGACATGGGTAGATCACGCGGCCGAATGAACCTATTTTCGTCGTAGATGTCTCGAGAAGATTCCTCGAGACATCTACGCACTGTCTCGGAAACGCAAAACCCCTCCCGACTCCGCGGGGGAGGGGAGGGGTTTCACGTGAATCAAACGATTATTTCCTCTTCCGCCGGCGGGCCGGACGCGGCATCCGTTCGGCCTTCACCACGATGGTGGGCGTCGGAAGCAGTTCGCCGCCGCACTCGAGCACCTCGAGATTGCCGGCACCGAGCCGATCGAGTTCGGCGTGATCACGCTCGATCTCCTCTCGAGCCGACGACCCCTTGAGCGCGAGCATGCGGCCGCCCTCGTGCACGAGGGGCAGCGACCACTTGGCGAGCTTGGCCAGGGGAGCGACCGCGCGGGAGGTGACGACATCGGCGCCACCCGCCTCCTGGAGCACGCTCGGCTGCTCGGCGCGTCCCCGCACGACCAGCACGTTCTCGATGCCGTTGCTCTCGATGAACTCGGCCAGGTAGACCGTGCGACGCAGCAGCGGTTCGACGAGCGTCACCTGCAGGTCGGGCCGGGCCAGCGCGAGAGGGATGCCGGGCAGTCCTGCGCCGCTGCCGACGTCGACGACGGTCTCGCTCTCCTGGACGAGTTCACCCAGCACCGCACAGTTGAGGATGTGCCGTTCCCACAAGCGGGGGACCTCGCGGGGCCCGATGAGCCCGCGTTCCACCCCGTCCGTCGACAACGACCGGTGATACCGCTGTGCGAGTTCGTACCGGTCGCCGAAGATCTGTTGTGCGACCGCCGACAGATCGGCCTCGTCCTGTTCCACGTGAAACATCCTTTCCTGTCGGCTCACTCGAAGACAATATCGAGGGCGGCGGAGCGTCCGTCGTGCATCCCGAAACGGAAAGAGGGACCCCGCCGAGCAGGGCCCCTCCGGTCGGCGAACCGACTCAATCCTTGACGATCACCACGCGGCGGTTCGGCTCCGCGCCTTCGCTCTCGCTGCTCACACCGTCGATCTTGGCGACGGCGTCGTGAACGATCTTGCGCTCGAACGGTGTCATCGGCTCGAGTTCCTCGCGTTGCCCGGTCTCGAGTACGCGCTTGGCGGCCGCGGTACCGAGGGCGGAGAGTTCCGCACGCTTGCCGGCGCGCCAGCCCGCGATGTCGAGCATGAGCTTGCTGCGCTCACCGGTCACCTGCTGCACGGCGAGGCGGGTGAGTTCCTGGAGAGCGTCGAGGACCTCTCCGTTGCGGCCGACGAGCTTGCCGAGATCCTTGCCACCGTCGATGCTCACGACCGCACGATCACCCTCGACGTCGAGATCGATGTCGCCGTCGAAGTCGAGCACGTCGAGCAACTGTTCGAGGTAGTCACCGGCGATCTCGCCCTCTTCGATGAGGTAGTCGTCGTCGAAATCGGCGTCCGCTTCGGGATCGCGCGCTTCGGTCACCGCGAGGTCCTCCTCCACCTTGTCCAGCTCACTGGCCATCTTCAGCTCTCTTCTACTCAGGTCAGCGCCGCTTGCGCTTGGAGTTCTTGGGGCGGCTTCCCGGCTTCGGGGCCGACGCACCGGACTTCGACGTCGAGGAGTCCTCTCCCTCGGCGGAAGCCTTCTGCAGCGACACGTCGCCACTGTCGACCGACGACTCGTCGGCGACGGCGTCGGTGGTCACCGCAGTGTTCTGGCCCTTCTTCTTCGCCTTGGTGGGGCGAGCGCCGGGCTTGGGAGCATTCTCGTTGCGACGGGCCAGCGCAGCGGCCTTCTTCTCCTCTTCCTCCTTGTCGATGCGGCGGAAGACGAGGTGCTGCTGACCGTACGTCCAGATGTTGTTGCTCACCCAGTAGATGATGATCGCGATCGGCAGGAACGGGCCGCCGACGAGCACACCGAGCGGGAAGACGTAGAGCGCCAGCTTGTTCATGATGGCGGCCTGCGGGTTCGCGGCGGCCTGAGCGCTCTGGCGGGCGACGGACGCGCGGGCGTTGAAGTGCGTGGCGACACCGGCGACGATCATCAGCGGCACGGCGACGGCCGCGATCTGCCAGCGGGTGGGGATGTCACCGAACGGGGCGAACGCCTCCAGGGAGGCCATCGGCTGCGTGATCCACGCCGAGATGGGGGCACCGAACAGGCGGGCGCTGAGGAACGACTGGACGTCCTCGGGGCTGAACGCGTAGTTGCCGAGCTGGGCATTCTGCTCCGGCGTCAGACCGAGCTGGCCGATGCCGGTACCGGTGCGGTTGAACGACCGCAGCACGTGGAACAGGCCGATGAAGACGGGCACCTGCAGCAGGACGGGCAGACAGCCCATCAGGGGGTTGAAGCCGTGCTCCTTCTGGAGCTTCTGCATCTCCAGTGCCATGCGCTGCCGATCCTTGGCGTACTTCTTCTGGAGCGCCTTGATCTGCGGCTGCAGTTCCTGCATCTGGCGGGTGGTACGGACCTGCTTGACGAACGGCTTGTAGAGGATCGCTCGCAGGGTGAACACCAGGAACACCACCGACAGCGCCCACGTCCAGCCGCTGTCGGGGGCCAGCACGAACGAGAACAGTTTGTGCCAGACCCACAGGATCCAGGACACGGGATAGTAGATGAAGTCGAGCACGGCTCTATGTACTCCTCTGGTCGTCCATGATCGCCACGGAGAGGCGTCGGTCTCGGGTCTCGGCTCCGGTCAGGTACCCACTGGGGACGACCGATGATTCCGTTCGGGTACCGGATCCCATCCACCAGGGTGCCAGGGAGCGCACTTGAGCAGGCGCACGACGGTCAGCACCGACCCGACGACGACACCCCGCGTACGCAGGGCCTCGACCGCGTATTCGCTACAGGTCGGCACGAAGCGACACGTGGGCATGCGGGTGGGCGACACATAGGTCCGGTAGAGCTCGATGCAGAAGATGAGGACGCGGGCCGGAGCAGACCGCAGCGTCCTCCACACGGATCCGTTCTGCTCGGTACTCACGCGTGGGTTCTCCTGTCGCCAGGAGCACCGGGGGACTCGAGGATCCCCAGGCGGGCGAGGCCGGAACGCACCTGCTTGTCGAGATCGCGGGACTCCGCCGTCGCCGCGCCCGGCAGGGCACGGACCACGATGTCGGTGTTCGAGGGGAGGGCGTCGACGAGACCGACACAGATATGACGAAGCCGGCGGGCGACTCGATGTCGAATCACCGCCGGCCCGACAGCCTTGCTCACGACGAATCCGAAACGCGGACCGTCGACACTCACCAAGAACTCGGACTGATCCCGTTCGAGAACGTGAACGACCAGGTCCCGCCGCCCCTGACGACGCCCCCGGCGGACGGTGTCCGAGAAGTCCGAGCGGCGCCGCAGTCGATACGGCTCAGGTAGCACCCCGAGCTCCCGTTAGGGAATCAGGCGGTGAGCGAAGCGCGGCCCTTACGGCGACGCGCCGAAACGATTGCGCGACCCGCACGGGTACGCATCCGGAGACGGAAGCCGTGAACGCGCGCGCGGCGTCGGTTGTTCGGCTGGAACGTCCGCTTGCCCTTGGCCACGGTCGACACTCCTCGATTGATCAGCGACGGCGGTAGTGGTCACCGTCGGCCCAACGTTTACGTAATTTCGCAGGAACCACCCGCTCCAGGAGAGCAGCGCAGATCCATCACCTCTGTATGAGTGACTGTTCGAGGCTACTCGGTCGCGGGCGCGAAATCAAACCGCGACCGGTCCGGGCGCGCAATGCGACACGCCGGATGCGACACGCCGGTGACCGGAAAGACGTCCGCCCCGAAGGGATGTGATCCGCACCACCGCTCCGGTACGCTTTCGGGCATGTCCACGACGGCGTACCGCGACTACCTCCGCAGTCCCGCGTCACGCACCGTCCGCCGACGATGTGCTCCCCACCGGTTGCTCGCCTGACGGGTGCCCGTCGGTTGCTCGCCTGCCGGCGACGGGTCTCCCACACCCCGGTGCGAGGCGCCCCGATTCCTGTGCCACACTGATCCCCGCCCTTCGCGGCCCCGCGAGATCCGATCGCGCACCGAT